>JBKHES010000036.1:0-19113 GCA_046540695.1 Desulfobacterales bacterium
GGTACCGGCTCCGAGGTGGGAAAAAGCGTGCTTGCCGCTGCCATGTGCAGGGTACTTGCAAACCGGGGGCTGCGGGTAATGCCGTTTAAGGCACAGAACATGTCCAACAACTCCGGGGTAACCCCGGAGGGGCTTGAGATGGGACGGGCCCAGATAGTGCAGGCAGAGGCTGCAAAAACAGCCCCGCACGTGGACATGAACCCGGTGCTCTTAAAACCCGCGGGAGAAAGCGGCTCACAGGTGGTTGTAATGGGCCGCGCCCTGGGACACAAAAAGGCAAAAGAATACTACACTGAAAAGGACGAGCTTTTCAGAACGTCTGCCCAGGCACTTGACCGGCTGCGCGGTCAATGCGACGCGGTAATCATGGAAGGGGCCGGCTCGTGCGCGGAAGTAAACCTCATGGACCGAGATTTTGTAAATCTTCCCATGGCGGAATACGCAGACGCGCCTGCGGTGCTTGTGGCGGACATACACAAGGGCGGTGTGTTCGCCCAGATAACCGGCACCCTGGCCTGCCTGCCGGATCATTTCTCAGGCAGGATAGCAGGGTTTATGGTAAACCGTTTCAGGGGCGACCCTGAGCTGTTTTCAGACGGCCTTGCCTGGCTTGAAGAAAAAACACAAAAACCCTCGTTCGGAGTTATTCCCTGGTTTGACCATATACGGATAGAAGCAGAGGACGCGGTTTCAATTGAACGCGCATCTGCGCCGCAAAACAGTGCAGTGAAAAAACCTGCGATTGCAGTGGTTCGCCTGCCGCGCATCTCCAATTTCACGGACTTCGATCCCCTGGATGCTGCTGAAGGTTTGTCTGTATATTTCATGGAACATCCCGGGGATCTTTCGCCTTTTTCCGCTGTTATCCTGCCTGGCACCAAAAACACCCGGGCTGACCTCAGATGGCTGCACGAAACCGGATGGGGCCGTGCCATCAAATCCTATCACAAGCAAGGCGGCTGCTTGCTGGGCATCTGCGGGGGATACCAGATGCTGGGAACCGCAGTCCACGACCCTGAGGGGATTGAAGATAAACCGGGCACAACTGAAGGCTTAGGTCTTCTTCCAGTTGAAACCGTGCTTGAAGCGCCCAAAACCACGGCACTTGCAGGGTTTACCTGGGAGAAAACAGAAGGCACCGGCTACGAGATCCACATGGGGCGCACAACAACCAATAAAGGATCACCCCTGTTTCACGTCACCAGTCAGAATTCGGAGAAATGCGATTTCACTGACGGCTGCATATCCAAAGACGGTCTGGTAATGGGCACATACATGCACGGGCTTTTTGACATGCCCCAGATACTTGAAAAATGGCTTGCGCATACCGGCGTAAAAGGCGTAAAAGTGCCCGGCCTCCAGGGACATGCAGCAAGAGACATCCAATACGATCTCCTGGCAGAGCATTTCGAGGCAAACGCGGATATTGACGCCCTTATAAAACTCCTGTGACAGGAGGGGGAAAAATGATACACGGACACGGCGGAAACATATTTGCTGCTGCAGCAGCCCTTGGATGTGCTCCTGAAGACATAACCGACATGAGCGCAAACATAAACCCCCTGGGACCCATGCCCGGTATTCTGGAGCATCTCGCCCGAAAAATCGAAAACATCTGCAGGCTGCCGGAAGTGGATGCGTCCGGGGCCGTGAAAGCATATGCAAGGTGGCAGGGAACAGATGAAAAACTGATGACTGCAGGGGCTGGCACCACGGAGTTTCTCTACCTGCTTCCCCGGGCTATGGGGATTGGCTCGGCACTTGTGGCGGGGCCCACTTACTCTGATTATGCAGACGCCCTTGAAATAAACAATGTGAAATACAAATATTTCATGCGCAAAAGCAAAAACGGGTTCAAACCGGATTTAAACCTGCTCAAAAAACAGGCCGAGGGTTCGGACGCGGTATTTTTCTGCAATCCCAACAACCCCACGGGCGAATATACTGATTCACAGGAGCTCACTGCCCTGGCCCGGTCCATGCCTGAAACCCTTTTTGTAATTGACGAGTCATACCTTCCCTTTGCCATCGGGCGGGAAAATCAAACCATGTCAAATACAGGGCTTTCCAATGTCATCGTGCTGCAGTCGCTTTCAAAAATGTACTGCATCCCGGGTCTGCGGGTGGGGTTCTGCGCAGCCCCTGGGCCTGCTGCCGATAAAATCAGGAAATACTGCCCTCCATGGAGCGTAAATTCCCAGGCCCAGGCTGCAGTGCTATTTATTGCCCAAAACAGTGAAACTGCACAAGCCCATGCTGAAAAAACCCGGAAATACATACACGGTCAGAAAGCAATGATATACGAGCGGCTGTCTGATACCCGCGGGCTTGAAGTCTTTGACTCTGATGCCACGTTTATTCTCATGCGGGCCCGGGGATTTACGGCCGCGGAAATCGCGGATCACATGCTCTCCCGCCGCCTTTTGATCCGGGACTGCTCCAATTTTTACGGCCTGGATGAGCATTTTTTCAGAATCTCTTTAAAAGACCCTGAATCAAACGAGCTGGCAGCGGAACTCGTCGCGGGGTTTGCAGAAAGACAGAGGGCGGAAGGCAGAGGTCAGAGGGCAGAAGACGGAGGGCGGGGAATAATTGATTGAGCCTGTTTCAGCCTGGTATGTGATTCCCGCGGCACTGGGCCTTGACCTTCTGCTGGGAGACCCTTCGTGGCTTCCCCACCCGGTGCGGCTGATGGGGCTGGCAGCAGAGCGAGCGGAGGCTTTTTTCCGGCGGATTGTGAAAAATCCTTTCACGGCAGGGCTTGCATTTGCAGCGGTTCTCGTATGCGGCGCATACCTGGCCGCGGTTTGCCTGGTGTATGCTGCAGGGCTAATACACCCGGCTGCAGGGACCGTCTGCGAAATCATTCTGCTCTACACCTGCCTGTCAGCCCGGTGCCTTTATTCAGAGGCAAATAAGGTTCATGCAGCCCTGGTTTCAGGAGATCAGCAAATGGCCCGGGGCCTTGTTGCCATGCTGGTATCCCGCGATACGGACCAGATGGATGAGGCGGGCGTATCAAGGGCAGCGGTTGAAACGGTTGCTGAAAATTTCGTGGACGGAGTGCTTTCCCCGCTTTTTTTCGCTGTACTTCTCGGCGTCCCGGGGGCCATTGCCTTTAAGATGATTTCAACACTGGATTCCATGGTGGGATACAAGACAGAGCGCTATAAACGGTTCGGAAAACCCTCTGCCAGGTTAGACGATGCAGCCAACTGGCTGCCGGCAAGGCTGTCGATCCCTGTCATATCAGCGGCCGCGCAAATAACATTAAAAACCGGTCAAAGGGCTTTTGCCACGGCAGTTTTCGAGGGGAAAAACCACAAGAGCCCAAACGCCGGCAGGCCGGAGGCGGCATTCGCAGGAGCCCTGGGCGTGCGGTTAATCGGCCCGGGAACATACCACGGAATTCACGTGGAAAAACCCTGGATCGGGGCAGCCTTTGCCCTGCCGGGAAAAGATCACATCCCCGAAGCCGCCCGCCTTATGATGATATCGACCCTGATCTCGGCACTTCTGGGAACACTCTTAACTTTTTAGGTTTCGAGGTCCTTACGTAACGTTTTTTATCACGATTGCATCAAGGGGGCATGCTTCTATGCAGTCCCAGCATCCCAAGCACATGTCATGAAAGATCATCGGCTGTTCAAATTCACCGTCCATCTGCTTGACAACCTTATGGGTGCATGCGGCAACTGCTGCACACACACCGTTTTCAGGGTCACACTTTTTGGGGCTGCAGATTTTATAATCAACCGCGGCAAATGATTTTTTCGCTTGTATGCTCATAGCGTGCAATACCTTAATATATACCTATTAAATTATTGACTTCCTGACTTTTTCACAGGAAGGACCTGTGTAAATACAAATCGGGCAAATGTAAAGTTTAAAAAGATCTGCGCCTCCGGGTCTATTCTTCTGCAGAAAGGAAATCCATAAGCACCCTGGCTGATCTGCGGCAGCAATTTCCGGTGAAGAATTATAAAGTTGTTGTTATGGTGTTTCAGTCTTATCGGGATCTGAGTCGATTTCGATTTCGATCCCGATAAAACTACGAAAATCAGAAAAGGAGCTTAATATATGCCGATTCCCGCGACTTGAAAAATTCGCCGGGAATTGCCGGATCGGAGGGCTGGAGAAAAAACCCTTGTATTTGTCTCAGGAATGGATATATTGCGTCCCACTGCTCATTTAATATCTGGTCCCTTCCGGAGTTTATCCGAAAGAAAATCATCTTTGCCGGAATTTTTTTAAAAAAAAGATTTAACAGGAGTACGAGTCGTTGGGCCGAAAAACAAAAAATAAACAATTAAGAAATATAGCCATCATAGCCCATGTTGATCACGGCAAGACCACGCTTGTGGATGCCATGTTCCGCCAGAGCGGTCTTTTCCGCGAAAACCAGGCCGTGGATGAACGCATCATGGACAACATGGACCTGGAGCGTGAACGGGGCATCACCATTGCCGCAAAAAACTGCTCAATCCTGTGGAACGACACGCGCATAAACATCATTGACACCCCCGGCCATGCCGACTTCGGCGGCGAGGTTGAACGCGCGCTTTCCATGGCAGATGGAGCCCTTCTGCTTGTGGACGCATCAGAAGGTCCCCTGCCCCAGACGCGGTTTGTACTGAAAAAAACCCTGGAAGCAGGACTTGGCATCATAGTTATCATCAACAAGATAGACCGAAAGGATGCCAGGCCTGATGCTGTTCTGGATGAACTCTACGACCTTTTCATCGACCTGGGGGCAACAGACGAGCAGCTTGACTTTACCTGTCTTTATGCCATAGGCCGCGACGGGATCGTCAAAGAGGAAATAGAAGATGAAACTGACAATCTTCACATTCTTTTTGACACGATTTTATCCGAAATTGCGCCGCCTGCATATGATCCTGACGAACCCTTCCAGATGCTTGTATCCGATCTCGGATATTCCGACTACCTGGGCCGCCTGGCAGTAGGCAGGGTTACAAACGGCAGGGTCAAGGCAAACGACCAGCTGGTTTGCATAAACCGTGAAAACCGCTCAATTCCCCTGAAAGTGACCAGGCTGCAGACCTACCAGGGAACTTCTTTGCAGCCGGTGGGCTCTGCAGAACCAGGTGATATCGTGATCTTGTCAGGAATCGAAGAAGTTGCCATCGGCGATACCATATGCACCAGCGACAGGCCTAAAGCCCTGGAGCGAATCAACGTGGATGAACCAACGATTTCCATGGTGTTTACCATAAATGACTCGCCCTTCAGCGGAAAAGAAGGCAAATTCGTCCAGTCCGCAAAAATCCGGGAGCGCCTCGTCAGGGAGACGCTCATGAACGTGGCGGTGCGGATGGAGGAAACGGACAACCGCGACAGGTTCATGGTAAAGGGCCGGGGAGAATTCCAGCTTGCAATCCTGATTGAGACCATGCGGCGGGAAGGATTTGAATTCTGCGTGGGCAGGCCCGAGGTGATTTATCAATACGAAAGCGGCCGGACACTGGAACCCATTGAAAACCTTTTCATTGACTGCGGCGAAGAGCACATGGGTATAGTCACGGAAAAACTTTCGGTACGCAGGGGCAGGATGATAGATCTCGTAAACAACGGGACCGGCAGAATCAGAATGGAGTTTTCAGTTCCCGCAAGGGCGCTGATAGGTTATCGCGACGAGTTTCTGACGGATACCCGCGGAACCGGCATCATGAACGCGGGTTTTGCGGGATATGAGCCCTACAGGGGGGATTTTCCAACCCGTTATACCGGCTCAATCATAGCAGACCGCCATGGAGCGGCAGTACCCTATGCCCTGTTCAACCTGGAGCCGCGCGGGGTGCTTTTCATACCGCCCGGGGAAAACTGCTACGAGGGAATGGTCATAGGTGAGCACAACCGGGAAGTGGATATAAACGTCAACCCGTGCAAGGAAAAAAAGCTGACCAACGTACGGGCCTCGGGAAAGGACGACGCAGTGGTTCTGTCTCCTGTAAAGCCCATGACGATAGAGCGTGCCATAAATTTTATCCGCGATGACGAGCTTGTGGAAATCACCCCGAAATCCATCCGCCTGAGAAAAGCCGTGCTCCCGGGGCACAAAAGGCGCGATCGCCTGTGCCGCTCAGCTTGATAAAAAAATGCTGGCAGATACCTAAAATCCCCCTTACTCCTTGAGTGTTGTCTCGATTCTGATCTCACTGGTCAATGTCCTGTGCACCGGGCACCTGCCTGCGATTTCCGCCAGGCGCCGCCTCTGCTCATCGTCGAGATCACCTTCCAGAGAGATTGCTGCCCTGATCTTGTCCAGGTATCCCTTGCGGGTCTCGCAGTCACTGCAGTCATCAACATGGATTTTCCTGTGTTTCAGGCCGATCCTGATCCCCTCCAGGGGCCATTTTTTCCGGTCCGCGTACATTCGCAGGGTAATGGCCTTGCAGGCCCCCAGCCCGGCCAACAGGTAGTCATAAGGTGCAGGCCCGGCATTGGTGCCCCCTGCTGATTGAGGTTCATCTGCAACAAGACTGTGACCGTTGACGGTGATATCGGTCATGTACCCGGATTTGCCTGCCCTGGCAACAACCTCGCCTTCAGAAGCACCCGCCCCCTGCCTGTCAGTGCCGGCCTGCTGCGTATATCTTCCGGACCAGGCGGCAATGATTCCTCCTGCATATAAGGAATCGGCCCTGTCTGACAAAAGATGGTCAGCGGTATCCATGGATACGAAACTCTTTGGATGTCTGGCGGCCTGAAATATCTCTGATGCGTTTTCTATTCCCACTATGTTGTCCACCGGAGAATGCAGAATCAAAAGTGCGCGGTTGAGATTTTTGATACCCCCTGCCATGTTGTCCGCCTTCATGTTGTCCAAAAACTGCTTTTTTATCCGGAAAGGCCTGCCTGCAAGCAGGACTTCAGCCTCTCCGTCTTCTTCGATCTTCTTTTTCGCATCGCTTATGTGTTTTAATACATGATCGGTTCTTGCAGGTGCGGCAATTACAGCCACGGCCCTGACCGAGTCAATGCCTGCAGCCGCCTGCAGTACGGCGGCCCCTCCCAGGGAATGACCGATCAGGATCTCAGGCGCCTTGTAATTTTCTTCCAGATAGCCTGCCGCATCAATGAGGTCGCTCACATTGCTTGTAAAACCGGTTTCTGAAAAATCCCCCTCGCTCTGGCCCAGACCGGTGAAATCAAAACGCAAAACAGCTATACCTTCGCGGGTTAATGCCTGATTTATGTTGTAGGCTGCTTTAAGGTTCTTGGTGCACGTAAAGCAGTGCGCAAAAACCGCGAAGATATGAGCCGTGCCGTCAGCAGGCAGGTCGAGCTGTGCCGCCAGCCTGTTACCGTGCCGGTTTGTAAAGTACAGACGCTTGAAATTCATGCGGTCCTCCCTTGTCACTATTGAAGGTTTTATGTTTTGAAACTAACGTTAAACCGCTTGTTTTTCCATGAATAACCCCGGATTTTTTCAATTGTTTGACTGCTGGCTCCACAGGGTTAACTTGGTTAAAGAAGATGGCAAAAAACAATCATTGTTTCTGCAGGGAAAAAAGGCAAATGGAACACGAATATGATGCAGTCGTGGTGGGTGCCGGACTTGCCGGGCTCCGGGCGGCAATCGAACTGGGGGGAAACAGCAGGGTTGCTGTAATAAGCAAGGTCTTTGCAACCCGTTCCCATTCAGGCGCAGCCCAGGGGGGAATAGGAGCGGCCATAGGAAACCAGGAGGAAGACAGCTGGCAGTGGCACATGTTCGACACTGTCAAGGGAAGCGACTACCTGGGAGACCAGGATGCCATTGAGATAATGGCCAAAGATGCCCCCAGGACCATATATGAACTCGAACACATGGGTGTGCCTTTCAACCGGACACCTGACGGGAAGATCGCCCAGAGGGCCTTCGGGGGCCATACCAGCAATTTCGGGGAAAAGTCCATAAAAAGGGCATGCTTTGCCGCGGACAGGACAGGCAGGGTAATTCTCGATACCCTCTGGGAGAAAAGCCTCAGGGAGGGAATAGACTTCTTCGATGAGTTCCAGGTCCTAGGTCTGCTTTCAAAAGACGGCAGGTGCAGCGGTCTTGTGGCCTATGAACTTTCCACCGGCGAGTTTCACACATTTAACTCAAAGGCTGTTCTTCTTGCCACCGGCGGCGCAGGAAAAATCTACAAGACCACATCCAACGCATTTGCCTCCACGGGCGAAGGCCTGTCCATAGCCTTCAGGGCCGGGGCTCTTCTGGAAGACATGGAATTTGTCCAGTTTCATCCCACGGGAATCTACAGGCTCGGCATTCTTATCAGCGAAGCGGCCAGGGGCGAAGGCGGCATACTGCGCAACCGGGACGGGACCCGTTTCATGGAACAATACGCCCCCAAAATCAAGGATCTTGCCCCCAGGGACCTGGTTTCCCGCTGCATGGCAGAAGAAATTCTTGCCGGCAGGGGAATTGAAGGAAAGGATTATCTTCATCTCGATCTGACCCACCTGGGAAAAGAAGTGCTGGATTCCAAGTTATCCGAGATCTCTGGTTTTGCAAAAACCTATGCCGGAATAGATCCTGCTGAAAAACCGATCCCCGTTGTCCCCACCTGCCATTACATGATGGGCGGCATTGCCGCGGATTATGACGGCAGGGTGATTGCAGATGACAAAAATACACCTGTTGCCGGCCTTTATGCCGCCGGGGAATGCGCCTGCGTATCCGTGCACGGAGCCAACCGCCTGGGATGCAACTCTTTGCTGGACACGCTCGTATTCGGGCGAAGGGCGGGAAAAGAGATAAGAAAATTCATTGCCGCCGAAGATATGCATGCCGTACCTTCCGGCCAGGTGGATGAAATAACAGGAAGGATATCAGGCCTTCTCGCATCCGAAGGCACTGAAAATCCTGGAGAAATCCTTGTGGAGCTTCAAAAGGCGATGATGGAAAAGGTCTCAGTGTTCAGGACGGAGCAGGGACTGAATGAAGCCCTTTCCATAATTGAGGGACTGGAGAGGCGCTACGAAAACATCAGGGTGGTTGACAAGGGAAAATGTTTTAACCGGAACCTGCTGGAGACAATAGAGCTCGGTCATATGCTCGAGGTTGCAAAAGCAATAACCCTGGGGGCCATGAAAAGACAGGAAAGCCGCGGCGCGCACTTCAGGAAGGACTTTACCGAAAGGGATGACAAAAATTTCCTTCACCATACCATGGCCCGGTATGCAGGACCGGGGAAAAGACCGGAGCTTTTGAAAAAACCGGTTTCAATTACAAGGTTTGAACCGAAGGAAAGGAAATACTAAAAGTCTTATGACAACCGTCACGGGAGAATATGGTTTATGAAAACCGCATTTATTGTATTCAGATACGATCCTGCCAAAGACGCCCACCCCCGTTACGACGAATACGAGGTCGAGGCCGAGGGAACTGACAAGATTCTTGACTGCCTCAACAAAATCAGGTGGGAACAGGACCCCACCCTTACCTACAGATACTCCTGCGCGCACGGTATATGCGGGTCTGACGCCCTTGTCATAAACGGGAAAATTGAACTGGCATGCCAGAGACTGGTAAGGGATTTCAAAACTGCCGGCAACTTCGTGATCGAGCCGCTTCCCCTTTTCAGGGTGATCAAGGATCTGGTGGTGGACCTGGAGCCGTTTTTTGAAAAATACCGCCAGGTTCAGCCATTTCTCATTAACAGCGAGGAGCCCCCTGAAACCGAAAGACTCCAGGACAGCGAAAACCAGGCGTTTATCGAGCCGTCACTGCGGTGCATCCTGTGCGGGTCATGTACAGCGTCGTGCCCCATGAACCGGGCCGACGAAAACTACGTTGGACCTGCAGCCCTTTTAAGGGCTTTCAGGTATGTATTCGATTCCAGGGACACGGCAACCGAAACAAGGCTCCAACAGCTTGACAACTGGGACGGGGCATGGGGGTGCCGCAACATGTGGTGGTGCACGGATGTCTGCCCCAAAGACATTCCGGTTACAAAGTGCATTGCACAAATCAAAAGGCTTATCAGGGAAACAAAAAAGGATACCAGCTCATAGGTTCATGAGCCCGTACGCCTGATGGAATAAACCCGCCACAGGGAGGAAATGAATGTTTAAACTCAAACAGCTTTCAAAAGATAAAATCCCCGAAGCGCTTGAAAAAGCACAGTGCTACAGGTTCCTCAATGAACCCTGGGAAGCCGAGTCAATCTGTCTTGACATCCTGGAGGTGGAACCGGACAACCAACAGGCGCTTATCACCCTTATTCTTTCCCTGGCCGATCAGTTCTCAGGTGAGCTGAGCGCTCAATTCTCCAGGGCCAGGGAAATCCTGCCCCGTTTGAGCACCAGTTTTCACCAGGTGTATTACGATGGGATTATCAGTGAAAGACGGGCCAAAACGCACCTGAACCGGGGAGGACACGGGTCCGGGCGGATGGCCTACGAATGGCTGAAAAAAGCCATGAATCTTTACCAAGAGGCAATGAGCATGGACCTGCAGGAAGAGCAGGAGGCGGTTTTGCGCTGGAACGCCTGCGCCAGGCTTATAATGCGGACACCCGGCCTGAGGTCTCCAGATGAAACCGGCGAAACAATGCTTGAATAAAAAACCAACAAAAGCACTTACAGGATGGAACAAAAATACGGCAATGATTTACTCCAACCTCATGAAGAGCTGTCAGACGTCTTGGAGCGGCTTGTTAAAGGCATTGGGATTTCAGAAGGCCGTGTATATGCCGCGGCGGTTCAAAAAGGCCGTCTTGATGAACAGCGCAACATGGTGCTTTACTATCAAACACAAGGCATTGAATCCCGTCTCATGCATGCCTCAATGTTTTTCGGACGGTCCGCGACATTCAAACCCTGGGTGGAATTATACAATATTGAAAACCCTGTAACCCTAAAAAACACCGCCTTTGCCCTTTTTGACTCGGAACTGGAATACCGGTTGATAAGGTTGTTTCTGCAGGCCGTTGAGCCGGGAGGCAAAATATTTGCGGAATACGAAAACGATCCGGAAACCGCAAAAGCCCTGAAACTGGGTGTTCCGGCACCGGCATCCCGCATGGGACATATCCTGTTTCAAAACGGGGCCACATGGTTCAAAGACTGGTATTATCCCGAAGGTTTCATGGAGGGAGGCAGAAAACTACAGGGAGAAAAACCCATCAACCGGGAAGCGGAAAACCGGCATCTGAACCGGATTCATGAAAGACTGCAGTCTTTTCTCAAAACAAGCCCTCCCCTGAAGAAAAGAAGCCAAGACACTGAAAAAGATCCGGTGGAGCAGGCCGTTAAACGGGCGGAAACAATGCTGGGCAAACCGCCTTTTTCATCTGATTAACCTGTTTTCGCTCGACAAAGTGTGAGAGTAGTGTAAATTTTATCAGAAAGCACCCGTTTTCATTAAACCGCCTTTAAACAAAAGAAGCCCGCCATGTATCATAAGCACTTCGGATTCAGCATCAAGCCTTTCCAGATCAACACTGATCCCAGGTTCCTCTGGCTGGGGGAAAATCACAAGGAAGCCCTTTCAGTGCTCAGATACGGGGTGCAGGAAAACCTGAGTTTTCTGCTTTTGACGGGTGACGTGGGAACGGGCAAAACCACTCTTGTAAACTCCCTTCTGGAAAGCCTGGATACAAATGTTCTGGTTGCAAGAATCCCGGATCCCGCGCTTGACTTAATTGATTTTATCAACATTTTGTCCCGAAGATTCGGCATGAACGAGACGTTTAAATCCAGGGGACCCTTCATTGCCCGCTTTGAGGAATTCCTGACAAAGCAGCATTATTCAGGAAAAAACGTATTACTGATAATCGATGAGGCCCAGCGCCTCACCCATGATCTCCTTGAAGAAATCCGGGCCCTGTCAAACCTGGAAAAACCCCATGCCAAGCTTTTGAATGTTTTTTTCGTGGGGCAGGACGAGTTCAATGACATGCTTCTGGACAGCAGAAGCAGAGCCATACGCCAGCGGATAAGCCTCAGCTATCACCTCGAACCTTTAACCAGAAAGGAAACAGGGGAATATATCCAGCACCGCCAGATAATCGCCGGCGGCCGCAAAAATCTTTTCCAGAAAAAGGCTGTTGATGGCATATACGAATTTTCAGGAGGTTTCCCGCGTTTAATCAACATCATATGTGACAATTGCCTTCTCACCGCGTATGCGGAAAACAAGACGATTGTCACCGAGAGTATCGCCAGGCAATGCGCCCGCGAACTCGGAATCCGCTCGTTTGCACAAAAACCTGAAGAAACAAGAAATCAGGTTCAACCCCCGGGTTTTGAAAAACAGAGCAAACCTGCCGGCCTGGCACACAAACCCCGGCGCGGAAAAAAGGCCTTGACTGCTGTTGTTATGCTGTTTTTTTTAATCATATGCGGCTATGCAGCCTATCTGTGGCTGCCGGCATCAGCGGAATGGCTCAGCGTTTTCCATGCAGAAGATATGATAAAAGGGCAGGAAAACCGGGCTGAGTCAACCGGCATCCCCCCGACCGAATCCGGAAACACAGCCCCGCAAATCCCGGACAAGCCTGCCCCCGAACCCGAACCAGACACACAAAAGCAGGCAACACAACCGGAAGCCGAAAGCAAGTTACAGGCAGATCAATTGATAGCGGAACAAAAGCCCCAAGGCAATACTAACAATAATGAAGAAAATAAAACAGTTGCGCCAGAGCCGGAGACTGAAAAAACTTCCCGGGCAGACGCTGCAAGTCAGCATGCCCCTGAAAAACTATTGATATATTTTCCATATGACGCATATGGCCTTAATTCGAATTCCCTTGAAACCCTTGATAAGGCAAAGCTGCTTCTGAGAAACAATCCTGATCTCAAAGCTATAGTCAGGGGATATACCGACTCGCTGGGAGACCTGGAATACAACCTTCAACTCTCACAGCTCAGGGCAAACATAGTGAGAAGCTACCTAACCGGCGACGGGGTTGACCCCGAGCAAATAGAATCCAGGGGGCTTGGCCCTCAAAACCAGGTGTCAGAGAACCAAACCCCGCAGCAAAGAGCAAAAAACAGACGGGTTGAAATAGTCTTTGATTACAATTCCCAATAATCCGGGGCAAAAAATTCCCGCATGTTTTTAACAACCCCGGAGCTGTCCGGGCCGTGAGTTATTGCCATCAAGACTTTAATTTACGTTTTTTTCCTGGCAGGAGGAGCCATAAAGCCGGGGTCAACCGGATCTGTGACAGTTTCACTTACTATCCTGTCGACCTCATCCATATCAGAATCACTCAGCTTCCAGCCGAAGACATCAGGCAGCGGGTCCACTTCCCCCGGCGTGCGGGCGCCCCACAGGGCCACGCTCGAACCCTTGTCTAACACGAACCTTACTGCAAACGGCAAGATTTCTTTTCCGTGCCTGTCTTTTGCAAACTCCTGCAGCCTTGAAACCGCGTTCAGGTACTGATCATACCTTGGCTGCTTGAACTTGGGATCCACATTGCGAAGGTCGTCGCCCTTGAATTCGCGGTCCCGTGTCATTTTGCCCGAAAGCAGCCCCCGGCATATAGCCCCGTAAGTAAGAGTGGCGATGTTATTTTTAAGGCAGTACGGCAGGATATCGTTTTCTATGGCCCGTTCAAAGATGTTGTAAGGAGGCTGGCAGACCGAAAGCCCGGCACGTGCGGAAAAAGCATCCATCTGTGCCGGGCTGTAGTTGCTGACCCCTATGGCAAGAATCTTTCCCTCCTCTTTGAGGTTGTGCATGGTTTCACCAACTTCCTCAAATGCAACCAGCGGATCCGGCCAGTGTACCTGGTAGATGTCTATGTAATCTGTTTTCAGCCGCCTCAGGGAATCGTCAATCTCCCTGCGTATCCGGTCCGCGCTTGAATTGCGCCATACCCTGCCGGTTTCCGCATCCCATTCCAGGGCGGTTTTTGTGGCAAGAACCACGTTTTGCCTGCCACCGTACTGCTCAACCGCCTTGCCCACGATTTCCTCAGAGCGGCCGAACCCGTATACCGGCGCGGTATCGATTATATTTATCCCCTTGTCCAGTGCAGCGTGGATCGTGCGAATAGATTCAGCTTCGTCAGTGCCGCCCCACATCCAGCCTCCTATTGCCCAGGTGCCCAGAGCAACACGCGTGACCTGCTTGTCCAGTCCGGGAATTTTCGTATACTCCATCTTTTATCCTCCTGTTCTTGCTTATTAAATATCAATGACCATAATCAGAAAACATAAAGCGGGATTCTTTTTCAGTCAAACCGGTCTGTGTTTTTAAGCAGACGGGAAATTGATTTAAAAACCTGAAAAAATCTTTGCATGTTTTGCGCCGGGATGACATTTTTTTTCATGAACCGTAAAAAACCTAATCAAAGAAGAGATATGAAAACGATATCCGGAAAAAAACGACACTGGCTGTGGTTTATAATCCTGTGGTGCGCCGGGCTGCTTTCCTTCCTGGCGCTGGGGCTTCTGGTCAGATTAATATTAAGTCCTTTCAAGGGGTAACAGGCGCAGAAATCAAGCGAGGCGTATTAATGACAGATGAAAAAAACAACCGGACTATCGAGGCTGATATTGTCATATGGGGAGCCACCGGCTTTGTGGGACGCCTGGTGGCAGATTACCTGTGGCGGGCTTATGGAAAAACAGGCAGGGTCAGGCTGGCGCTGGGCGGCAGAAGGCAGCCTGAACTGCAGGCCGTTCACCGTGATTTGAATGCGGATGAACGCCTCCGGTTATTCGTGGGCGATGCACTTGACACCGGCTTTCTTGACGGGATGACCCGAAAGGCCCGGCTGGTGATCTCAACAGTAGGGCCTTATGCAAGATACGGCTCCCCCCTGGTGGCGGCCTGCGCGAAAAACGGCTGCGACTACTGCGATCTGGCAGGAGAGCCCCAGTGGATACACCGGATTATAAGGGCCCACCAGAAGGAGGCTGAGGCTTCTGGCGCCCGCATCGTTAACGCCTGCGGGTTCGACTCGATTCCCTCGGATATGGGGGTTTACTTCCTCCAGAAACAAGCCCGGCAGCGCCTGGGCCACAGCCTGAGCCGGGTTAAAATGCTGGTCCGTGCGATACGGGGCGGAGCCTCGGGCGGGACCGTGGCCAGCATTTTAAACCTTGTGGAAGAATCCCGCCGCTATCCTGAAGTCAACCGGATTTTAAAAAACCCCTATTCACTGGCCCCCGGGGGCATGCAAACGGGAGTCCGCCAGCCCGGGGTCTCACGTCCTCAATTTGACCCCGACGCTGACAGCTGGGTGGCTCCGTTTGTAATGGCTGCAGTCAACACTCGGATTGTTCACAGGTCCAATGCGCTGGCTGACTATTACTACGGCAGCAATTTTAAATACCACGAGGCAGTGCTGACAGGAAAAGGGGTTAAGGGACGCCTCAGGGCCGTAAGGTTTTCCGTGCTCACGGGGGGATTTTTTGCTGCAGCCGCTTTTGCCCCTGCCAGAAAGCTGATGCAAAAGTTAATCCTGCCAGAACCGGGCCAGGGCCCTTCCCCGGAAAAGCAGGAAAAGGGTTTTTATAAACTTGATTTTATCGGCAAAGACGATGCAGGCAACCGGATGCAAGCCACGGTGGAGGGGGATCAGGATCCGGGTTACGGCTCCACCAGGAAGATGCTCGCAGAAAGCGCTGTTTGCCTTTTAAATGATATCCCGGAACACGAAACAGGCGGCGGCTTCTGGACACCTTCCACAGCAATGGGGGAAAAACTGATTCAAAGGCTTGTCAGCAATGCCGGCCTTTCCTTTAAAATCCAGGAATCCTGATAGGTGAAGGTTAAAGGTTCAAGGGTAAAGGTTCAAGGTTAAAGGGTAAAGGCTCAAGGTTCGAGGTTGGGGAAGTTTTAATATAATTCCTTCATTCGGGAAAATCCACCGCCATCAACCACTGACCACTGACTACCGACTACTGAGCACCGACCACCGACTACTGATCGGTTTTTGAAGCGAAATTGAGCGCTTGCGGTCAGGAGCAAAAAAACCAATCCCGGCCTTGGACTTCCCTGGAAGTGTTCTGAGCGCCCGGGCTGAATAAGGGGAATGCCCTGCCCTGCGGCAATCAGGCCTGATTAAGATAATGGACTCCAGAGCCCTCGAGCATGTTACGGCCCAGTCGGCGGTGGCTGCGGTAAGGCAGAATATGAATCACCTTGCCGGATTCATGTTTTTTCTGCATATCCTCCCAGAAATCCACGCCAAAAAGATCTCCGTGGACCTTTTCAAACTCCTGGCGCACATGCTCCGGCGGAAGGAGAAACTTTCTGAATTCCCCGGGGAACACGTCGTTTTCCCCCACCGGAAACCAGGATTCATCAGACATTATCTCGTCGTCATCCCTGGGCTCGGGTAGTTTTCTGAAACGACAGTCTGTTAAAAGACAAAGCTCATCATAATCGTAGAACACCACCCTGCCCCTGCGGGTTACTCCGAAATTCTTGAAAAAAAGATCTCCCGGGAAAATGTTGCTGGCTGCCAGCTCCTTGATCGCCCATCCATAGTCCATCATCACGTCCCTGACCGCTCCGGGAGGATTTTCCCGGATATAGACATCAAGCGGTGTAAGCCGGCGCTCGGTGTAAAGATGGCGGATAATGATCTGATTGCCGCTTTGAATGAATGTGTTGGGGGCTTTTTCCTCAAACTCCCGGATCAATTGTTCTGAAAACAGTGCCCTGTGAAATCTCAGATGGTCGAATTCCTGGGCATCCACCAGCCGCCCTGCCCTGTCATGCTTAAATACAAGCTGGTAGCGGTTCCGGATATATTCTCGAGTGGTTTTTTTCGGCTGGCCGAAGCGCTCCTTTATCATTTTGAAAACCACGTTTATGGCCGGAAGCGTGAAGACTATCATCACCATACCTTCCTGGCCAGAGGCGACTTCAAAACGGTCCCGGGTCTGCTCCAGGCTGCGGGTCAGTTCCCTGAAAAGCTCGGCCTTGCCGTGCTTGTAATAGCCGATGGCAGTATAGATTTCAGACACACGCTTTTCCGGTATAATGCTTTTTAAAAAATTGATCATTTCTTCAGGAACGGCAACATCCACGTGAAAATACGCATTTGCAAAGCTAAACAGGATGCTTACCTCTGCTGTATTAAGCAGCACTGCATCCACAAAGATTTTGCCTTCTATATTTAAAATGCAGAATACCAGGGGCTCCACTCTTTTTCCTGCCAGGATGCGCCCCACCAGGTAGGCCCCCTTGTGGCGGTAAAACACTGAGTCCGCCATTTCAACACTCATATTGTGTTCACTAATGCCTTGTTGCTCCAGGTGCTTTTTTACAGCCCCTGCAGCCTGCCGGCTGTCTGCAGACAAGTCAGCAAAAGGAAGCTCATTGCTGAATCGGGCCAGAATATTTTCAACAACAGCCTCAATGCCGCCACTCCTGTACTGCCCGGGATAGGCAGTACATATCGGGCAGGGTTTTTCTTCAATCAGGGGAATCTTGAAATCCGACACTGTGAATTCAATTTCAGGATTAACCCCCATAACAGAAAAAACCCTTCGCGTGACTGAATTGAAAAAAGTTTCAGCAAGGGGAAAATCATAGCGATTACGGATGAGTCCGACAAATTCCGTCTTGACATTTTTCCAGACCCTCCGGGACTGTTCACTGTTAGTATCGCCGAGCATGCCGCGTATTTCTGCAACAATACCTTCCACAATTGTGCTGTAGAGTTCCAGCCTTTCAACAGCATCCTCTCTGATTCCATGCCAGTCGGCCTGCCGGAACCTCATCCCGGCACGCCTTGTAATATCTTTGAACTCCTGGTGGTAACCGTCAAAGGCATTAAGAAGGTATTCGGCGAAAAAGTGATCCGTATGATTCATTTTAGTGAACCCTTTACAGCCCGTGTTTTTAAAAACATCGGGATCGGGGTCGGGATCGAAGTCGATACCGAGACCGATACCGAACCCGATCCCGATAAGCCTGAACCAGCATAACAACAACCTGATAGTGATTCACCGGAAATTGCTGGACTAAAAATACTCAGCTTTACATAAAAATCAAATCCTGCTATGAATTTTCGAGTCAAAACAATTACCTTTTGAGGGCCTCATGTTCTCCGCTCTGCTCCCTGTGTTTATAATAATTTTTATGGGCTATGCCTGCAGGCAGCTCGGTTTTCCGGGCGACGAATTCTGGGGGGCGGCCGAGCGCATGACCTATTTCGTCTTTTTCCCAGCCCTGCTCGTAGACAAGTTAGCTTTTGCCTCGTTTGCAGCTTCCACGGCCCTGCCCATGGCCGCCTCTATCATGGCAACAATCCTGGTACTAAGCGCCGGCCTGTTTTTGTTCCGCCCCCGCAGACTGTGGAGCGGTCCCACCTTTTCCTCGGTATTCCAGGGCAGCATCCGCTTTAACACGTTTGTTGGACTTGCAGCAGTGTCTGCAATCACCGGGCAGTCAGGGGTTACACTGGCTGCAGTGGCAATTATCGCAATGATCCCCCTGATAAATTTATTCTGCGTGCCAACTGTGGCCTACTTCGGGCAGGGGCGCGGAGCGGGCCTGCTGCAAATGATCATAGAAATTTTACGCAATCCGCTGATACTGGCATGCATGGCGGGATTTACGCGGATCAGGGAAAAATCGAGAAGCTGGAGCAAAAGGAGCAAAAGACCGCCCGCAAGGTTGCCGGCGTCTGGTATTACATTACCGCAGGCATGTCTGTTTTCATGGTTCTGTTTTACTTCTACAATGCAGGAGTCCAGCCTGTCTCTGCTCAGTACCACAGGGGTCTCTATGTTGCGATAACCTTTGCCATGGTTTTTCTGCTGTTTCCAATGACAAAACGGTCCAGACAGGACCGGCCCAGCATTTTAGATATTATTCTGGCTCTTGTGGCCCTTTTTGTGGTCGGCTACTGGATGGCGGAATTCGAAGCCCTTAACTACAGGATGGGCGCGGAAACCCAATTGGATTTCATTGTCAGTATTTTCGGCATATTAATATCGCTTGAGGTATGCCGGCGGGTTCTTGGATGGTCTCTTACGCTTACTGGCGTTGCATTTCTGCTGTATTGCTATTTCGGTCCCTATATGCCCGATGCCATAGCCCACAGGGGATTTTCCATCGAGCGGATCGCAAACCACGTATATCTGAAGCAGGAAGGCGTCTACGGCATAATGGCCGATGTTCTT
>JBKHES010000037.1:0-18801 GCA_046540695.1 Desulfobacterales bacterium
ATTTCCAGAAACGAGGCCATGTTTATGGCATAGCCGTGCTCGTAGGCCATTTTAAACAGGTTTTAATACAGCTTCTGCCTCTCCCCAGGATCTTTTTCCGCTTCCGAATGCCGACTCTGCCGCGGATCGGCATATTTCAAAAACCCACTCCAGTTCTTCCATGTCATGGACCGCTCTCATGCCGCGGCGCGGCATATGAAGCTTCAGACCGGCTGCCAACGATCTGCTCCATAGCCGGATGAGGAATTTTACAGATTTCCGGGAACGCCGGGTTGTCTTCACCTTCGGAGTGCGCTATGATACCCCGGCAGATAAACTGGAAAAAATGCCCGAACCGGTTTGCCGGCGGCAGTTTAATGTTTATTTTACCTGAAAACAAACTGATGGACAATTAAGGCGGGACAGAGTAAATGCCTCTGATTTTAAAACATTCAAAAAGAAAGGAGTTTTTGTCATCCATGGCAGAAGTTGCTGAGTCAGGCAGTTCACAGCCAGCCAAGACAAAGAAGCAGGCGGTTAAAATCCGCGAAATGACAATAGACGACCTGGGCGATGTTTTCCATCTCGGAGAACGACTGTTTGTGGCCAGAAAAGCGCCAAACACCTATCGCGCCTGGGATGAATACGAGGTGGCGGACCTGTTTTACAGCGACACTGAGTACTGCCTTGTGGCGGAGCATGAAGATGAAATAATCGGCTTTGCCCTGGGGACCACCATAAACAAAAACCGCTCTGCATGGAAATACGGTTATCTGCTGTGGCTGGGGGTTCTGCCCGAATACCAGCGCTCCGGAATTGCAGAACGCCTTTTTTACAGGTTCAAATCCATAATGCTCCATGACGGAGTCCGCATCCTGGTGGTGGATACAGAGGCTGACAACGACCCTGCCATAGGCTTTTTCAAACAACAGGGCTTCGGAAACCCGCAGGAGCACGTATATCTGACCATGAACCTCGACCAGGAGCGTCAGCGCATGAAAAGGCGCGATCAGGGAAATTAAACGGTATTTTCATGATCAGCACGCACAGGCTCAAAAATCTTCTCAGCCGCCTGATAGACATCTACAGCCCCTCGGGCAAGGAAAACGATGTCCTTGATTACCTGGGGGAATATCTTGAAAAAAACGGGATTTCCGCAGAATCACAGCAGGTGGATGAGACCAGGTACAATCTCGTGGCGATGCCAGAAGGCGAAAGCCCTCAACTGGCACTGATAGGCCACGTGGACACCATAACTGCATACGACATAGAAGACTACGGTTTTCATGAAGACAAAGACACGGTATCAGGGCTGGGTGCAGCAGACATGAAATCCGGCTGCGCTGCCATGGTGGAAGCTTTTTTGCAGGTAAGAAGGGACTGCGGACCCCGGGTTCCCGCTGCCCTGTGTCTTGTGGTGGGCGAGGAGGAAAACGGCGACGGAGCCGCCCGCCTGATAGAAGACTACCATTTCCCCTGGGCTGTTATCGGCGAGCCCACCAACCTGGTTGCCTGTCTTGGCTGTTACGGGTATCTGGAAACCCAGATTGCAAGCACCGGAAAGCGCCTGCATGCATCGCTTGCCAATAACAGGCAGAACACCATCGAGGTTCTGCTGGAAATGATGCTCAGGATTTCTCATTACATGCGCGAGCAGCGGCCCGAGCTTGTATATAACTTCCGGGATCTCTACAGCAGCAGATCAGGACTCACGGTTCCGGACAGGTGTGAGGCCTGGCTGGACGTTCATCTTCCCCCTGACGCGGCCATCGGCGAAATAGTCACGGAGCTCGAAGAAACCTGCCTTTCGCCCGGATCACAAGATTCCGCAATAGAGACCCGGTTTCACATTGAAACCATAGACGCGGGGTACCGCCTGCCTGAAAAAGGCCGGGTTGTAGAGACTATAAGGGACGTATACACGGACGCCGGCATCGACTGGCAAAGCGGGGATTTCAGGAGCCACTCTGATGCAAACCAGCTCTGGGCGGCAGGCATAAAACCCATAGTCCTTGGTCCCGGGCGTCTTGAAAACGCCCACGTACACGACGAGTCAGTATTCTTCCCGCAGGTGGAGCAGGCCGCCGGTATATACCACGGGCTGTTGCAGAAACTGTTCTGCGGGGATTTGTGACCAAATCAGGAGGGGATCATGAATAAAATGGACAGGCGGACCTTTTTGAGACAACTGCAGGGAATGCTCTGCTTTGCCGGGGCGTCAATGCTTTTCCCCCCGGCCTTGGCGGCGCAGGAGAAAAACCCTGATATATCTGTGGTAAAGGGAGATATTGAGCCTGCTGTAAAAAAGGCCGTGGAAATGCTCGGGGGAATTGAACGATTTGTAAAAAAAGGGAACCGGGTGGTTATAAAGCCTAACATGAGCTTTGACACCGGCCCTGAGCGCGCATCAAACACCCACCCGGAGGTAATAAGGACACTGGCTGAAATGTGCCGCAAAGCAGGCGCAGACCGGGTGCTTGTACTGGACAACCCCCTGAGGCCCGCGGAAAAATGCATTGAAAACTCCGGCATAGGAGCCGCCTGCGACTCTGTTGAAAAGGGCATGGCAAGGACTGTCACCGATCCGTCGCGTTTCTCCGAGGTGAAAATCAGTGACGCAAAGAGCCTTAAGAAAACAGAAGTGATGAAAGAGGTGCTAAACGCAGACGTCCTTATCGCGGCCCCTGTTGCAAAATCTCATTCCGGGGCCGGCGTGAGCCTTTCAATGAAGGGAATGATGGGGCTGATATCCGACAGGGGGGTAATGCACAGGCTCGACCTTCACGAAAGCATAACAGATCTGGCGTCTTTGCTAACACCCAGGCTAACCGTGATAGACGCCTCGCGCGTTCTTTCCTCTGGAGGGCCGGGCGGACCAGGCAAGGTTCTCACCCCGGAGACAATAATCGCCTCCGCTGATATGGTTGCCGCAGATGCTTACGCGGTATCTGAATTTGAATGGTACGGAGGCAGGTACAACCCTGACCAGATAAAGCACATCCGCATGGCTCACCAGCGCAAAATCGGGCGGATGGATATTGAAAACATGAAAATCGGCAGGACTTCCGTCTGAAAAAATGCTCTTCCGCCGCACCGCCCAGGCAGCATGCCTGGTGATTTTTCTGCTGACCCTGGCCGTCTCCGGCCGTATTGCGGCCTCGGATCTTTTTCTGAGAATGGATCCCGCTCTTGTGGGCGCCGCGGCCCTTGCAGGGCGCTCCCTTATGTGGACCTTTCTGCCGGCTCTGGTGGTGGTGATTTCCGCCCTGGTTTTCGGCAGGATCTTTTGCGGATACATCTGTCCCATGGGAACCACGATAGATGCCGCAGACGCCTGTTTTCCCCGCCCACGCAAAACAAGCGGAACAAACCAGGGGATTTCACCGCGCCTTAAGTATTATATTCTCGCCTTTGCTGCAGGATCCGCGCTTGCAGGTGTGACATTCGCTTTCTGGATCGCGCCTCTCTCACTTATCACGCGGTTTTACGGGCTGGTTATCTACCCGGTGGTGCTTCTGGTTTCAAACACTGCTGTTTCAACCGTGTATCCCATAGCAAGTTTTATGGATTTCCGCGCTCTGATGTTTGCCGAGATCCCTACTCCGAGATACGCCACCCAGATATTCGTGCTGTTGTTTTTTGCGGCGGTATTTGCGGCGGCAAAATTCAGTCCTCGATTCTGGTGCAGGTATTTGTGCCCTTCAGGAGCCCTGCTTGCACTGGCTTCAAAAAAGCCGCTCATACGCAGGCGCGTCAGCCCGGAATGCAACCTTTGCGGAATATGCGCCCGCGGCTGCCCCATGGGAGCCATTGATCCGGAATCGCCCGAAAACACTGCCCACGCGGAATGCATAACCTGCAGGAAATGTGCACAAGTCTGCCCAAAAGATGCGGTGGCATTCAGCACCGGCCCGTCTGAAACTATCGATTCCCCTGAGCCGGTTTCCCCCGGGAGGCGCCGATTCTTATATTCCGGGCTTGCCGGCGCCGGCACTGCAGCAGTTGCGCTCACCGGTCTCAACGTGGTGGCAACAGACGAGTCTGAAAAAGGGGTGGTAAGCCCTGCAAGGCTTCTCCGGCCGCCAGGGGCCCTTCCGGAGCCTGAATTTCTTGCGGCCTGCGTAAGATGCGGCCAGTGCATGGCAGCCTGCCCCACAAACACCCTCCAGCCGATCTGGTTCAGTGCAGGCCTGCTGGCGGTATTTTCTCCTTCAGTGACTCCCAGGAGAAAATACTGCGATCCCAACTGCACCGCCTGCGGACATGTCTGCCCCACAGACGCCATACAGGCGCTGTCACAAAAAGAGCGCATATGGGCCAAAATCGGCACGGCAGTTATTTACCGGCAGCAGTGCCTGGCATGGGAATATAAAAAAAGCTGCATGGTCTGCGACGAGGCTTGCCCTTACGACGCCCTGGAATTCGAAAAACGGCCGGATCTTCCCTATCCCGTGCCCCACGTCATAGAAGACAAATGCTCGGGGTGCGGCCACTGCGAGCATGCATGCCCGGTATACAACCAGGCCGCCATAGTGGTCACGCCCATGAACTCACTTCGGCTCAGGCCCGGGGATTCATTTGAATACGAGGCAAAAACACGCGGATTTGACCTGAGCCTTAAGCAGAAAGACGAAGCCCGGCCTGGCGGCGCCGACCCCTATCCGGACGGAAGCATCCCGGAACCCGGCCGGCAGGATTCAAACGGCCTGCCCCCCGGTTTTGACGAAGGCGGCTGAGCTTATGGCGGCTGCCTTCATGCCCTGCTTGACAACTTTGACGCCGGCCTGTATTTGTCTTGAAAAAGACTCCGCAAAAAACAAAAGGCAGAAAAAGAAATATCATGTCAGAAAAAGAAAACAAGGAACAGGGCGGCGAGAAAAGCGCCGTAGAAAAGGCCGGAGAGGATCTTTTCAACTTTGCAGTTGATCGCGAGGATGTAAAAGAACTCATGGCCCAGCTGCCCGAATCAGCGGATATCGAGGCCCCGGCGGTGGAATACGAGCTGCCGGTCTTAAAAATAATCACCGTGGGCTGGTCTGCGGCATACCTGCTGGAAAACAGCCCCCACAAAACACCTCTCATGGAAGTATACTGGAACACCGTGAGAGAGTTCTCCCGGAGCCTCTCGGAAACCGCAGGCCTGATGACAGGTCAGGACATTGATTACTTTGAGCTGATAAAACAAAGATTTGACACCTATCTGGCAGCCATGAACAACAACCCTGAAGCCGGAGACCCGGCTGCGGTAATAGGACCCGCGTTTGCAGAGGCCTGCGGCAACAGGGATGACGTCTTTACCGTGCTCGCAGGCTCCCGCATGTTTGTGGGCACCCTCAACTGTGTCAGGGAATATCTCAAGGCATTTTCAATTATTTAATCCGGTCCGCATTCCAGCCATGCGAACTGGTAGCCCTCAAGATTCAGCCCGTAGCCGTTGACAATTGCTGTGCCGGTTATCCTGTCGGTGAAACCGGATGCTGCCGTAACATCGTTTAACCTGAGCTGGGATAAACGCCGGGGTTTTTCCGAAAAGTTGTTGACTATCAGCAGCTTCTGATTTTCATATTCCCGGATGAATCCGAACACATGGGGATTGCCTGTATCTATAACCTCCATGTTCCCGTTGCGCAGCGCAGGCAGCTGCTTGCGCAGCAAGATAAGCTCGGTCAATTCATTGAAAAACCGCCATTCCAGCACTTCGCTGTCGAAAACATCGCCTTTTGACTCCCAGCGCTGACGCGCCCGGTGTACCCAGCGGCTGTCCGAGGCCTTGGCAGGATCGGACAGGTAAGTGTAATCATTGAGCATCCCCCACTCGTCTCCGAGGTAAATCAGGGGAATTCCGCCCGCGCTTATCATGATGCTTCTCAAAAGATTTATGCGCCGCACGGCTTCTTCTATGAGCTCGGAATCGTTTTTCTCAAGGCCGTGCTCCAGTCCGGCAAGGGAAGCCAGGGTACCCGAAATCCTAAGATCCCCGGTATCAGGGTTGAACTGAAAAGGCAGCCCCCTGGCAAAAGAGCCGGTAAAACTTCCGGTGTAGAACTGATTTAAAAACTTCCTGTGGTCATGGGGATTGATGCCCACCTCCCATGCATCATTGTCATCAAAGCTCCACCCGATATCGTCATGGCAGCGCAGGTAATTGACCCAGGCGCATTCCGGGTGGATGCGGGATCGTTTTATCATGGCCTGATTGAGAAGCCTGACCTCCCGCGTTGCAAGCGCCTCCCACAAAAGCGCCATCAGCAGGGGGTTGTAGGAAAGCTGGCATTCCTGAGGGGAAATATACCTGATTACCTCGTCAGGGTGGACGATCGCCTCTGATTTGAACAATAGACAGGGCGCAGCAATGCGCGCAAGGCAATTGAATGCCTGGATAAGCAGATGGGCTTCGGGCAGGTTTTCACAATCTGTGCCCAGGCGCTTCCAGATAAATGCAACCGCATCCAGCCGCAGTATCTGGACGCCCTGGTTTGCCAGAAACAGCATCTCTTCTGCCATGGCCCTGAATACCGCAGGATTGGCGTAATTAAGATCCCACTGGAAACTGTTGAAGGTTGTCCACACCCACTTGCCGCACTCCTGGTTATAGGTGAAACAACCCCTTCGCGCATCAGGAAAAATATCGCGCAAATGCCGCTGATACTGATCCGGCAGTGTACGGTCGTCAAACATGAGGTAATATTCCCGGTAATCCGGATCACCCGCTTTTGCCCGCCTTGCCCAGAGATGATCATCAGATGTGTGGTTCACAACGAAATCGAGCACCAGGCTTATGCCCTCGTCGTGCAGTATGCGGGCCAGGGCGGAGAGTTCCTCCATTGTGCCGATATCCTTATTAATGGCCCGGTAGTCGCTCACCGCATAGCCTCCGTCACTGTTGCCGTGAGGCACTGCAAACAGGGGCATCAGGTGCAGGTATGTAAGACCCATTTTCTTGAAGTATGCTATATGGTCGTGCAGGCCCGCCAGGTTATCTGAAAAAAGATCCACGTAAAGCACGCCTCCCACCATTTCCTGGGACTGGAACCATTGCGGGTCCGCCTCGCGCAGATCATCGAGTTCTTTCAAGTATTCCGGGCGCCCGGCCCAGCTGCGAGCTGCCGCAACAAGAATCTGCTCCAGGTGGTAAAAAAAATCGTACTGCCAGCCGTAGAGCTGCACCAGGAGCCGGAACATATCCTCCCAGTGCGTCCTTGTGCGCTGTTCGAATTTCTCCCACAGAAGGTCATATTTTTCATCCTGCGGCCCCATTGCGGCCCTCACCCGTGGAAGGAGCCGCTCCAGGGATTTTTGTGCATGGCGGGGGATCCAGTCAGCCCGGTCATTCATATAAAAAAGCCTTTTTGATTTTGATAAGCCGGCAGAAAGTCTTTTTTCCTGGCAGTTTCAAGTTTAAATGATTAATGTTTAATTAAAATCAGAAACTTATCTTCTCATTGCCTGGCGGGCATAACATTTTTAAGATTTTTTACGAAGGCATCAAATTTATGGTCTTTTTTAATTATCCCGCCCGGGATTGTCAAACACTACAGGTTTGAAAAGAATCAAAAAAATGTATAGTTTAAAACTGTTAAGGATTTAACCGGTCACCACAAAACAGGAGGAAGTCAATGGCACCAGAGCGCCTGAATGCCGATGCGGTTTACCATGCCTGCGATATACAAAGGTTTTCTTTTAACACCACCGCCGACATAGACCCGCTCGAGGAACTCAGCGAGGCGCTGGCACAGCCAAGGGCCGTGGAATCGCTCAAATTCGGCACGGGCATGCAGCGGCAGGGGTTTAACATTTTCGCTCTCGGCCCCCCGGGCACCGGCCGGCACAGCATGGTAAGACAGACCCTGGACAAAAAAGCCAGACAATCCCGTGTGCCTTCTGAATGGTGCTATGTCAACAATTTTCAGGACCAGAGCCGCCCCAGGGCCCTGGAGTTTCCTGCCGGGCAGGGCAGAAATTTCGCAGATGACATGAAAAAAACGATCCTTGAGGCAAGAAACGCTTTAAAGGCATCATTTGAAAGCGAGGAATACCAGAACCGCCTGCAGGCTGTACAGCAGGAATTCAAGGATCAGCAGCAGAAGGCATTTGAAGAAATCAACAACAAGGCCAGGGAAAAGGGCCTGTCGCTGGTGCGGACACCCAACGGCATAGCGTTCGCGCCGATAAAGGAAGACGGCGAGGTTATGCCGCCTGACGAATACCAGCGCCTGCCTGAGGAAAAACGCAGTGAAATCGAAAAAAAGATAGAAGAAATCCAGGAGGAATCCCAGGAGGTATTCAAGAAAATCCCCAGATGGCAAAAGGAAATAAGGGAGAAAATCCAGGAATTAAACAACGAAGTTGCAAAATACGCCATCTCGCCCTTAATAGACGAACTGCGGAAAAACTACGGCCAGGCTCAGGAAACATCAGATCATCTGGACGCAGTGGAAAACGATATACTGGAAAACCTTCAAACCTTTATGACCGGCGGCCAGCAGGCACAGCAGGCCGGAGGGTTCATGGCCCAGATGCAGCAGCAACAGCCGGGCTTTGTAAGCGGTGATGAAACTGATATGGATTCCCCGGCAATCCGCAGATACAAGGTTAACCTGCTGGTTGACAACACTGATCAGCAGGGCGCGCCAGTGATCTACGAAGACAACCCCACCTATGCCAACCTGGTTGGCAAAGTGGAGCACATGTCCCAGATGGGTGCGCTTATCACGGATTTCAACCTTATCAAGCCCGGCAGCCTCCACCGTGCCAACGGAGGATCTCTTATCCTTGATGCCAGAAAGGTGCTAACCCAGCCCGGGGCATGGGAAGGGCTGAAAAGGGTTCTCAAATCCGGACAGATAAAAATAGAATCGCTTGCCGAAATGTTTAGCCTGCTGTCCACTGTAACCCTTGAGCCTGAGCCCATAGATCTCAACATCAAGGTGGTTATGATAGGAAGTCCTTTTATATATTACATGCTGCAGTATTACGATCCGGAATTCACGGATCTTTTCAAGGTGGCGGCGGACTTTGACGTGCAGATGAACCGCAGCGAAGACAGCCAGGACATGTATGCAAGGCTTCTGCGGACAATAATCGACAGGGAAGGCATCAGGCATTTCGACCGCCAGGCCGTGGGCAGGATGATTGAACACAGCTCCCGCATAGTAGGTGACGGACAGCGAATGAGCACCAGGATCAAAGAAATGTCCGATCTTATGGCCGAAGCCGACTACTGGGCGGCGCAGAACGGAAATACCAGCGTAACCGCCCCTGACCTGGAAAAGGCCGTGGAGTTCAGGATCTACCGTTCAGACCGCATGCGCCAGCGGATACAGGAGGAAATCGAACGCGGCACCCTCATTATTGATACCCGGGGAACAGCCGCCGGGCAGGTAAACGGATTGTCGGTGCTCGGCCTCGGCGATTTCATGTTCGGACGACCCAACCGTATTACCGCGCGCATCCAGGCCGGCAAGGGCGAGGTCATTGACATCGAGCGGGAAGCCAAACTCAGCGGTCCGCTGCACTCAAAGGGCGTGCTGATCCTTTCCGGGTTTCTCGGCGCCAGGTACGCCTCGGACAGGCCGCTTTCCCTGAAGGCATCGCTGGTTTTTGAACAGTCATACGGGGGTATCGAGGGAGACAGCGCATCATCTGCTGAGCTTTATGCACTGATCTCAGCTATTTCGAATGCGCCCATAAAACAATCATTTGCAGTAACCGGATCCGTGAACCAGTTTGGTCAGATACAGGCCATAGGAGGGGTCAATGAAAAAATCGAGGGATTCTTCGATGTCTGCAGCAGAAAAGGCCTTACAGGAGAGCAGGGCTTGCTTATCCCAGAGGCGAACGTAAAGCACCTGATGCTGCGCAGGGACGTGGTCGAGGCGGTAGACAGAGAACAATTCCACATTTATCCGGTAAGCACTGTTGACCAGGGAATTGAGCTGTTAACGGGAATGCCCGCGGGCGAGCCCGACGAAAACGGCAATTACCCGGAAAATACCGTAAACGGCATGGTACAGAAAAAACTTGCCACAATGGCTGAAAACATGCGGCAATTCTCCCAGAGATCCGAGCAAGGAGGTCAAAGTGAATCCTGAAAGCAAAACCGGCAGGCGTCTGATACTCAAGCGCATTCTTGTCCCTCTGGATGAATCCGAATACAGCCGGGCCGCGCTGGAGGCGGCCGCACAGATAGCTTCGGCTCTGGATGCTGAAATATCAGGGCTTTACGTGGAGGATACGGATCTGCTCGATTTCTGCCGCTTTCCCTTTGCACGGGAGATAAGCATATACCGAAGCAGGCGCCTGGACCCCGCGGAAATTGAAAGGGACTTTCGAACCCAGGCAGAACGTATACGCAAAACAATTGCCCTTATTGCAAAGCACGCAGACATACCATGGAATTTCAAGGTACGGCGCGGAAGGGTCATATCAGAGATTCTCGATCAGACAGACTCCGCAGACCTGACAGTAATCGGGCGGGCCGGCCGCTCACTTCTCGGGACATCTGCGGGATCAACAGTGCGTCATCTGATCGAGGAAGGCAAATCAATGACTTTGATCCTCGGCCGCGGGGCCCGCATGGTGGAACCGGTATTCACTGTTTATACCGGATCAAACCTGTCTGCAAGAGCCCTCGGGGTCGCCGCGGATCTGGCCCGTGCAATGGGGTGGGACACGGAAATCCTGATTCCTGCAAAAGACGACAAGGACTATCAGGCTCTTCGCGACCAGGTTCTTTCAGCCGCGGAAGAAACCCCGGGCGCAGAAGGAATTCACCTGCGTTTCAGGCGCATACGTGCGGATGCCCCTGCCGCCCTGGCAGCAGTACTGCAGCCTGAATACAGAAGGCCCCTGGTGCTGCCGGTGGACGCCATGGATCGGGACCCGGAGGCCATACTCGATCTTATCAACAGGGTGCACAACCCGATTCTGCTGGTTAGATGAACCCGGCCGGCTACACAGGCAAGCCTTTTGCGAAAAAGCCGGAGGATAAGACTTGACCCGCATTTTTCAGGTCAGAATACGTTACTGCGGGGGATGCAACCCGGAAATAGACCGGGGCGAAACAGCGGGAAGGATTGAAAAACTGCTCGAGGGCCGGGCTGAATTCACCCGCGACCCCCGGGCCCGGCCTGATGTGACCCTGCATGTAAGCGGCTGCGCGCATGCGTGCATAGATGAAGACAACACGAACCCAGGTCCCGAACCCGTGGTATCTATCCAGGGACTGCGCGTAAACAGACACGTCACCGGGCCGGGAGAAATTGCTCCCGGGGTTGCGGAAAAGCTCATCCGGGCAGCCTCACGAAATCATAACCATTCACACTCATAACACCTCATTTCTCTTACAGAATTATTCCGTTGAAAACTTTTTAACTAAACCCTGCCTGTATATTTACTTTCCTTAATCAAACCAAGATTATGATTGACAGAAGCATTCTGGAGCTATACTTTATTTATCATCTAAATTTCATGACCGTCTTTAAGAAGCTGGCAGAAAATAAAAAACACCCCCCTATCCAAATTACAAGCGGAGGTAATATGCGGACAAAACAACAATATATTGAAGGACTCAGGAAGCTGCGGCGCAACCTTTACTTCAACGGCGAGAAAATCGACCGTGACGACGACATGCAGATGCAGGCCATAAACGTAATGGGAGTCACGTTCGACGAGGCCGCCAGCCAGGAAGGAAAGGAACTCTGCACTGCAACCTCCCATCTAACCGGGGAAAAAATAAACCGGTTCTGCCACGTTCACCAGTCAACAGAGGACCTGCATAAAAAACAGGACATGACAAGATACCTGTGCAAGAAAGTCGGCGGCTGCATCCAGCGCTGCATGGGAGTTGACGCCTTAAACGCCATAAACGCGGTCTCCTATGAAGCAGACAAGATGAACAGCGGCAGCACCGAATACCACAAAAACTTTCTCAAATGGCTGGAATATTTCCAAAAAAATGATCTGGTGGGATGCTGCGCCCAGACCGACATGAAAGGCGAGCGCCTCAAGCGGCCCTCGGAACAGACAGACCCTGACATGTATCTGCACGTTACTGAAAAGAAAAAAGACGGCATAGTGGTAAGGGGCTGCAAGCTGCACATCTCCGAGGCATCGATCGCAGACGAGATCCTGGTTGTGCCCACCCGGGCACTGGGCCCCAACGAGAAGGAATACGCGGTTGCCTTTGCAGTGCCGGCAGACCATGAGGGACTGATCCAGGTCGTCCACCCCCACAACCCAAGACCAAGAGATCATTACAAGAGGGGCTTTGACGGCGGATACACTGATTCCTACATTTTCTTTGATGACACCTTTATCCCGTGGGAGCGGGTTTTTCTGTGCGGGGAAAACGACCACGGAGGCATCTGTGCACTGCTTTTTGCGCTTTTTCACCGCCACAGCTACTCAGGCTGCAAGCCCGCGCTGGGAGACGTTCTGCTGGGCCTGGCAGCCACGGCAGCAGAATACAACGGCATTGAAAAGACTTCCCATGTGCGCGAGATGTTTTCAGAAATCATAAAGGTCACGGAGCTGGGATATGCAGCCGGCTACACTGCCTCGGATTTCGGCAAGCCGGAAGTCTATATCCCCGGAATGGGCAGGGCGCCCTACGGGCCGGGAAGCTGTATTCCGGATTCCATTTACGCCAACGTGGGCAGGTGCCTGACCGGGGAAGCGGTTTTCCACGAACAGGAGATGCTCTGCAACATAGCAGGGGGATTTCCAGCGACGTTTCCGTTTGAAAAAGACATTGAAAACCCCGAGCTAAAGCCCCTGCTGGAGAAGTATCTCAAGCGCAACCCGAATATTGCGGTTGAAGACCAGATAAAGTTCTGGCTCTACTTCATTGATCAAACCTGCTCCGGTGCCGCCGGAAGCACGGCCTACGGCAACTACCACGGGGGAGGCTCGCCGATCATGGAACAGATAGCAATCACCTCCCAGTACGATATCAAGGAGCGCAAGCGCCTTGTAAAAAACCTGGCAGGCATCAAAACTGATTAAAAAACCCGCGGGCACCCGCCGCCCCAATGGCGGCGGGTGCCTTTTTTACAACAGAAAAAGCAGGAAAATGATCCTTTTGCGCTTCCAAGGCCGGGATCGGTTTTTGAAGCGACATTGAGCGCTCTTGCGGTCAGGAGCGAAAAAACTGATCCCGGCCGCAGGGCTTCCTTCCTGCAAAAACATCGGGCCATGTGGTAAGCTTTGTACGGATTTTCGTGCACCGGATTCCGGATTTGGTTAACCCTACTGGTGCTCGTCCTTTAACAGGTCATTTACGGTTTTTACAGGGTTGAACGTAATCAGGGGGACTTCAACGAACACCGTATTCCACTCCGCCATGGCGCCGTTCCACAGACCCGGATGCTCCAGGGCTTTCAATTCCCTGCCGTCTTTGGATTTAACCGATATAAAAACAGCCCCTTGATCAATAAACTTATCAAGATCATAGGGGTTGCCGCTTCTGTCGCGCACGCTTGCAGCTATATCAACCGGGTTGAAGTGGGTCAGCCGCTTTAAAATCGCATGCTGCTCCGAAGACTCAGGGTCTATCTGGGCGTTTTCCACAATCTGAATCGATGTTTCGCCGTTGGCGCCTTTTACCCAGAAAGGGCCTCCTCCGGGCTCACCAGTGCTGGGCACCATTCCGCATACTCGCAAGGGTCGCTTCAGCCGGTCTTTCAGGAAAGCCTGCTTTTTATCAGACTCAGCATAAACAATATCTTCAGGCAATCCAATGCAAAGTTCTTTTTCAACAAATGCCATTGCTGCCTCGATGTCTTCTTCCTCAGGGTTTTCCGAGCAAATACGGTCCAGGTGACCATTTATTTTTTCCTCAACCCTGAAAAGGTAGCCCCCGAGAACCTTTTTCCATCGGTATGTTTCGTCCTTGAGCCGGTCAGGCACAACGTTGTCAACGTTCTTTATGAATATCACGTCGCCTTCCATCCGGTTAAGGTTGCCTATCAAAGCCCCGTGCCCGCCGGGGCGAAACACCAGATTGCCCTGTTCATCCCTGAAAGGCCGGTTGTCCATGTCCACGGCAATTGTATCCGTGGAGGAGGACTGCTCGGAAAAGCCCACGGAGTAACGCACTCCGTATACACCTTCATAATCGCCCCTGATGCGGCGAAGCAGGCCCTCAAACCCTTCCCTGTGCTCGGGAGACACGGTAAAATGAAGCCTGCTGACTCCTTTCCTGTCCTTTACGTAAGCTGCTGCTTCCACCAGATGCTCTTCAAACGCGGTTCTGGCGCCTGAAGGATACCTGTGAAAAAGTATCAGCCCTTTTGGTTTCTCCGCGTATCCCAGGCCCTTTCCTGACAACACATAGTCGATAATATCCGTAAAATCCCCCTGCCGGCAGAGACTGTCCAGGTTCAGACCGTCATACTTCATCCTGGAAAAAAGAGACGGGTAAAACGCGAATTTGTCAATATTTTCCATAAACCTGAGAACCTCGGCATAATCGCCGCCCTGTTTTTCAGCCAGATCAGATACTGCATTGTAATCTATCTTCTCTGACTCCCCGGCGATTTTTAACAGGGATTTAAACATTCTGGTGGCAGCGCCTGAAGCGGGAACAAACTTTGTAATCTCCCGCCTGGCTGCAGCATGCTCGTAAACGCGTATGTATTTTTCCAGGTCCTGGTCGGAAAGCCTCTTGATACCGTCGCCCACGGTACAAGGTCGGTCCAGGCGCGCGTATGGAGCTCCTTTTTCAAAAATTGCTATCTGCCTTTCCACTTCCTCCAGCGTAAGTCCCTGCGCCTGAATCCGGTCAATATCCGGATTGCCGAGGTCCGCACGATCCATTTATCCAAACCCCCTTGAATGTATTCGGTTTAATCAGCTTCCGGTTTAATATAATACCAGGAAGCCTGATCCGTCAAATCACACCTTCTTATGGTGGTTCCGCCCGGCCTCTCCAACAATATGCAGGGCCAGCTTGAAAAGCACCGGCCCGATTATCTGATTGACTGCAATTACTGCGAGAACCAGAGTGTTTAGATGGGCGCCGATCCCGGGAAGTTCCCTCATGGCAAGCTGAGCCAGCCCGATTGAAACCCCGGCCTGGGTCAGATAAGTCATCCATGCGCTACGGCGGTGGGATCCGGGATCGCCTTTTATCCACCCAGCGGTCCAGCTTCCTGCAAACAGGCCGGCTGCGCGCACCGAAACAACGGCAAGAGCCAGCGGCCAGCAAAGCATCAGGGAATTTAAATTCAGCGCTGCACCCGCCAGGGAAAAAAACAGCACATATACCGGCATTGAAATCCGGTCGAGATTTTCCATGAAAAACCTGCCTTCACCCGTTGCATTCCGTAGAAAAAAACCCGCGCTCATGCAGATAAGCAAAGGCTCCAGGTGAAGAGAAACCCCTGCATGGAACTCCATGTACTCATTGAACCCCATTGATGCCCGGCTTATCCCGAATGCCAGGAATACCAGGAAAATCAGAAAATCGCGCCTTATATGCTTTATATAAAGTGACGTGGCTTTTCCCAGCAGTACGCCCGCAAAAAGCGAGGCCGCGATTTCGCCTCCGAGCAGCCCGAATTCGCCCCAGTTCACAGCCCCGGTGTCAGCTGCCAGGACCCTGGCTGCTGAAAGCGCGGCTGTAAACATTATGATAATAAGAATATCCGTGACTATGGTTACGCTCAGTACAGTGTCAGTGAAAGGCCCTTTTGACCGGCACTCGTTTATCACAGCAATGGCTGAAGAAGGCGATCTGGCCACGCAGATCACCCCTGCGAGTATGGCGAACGCAGCAAGCTGATCGGATGAGAATCCGGCAGTTGCGGTGAATACGGATCCGAAGATTATTATAAATATGCTTACACCAGCAAAAACAACCGCGGTAATCAGCACAATATTTAACAGGATTGCCCCGGCACGTTTTCTCATGGCTGAAAGTTCAAGCTCCGCCCCTGCGGCCAGGGCGATGACGCTCAATGCCAGTTCATCTATCAGCTTGAGCCTGTCCACTGTGTCCGGGGATAAAAAGCCGCTTACAAAAGGGCCTGCCAGTATCCCCGCGGCTATGTATCCCGTAAGATTAGGAAGTCCTATCAGGCCAGCGAGTTTTGCAGTTACAAATGCCGCCAGCAGAGTCACGCCAAGGGCAAAATTAATCCACCCGGCCTCCTGTCTCACTGAGCCCGGATCCACTCCTTTCATGCCAAGTGCCAGCAGCCCTAGAAAAACAAGTATCATGACATATGCCGGGTAATTTTCCCCGGCGTTTAACCTGGATTTCATCATTCAGACCTCTTCAGCACCAGAACTGCGCAATACGGGCCTGCAAGCTGGGCAAAAACAATTGCGGCAAGCGCAAAACCCACTACATACGAAACCTCCGGCCCTGAAAACCTCTGCTGGAAATCAAAAAGTATGGCCACTGCAAGGCCTCCCTGCTCAACCAGCCCAAGACCCAGCAGGCCCGGAAAGCCGCGGCGCAGTGCTGGAAGCAGGCGTACAGCGCTCATGCCTCCGGCTATTTTACCGGCAAGCCGCACAATAAAGTAAGCCAGGGCGGGCACTGCTATCCAGAAATCAGGCAGATGCCAGCTCGCCCCCAGGAAAATCAGCAGCACAAGGTATACCGGTTTTTCAATGCTTGCCAGAAGATGGAAAATCTTTTCCTTTTCCATGGTAAGGTTTACCAGGCAGACCCCCATGAAAAAATTTGCCAGAAGCGGAGAAAATCCTGCTATGGCAGCAGTGCCGCTGGTTACAACAGTCATGCCTATTATGACCAGCGCAAGCTCGTCGGCGTCCCTGCGCTGTGCAAGGAAAAACATGTAAATTATAAAAATACCCGCCAGTGCGGCTGCAAGCAGAAAAAGGATCTGAAAAGGCGTGACAGATATCTCCCTTGTTCTTGCAAAAAATATGAAAACCAGCACCGCCATTGGAACAAGACCGTCAAGGCTTGCCATGTATCGGACAAGGCGGACTCCGGCAGTCGGCCTGCCGCCCCGTCCCTGAAACATAAGTGCAAGCCCTGACTGGGAAGTGCATGCTGCAGTTGCCGCAAGAACCAGGGGAAGAACAACCTGCAAATTTGCGGGCAGGGGAAAAAAGAGCGGCAGAAAGAAATAAAAAAAGCAGAAAGACAACAGCACTGTAAACGTGCTTTCCACCAGCATTGCAAGAAAAAATGCAGGCGGAAATTTTCTTAACTGAAAAACCTCGAACTGAAAACCCAGCAGCAGACCAATCCATCCGAGCGCAAGGGCCGTAAGCGGCTCAAGGCTGCGAGCGGTGGATTCATCGAGCACATTGAAAAAACCCGGCCCCAGAAGAAGACCTAATACCAGAAACTCAAGGCCTGTGAGATGAAGCCATGCAAGCCTTCTTCCGCCGGCCACGCTGCGGAAACTTAAATGATATCCTCCGAACGCAGCCAGTATAACCAGAAAGAATGCAAGAAAGATTTTCATGCATACATGATATCACAAATTCTTCAGGTTTTGTAAATAGAGGCGAATAACAAGGGTTTGCAGAATCTGAAAGAAAGGTTATGATTGAGCTGCAGCAATACATGATTAAACAAAAACTTCAAATGCAGGAGAAAGCTCAATTGGCGGACACGGTCAAACACCCTGAAACTTATTTTTCCGGTCTTGTTGCTCAAAGGGACGGCATTTTGCAGGAGCTTGAAAAAGAGGCTGAAGAAGAAAACATTCCGATTGCAGGTCCGGTTGTGGGGCAGCTTCTTTTCGTGCTGGCAAGGGCTGCCGGAGCTGCAAACATCCTGGAGCTGGGGGCGGCCCACGGCTACTCTGCTATCTATCTGGGCAGGGCGTGCGCCCCGGGCGGCAGGGTTGTCACCCTGGAAAATGATTACGAAATGGCTCAAAGGGCGCGCGAAAACATTGAAAAAGCGCGACTTTCAGACACGGTTTTCGTAAAGGAACAAGATGCGCTCAAATCCCTGGCAGAGCTTGAAGGACCCTTTGATTTCGTGTTCATGGATATTGAAAAAAAAGACTACCCCGCGGCCCTGTCTCTTTTTACACCCCTGGTACGCGCCGGCGGCCTCCTGGTTGCAGACAACACGGCATTCGTGGACGCAAAAGGCTTTAACCGGGCCATTTATAACTCTTCACAATGGCAGAGCGTTCAGATTTTTTCATACCTGCCCATGCATTCTGCAGCACACGACGGCATCTGCCTTGCAGTAAGGGTTACAGGGCAGGAGTAAAAAACAACCAGGTTTTCAGGGCAATACCAGCTGCGGTTTTTTACCTTTGTCCGGCAGGCGGCTTTCAACCTCTATCACCGAGTTGCGGCTTCCGAACGCATTGTCACAGGAACCCGGGCATAAAGGATCCATGCACCACATTCCGTCCACCATGAACTTGTATTCATACCTGCCCGGGTCAAGCATAAGAGTTTTTTCCCAGACCCCGCTGGGATTTTTACTGAACATATGCTTTTGCGGCTCCCACCTGTTGAAATCACCGCCTATGCTCACTTCACGCGCCTCGGGTGCGTCCAGCCTGAAGGTTATGCGCCTGCGGCCCCTGGTTGAAATACCCATACTCCACCTCCGTAATCCGTAAATGAATCAATCCCCTTTTAAAAACCGGTGATCGTTATAAAACGACAATAGCGCATTCCGCATTATTTATCCAGTTTTTATGGATCCAAAGGAAATTGTTTAGGATATACCCGAGGCACCGGGCGCTGAAGTAGTCAGCACCGATCCGCAGGACCAGCAGGCGGCTGCCCGAATGGAATCGTCCCGTGAAATCGGATTAAAAATCTGATCTTTTATACGCGCTAAGGGAAAAGTCCTGTTCTGTTTAA
>JBKHES010000038.1:0-18506 GCA_046540695.1 Desulfobacterales bacterium
GGCCTTTAGGAGGAGAATTATGGTACCGGATTTTTCCGAATTTTTTGAAAAATATGAATCATTGGCCAAAAGCGCTGACCAGGCCTTTGAGCGCATAAAGCAGTCCTATCCCGAGGAGGTGGCTTGTGAGCCAAAGTGCACTGATTGCTGCTATGCGCTTTTCGACCTTACCCTGATAGAGGCCTTGTATTTAAACCACCAGTTCAACAGGCTGTTTTCAGGTTCCTCGAGGGAGGATATGCTTGAAAAGGCAAATACCGTTGACAGGAAAATCTACAAGTTAAAGCGTGACGCCTTCAAAAGATCCAGCGAGGGGGTAAGTGAGGATCAGATTGTCCGGGAGATGGCAAAGGAGAGAATCCGCTGCCCGCTTCTCAATGATTCAGACCTGTGCGATCTTTATGAGTTCCGTCCCGTTGCCTGCAGGATCTACGGAGCGCCCCTTGCCATTGGGGGGAGTGCAAGAACATGCGGAAGGTCGGGTTTTCAGCAGGGAGTCCAGTACTCTGTTATTAACATGGACGCCCTTCACGAGCAGCTGCTCAAGCTGTCTGCTGAACTTGTGCAGTTCATTGGCTCCAGGCACGTAAAAATGGGGGATGTGCTGGTGCCCGTTTCCATGGCGCTTTTGACTGACTACAACGAGGAATACCTTGGTATTCAAGGTGATGCAGACTCCGTGGATGAGAGTTGAGGAGGCAGGGAAATGAAACTTAGCCAGGAGCAAAAAGACAACCTCAAAAAAGCGGTTTTCGAGGGCATGTCCGAGAGAAGGCAGAAGCATATCTTAAAGCGCGGATATGAAAAATGGGACCCGTTCGAGGAACCCAAGGATCCGCTTGATATGCGTATGGATCGATCCCGTCGGACCATGAACGACTTGATACGAGAGTTTCTGCAGACCTGGGATATATCCGGCCACGGCCATGACTACAGAAAAGGCGCCCTTGAAATATGCCTGGGCATTATTAACGAAGATGAGCGCTATCTGGGAATGTTTGATTTTGCCTGCTGGTACAGGGAACTCCTTGACCGCGAGGCTGAAAAAAACAAGGAAAAGTAGAAGGATTTCTCCGGAAAAGCGTTTCCACCGGTCAAACCGCCGGCCGTGTGGAAATGAGCCGCGCTGACCCCGGTCGAAAGGTTATGCTGCAACTCGTGGGCGGCGGGAGCGACAGCACTTTTGTACAGCGGCAGCGAGGGATAATTAGCAGGTATCACTACCCTCTGCCCCCGGTTGCCACCCAGACAATAATTGGCAGGAGCACCGCAAAGAGAATCAGAAGTCCCGGAGGCGACAGGTATGGTTTGTACCAGGGATGATTTTCAATCTTTGCCCTTTTTACCTCTGCGAGGAACCAGTTGCCTAAAATTCCAGCTGCCAGCAGAGCTGCAGCCGCTTTTAATAATCCAAGTATGCTCAAAATAAACCTCGTTTCAAGTCTATGGCTTTACATGGGATAGTAATCCGAAAAATTATCCGCTAAAAAGACCAAATGTCAAGCAAACTTTTCCCCCCAGGCCCTGCTACCTGATAACCGCCTGCCTGACTGAGCGCCCGAAAATGGACCTGAAAGCCTCAAGTTCTTCTTCCGAATAAAAGCGGTTCCGGCTGCCGGCGAAAAACCAGGGGGACAGAACGTTCCTGGCATGCGGGCGCTGGATGGCGTGCAGGTCAGCGCCGCGGATTAAGTCTGCAATTGAGGTTATGACAGGTTCATCAGTGAAAGGCCGGACGCAGGTGGTGCGAAATTCATGGGGAATGCCGGATCCGAGTATTATGCTGATAGACTCCCGGATCACGGAAGGTTCCACAGAGTCGGATATAAAAAAAGGATAGTTTTCAGGCGAGGTTTTAACATCCATTGCCAGATAATCCACAAGGCTGTTTCTGATCAGTTCTTTTAATGCTTCAGGCCTGCTGCCGTTTGTGTCGATTTTAAGTGAAAGCCCTTTTGACTTGATTTCAAAACACAGGTCTTCCAGATCCGGTTGGAGAGTGGGTTCACCCCCTGATATAACAACCCCGTCAAGAAACCTTCTTCTACGGGTAATAAAAGACGTGACCTCCTCTTTGCCAAGCAGGCTGCTGTTTCTGCCGGGTGCAACAAGCTCCGGGTTGTGACAGTAAGGGCAGCGAAAGTTGCACCCGGCAGTAAATATTACACAGCTTATAAGCGGCGGATAGTCTACAAGGGAGTATTTCTGCAGGCCGCCTATCTTCATGGCCGGATTAAACCTTTATTTATCATGAGGAGACGTTAAATGTCCGGCGCTGCTCGAATTCACGCTGTTTGCCGTTATTCCACTGATGCACGGGCCTGAGGTAGCCCACCACACGGGAATAGATCTCTGCAGGTTCCCCGCATTTCGGGCATTGTTCATAATAACCGCTGATATACCCGTGATTGGTGCAAACACTGAAAGTTGGGGAAATGGTAAAATAAGGCATGCGGAAGTTTTCCGTGACCTTGCGCACCAGGTTCTTAGCGGACTCGTAATGCTGGATCTGTTCGCCGAGAAATATGTGGAAAACAGTGCCGCCTGTATATTTTGTCTGCAGGTCATCCTGCAATTCGAGCGCCTCAAACAGGTCATCAGTATAATTTACAGGCAACTGGCTGGAGTTGGTATAAAACGGGTCAGCCCCTTTTTGATACTCTGTTTCGTTTGCGCAGATCAGATCAGGATAGGAGTTTTTGTCAAGAAGGGCAAGCCTGTAGGCTGTGCCTTCGCCGGGAGTGGCTTCGAGATTGAAATGTTCGCCGGTTTCTTCCTGTGCCTTTTCTATGAGATCGCGCATATAGTCGAGCGTTTCCCTTGCGAATTCCTGGCCCTCGGGGGTTCCTATGTCACTGCCGATCAGGTTGAGGCAGGCTTCGTTCATGCCTATGATTCCGATTGTTGAAAAATGGTTGGTCCAGTAAGCGCCGGACTGCTCCTTGATGGCGCTCAGATAGAATCTGGAGTACGGGTAAAGGCTTTGTTCCGTGAATTTTTCCAGGATCTTTCGCTTAATGGCAAGACTCTGTGCGGCAATATCTGCCTGCTCCCTGAGTCTGGCATAGAAATCCTCCTTGTTTTCGGCCAGGTATCCGATCCGGGGCAGATTCACGGTCACAACCCCTATGGAGCCGGTAAGCGGGTTGGCGCCAAAAAGCCCTCCCCCCCTTTTTTTGAGCTCTCTGTTATCCAGCCTGAGCCGGCAGCACATGGAGCGGGCGTCTTCCGGGGACATGTCAGAATTCACGAAATTAGAGAAATAGGGAATCCCGTACTTCCCGGTCATCTTCCAGACATAGTCAAGCTTAGGGTTGTCCCAGTCAAAATCCGGTGTAATGTTATAGGTTGGTATGGGGAAGGTAAACACCCTGCCCTTGGCGTCACCCTCCATCATGACCTCGGCAAAGGCCTGGTTCAGGGTGTCCATTTCCTCCTGGAAGTCACCATAGGTCTCTTCCTGATATTCCCCGCCGACGACAACCGGCGAATCCTTCAGGTTGGAGGGCACGTTTAGGTCCAGGGTGATATTGGTAAACGGGGTCTGAAAACCAACCCGCGTGGGTATGTTGATGTTGAAGACGAATTCCTGCAGAGCCTGCTTGACCTCCCTGTAGGAAAGCTGGTCCCTGCGTATGAACGGAGCAAGAAGAGTGTCGAAATTGGATACAGCCTGTGCCCCTGCTGCTTCGCCCTGCAGGGTATAAAAAAAGTTTACCACCTGGCCCAGTGCGGACCGGAGGTGCTTGGGAGGGGCGCTTTCAACCTTGCCGGGAACCCCCTTGAAGCCCACCCGCAAAAGATCCTGCAGGTCCCAGCCAACGCAGTAGACTGAAAGAAGGCTCAGGTCATGGATGTGAAGATCCCCGCTTTTATGGGCGCGGCGGACCTCCGGGGGGTAGATGCGGTTGAGCCAGTATTCTGCGGTAACATCAGAGGATATGTAATTGTTCAAACCCTGGAGCGAGAAGCTCATGTTGCTGTTTTCCCGGATTTTCCAGTCCATCTGCTGAACATAGTTTTCCACGAGCTCCACGTTGGCCCGCGTTGTAATGTTGCGGATCTGTGCATGCTGTTCCCTGTAGAGAATATAGGCCTTGGCTGACTTGTGAAAAGGCGATTCAAGAAGCACCCGCTCGACTATGTCCTGTATTTCCTCGACTTCGGGCGGCGAGGCAAGTTGCATCTCGTGGGCCAGGGTCAAAACCCGCAGCATCAGCTTTTTTGCCATCTCTTCATCGTATTCGCCGGTTGCATAGCCGGCCTTGGCGATGGCCGCGGTTATCTTTGATGCATCGAACTGAACCACACGTCCGTTGCGCTTTTTGATGTGGGTAAACATTTCAGGCCCCTCCTAAGTCATGTAGAATCGGATTAGAGAATCAGCGTTTGCCGGGAATCTGTGAAAGTTGAAGAACAATCAATCACTGATCCTAATATATAACAATATATAGTAATCTGTCAAATAAAAAATCTATATATTGTGGTAAAGGAAAGAAAAGTTCAATGCGGAAAGCTTTCTGACTGAGGAGTTACCCAGAAGTAGTCTGCCTCTTCAAAGTCCACGGAAGTGCCGGCGGAAACCGGAAGGACGGTTTTAAAGGCAACCCCGCTGCGGGAGTATGCCCGGTCCGGAATTCCGTATGCGTTTGCAACATGACCCTTGCCTGCAAAGACAACAATAGGACCTTTGTCTAAATAATCGCTGACAGACTCGGCCATTACGTCTTCCCATACGCACTGTGCCTGGTAGAAGTGTTCGAACTTGCGTTCGCCACGGCTGAATCGGTGCTGTTGGAAAACATCGCGCACATATTCCCTGTGTTCCGAATTGGATAGATCCACCTGCCCTGGAAGGCGTGCCTCATCTTCGGCAAGAAGTGACTCAAGGCCTCCGGCGGCAATTTTCGGCGGAACGTGAAAGGCTATGTTAAGTGCGCGCAGGGGTATCCGGTTCTGTCTGACATAGTCGAGCAATCCCCGGTAAAGAGAGTAATCGTGTTTCCAGTTTGCATACCAGTGTACCTTTCGGATAAATTCCTGTTCGTCAAGTTCTCCCTGTATCCATTGGTCGAGTACATGCTGGTAGGGACGGGAAAACATTTCCATGCCGACACCAAGATCAGGGCGAAACATGTGCAAAGCAAGCAGAATCTTGAGTTGTATTTCGTGGTGGGCCTCGTTTGTATGTGATTCTCCCACGTATACAACCCCGGCCTGCAAGAGATCTTTTGTCATTTCTTCAAAGGTCACAGGCTTTTTTTCCCTGGAGGAAAGAATAGTGCCCACAGGATACTTCTCGTCCTGCCAGGTGGCAAAACGGGCCTGCGGCTTTTTCGGCGAGCATCCGGTAAGGGATGCAAACAGGAGGGCCGCTGCAAGAATAAACACGGGTGCGCAGCGCAATGCGGGCAAAAGTGTGATGCGGAGCAAATTACCGGGAAACATAAGATTTCCTTGATTAAATAATTTATATTGCGTAACCATGTTCATATGAAGATATCCAGAGATCCTTTGTTCCGGAAAAAAGATCAGCCGCTATATCGCGTGGTTCCTTTGTACACGATATTTTTCCTGGTCACGGCGGCCCTGATCGCCCTTGGAGTTATAGGAATCGAACTGGCAGCCGGCGATCAACGATACCGGGAACACATATGGGTGCCCGTGCTTCTGGTGTTTTCTGCTTCAGTACTTTTTATCGGGGCCGCGGCAAGGCTTATAAAACGCAGAAAATCGGAATCCGGGCATTGATATTTACGGCTGTTTTTCATATAACATGTTCCAGCAGAAAATGAATCATGCGTGCGGTAACCCCCCAGATGACAACTCCGTCATAGGGATATGTCAATTCACCCATATCAGGTATTCTTCCTGCAAAACCCTTGGTTTCATGGATTCTGCGAAGGGTTGACACGGGCGCCTCTATGACCCGGGCAATTTCCCTGTCATCAAATCGTAACCCCGGATTCTCACCGTCCCACACCGCCAGGAAGCATTCAATCACGGTCCGGCGAATGGTAAAAAAATGTCCCATGGTTCCGGCCACATCCAGATGATCAGGGGTGATTCCGATTTCTTCAGTGAGTTCGCGCAGGGCCGTATCCAGGGAAGTCGCGTCTTGTTCGTCCTTATGTCCGCCCGGCAGCGCAACCTGGTTGCTCCAGGGGTATCCGAGGGTTTCGGTTTTTAATACCAGGAGCACGTAAGGCTCGGAGTCCTTTTCATAAAGAAGCAGAATTACGCTGGCCAGATAAAACGGGTCGGGACGGGTCACATGTTCTACAGGCGCCCGGGCAAGGTTTTGCCGTAACTTTATAGGATCCAGTGAAACAGTGTGTATCAGGGGTACTCTCCTGTTATTGCCGGTCGTCCATAAATTCATCAAACTGCATTTTTTTGTACTCGCCTGTCGAAAGATACTTTAAAACATTTACCATCATATCCGGCGGGATGAATCCAGGCTGAGTGCCGATGGGTTCATTGTCTCCGTCGGTGAAATGGTTGGAGGGGAACTGGTCAGCCCCATACTGTCTGGCAATGTCAGGCTCGTCTTCGGCGTTGATCTTGATGGGCACAAAATCCTGGTTGAGATTTTCGGCAACGTCGCTGTCGGAAAAAGTCTCATCCTCCATTTTCTTGCAGTAGCCGCACCAGTCGGTATAAAAGTGAATATAGCCTTTTTTGTCGCCTTTTTTTATCTGTTCAACTCCGTCTTCGTAGGAATACCAGCTAATATCGCCGCTGTCATCCGCCCCGGAGCGGCTGTTTGAAAATGCGGCTCCAAGGCCTATCAAAATGACGACAAGCAGGGCCGCAACCGCTGAATAAACAATCTTTTTATTCATTTGCTAAACCTCATTATTAAAAACCGGTCCTTCTGCAAAAAAGCATGCGGAAGGAGTTTGCGGATTTGTTATTCAATCCGCGACAACTTCTCTTTGAAATCCTCGGCCCCTATAAGGCCGGCGATTCTGTCGGTGCGGTTTCCCTGTGAATCTATTAAAATGACAGTTGGCACGCCCTTTACGTCAAAACTGTCAATGTTTTTTGTCTCAGGGTCCTGCCCCCGGGTCATGTCCACTCCAAAAACCTTAAACTCCTCTAATTGTTCCGCAACCCCCGGGTCCGACAGTGTCTGCCTTTCAAGCTCCCTGCAGGGTATGCACCAATCAGCATGAAAGACAATAACCATTTTTTTGTTATTTTCCAGAGCCTGCTCATAGGTGGCCCTGCTAAATTCCTCCCTGTCATAGCCGGCGGTTTCAGCAGGCAACAGGAAGTATGCTGATACGCCGATTAAGACTGCGCAGAAACAAAACCTGAAAATTTTAAACCAGGCAACACCCCTTGCGGTCTTATCAAATAAAACAAGGAGCAGCGCGGATATTACGCCGAATACGGGCAGTGCATGACTGTCCATGGGTTCGGGCAGCAGCGGGGAGACAAAATACACTGCAGCGCCGAGCAGCACAAGGCCGAAAATATGCCTAACCCCTTCCATCCATTCCCCGGAGCTCGGCAGGCTCTGGATCTTGCCGGAAAACAGGGCAAGAAAAAGATAGGGAGTGCCAAGGCCAAGGGCCAGAAAGAAAAACAGAAAAAAGCCCCGGACCGGGTCACCAAGCGCGGCAACATAAGCCACCAGGCCCAGGACCAGAGGGCCAATACATGGTGCCGCAATAACGCCCATGGTCAGCCCCATCAGCAATGCCCCGGCAAGACCGGTCCTGGCTCCGCCGGCAGCATCCACCCATTGCCGGGGCAGTCTGAATTCATAAAACCCGAACATGCTGAGGGCCATTAAAACAAAAAATACGGAAACGCCAATCAAAACTGCCGGATGCTGAAGGAGCCCGCCGAAAACAGCTCCGGTCAGGGCGGTAACAACCCCTATGGCGGAATATGTTGCAGCCATGCCTGCCACATAGACAAGGCCCATCATAAAAAGTCTTGAGGTCCGGCCTTCAGCCTGCGCTCCAAAATAACTGATGGTAATCGGAATAATGGGATAGACGCAGGGGGTCAGATTAAGAGCAAGGCCGCCGAGAAAAACTAAAAACAGTCCGATCAGAAGGCCGGAGGACTCGATTCTCGAAGTTAAATTATCACCGCCAGGCCCGGCGGCAGTTCCGTAAGAATCAGGCCCGTTGACAGAAGTTGCGGCGGCAGGCTCAGGCAAAAGAGGCGTGCCTGCAACGGTCACTGTGAGTGCCAGTTCTGCAGTCTCGGGATTAAGGCAGGTATCCTCGTTGCAGGGCTGGTACTGAAATTTTAGGGGGATCTCATAGGCACCGGGCTTTATATCAGGGTCAGCCTTTATCCCTGCCCTAACCACAAGGCCGTCTTCAAATACGCTGACAGGCTCTTGGGCGAAGTCAAACTCGTATTCTGAAGCGTCGGGGTATCTGACTGAAGCAAGGGAGAAAGGGCCCTTTTTGCCGAGCTCCAGGCGGGAAGGGATCATGTAGTCGCTGTTGGGCTGATCGGAATTTATATGCCAGCCGTCGCCAAGGTCCATGCTGAGTTCAAGGGTCAGTTCCTGGCCGGGGCGTATCTGCTGGGAATGAGGAAGCGGGGTTATGCGCAGAATTTCAGTATCATCATTCTCCCGGCTGTATCCGGACGCGGGGACAAACACAAGGATAAGAATGAAAATTAAGAAAAAATTACGCATTTCCGGGCCGGCTCAGCTGTTGGGACCGACGGGCTGCTGCAAGGACTGCATCCACTATACGGTCCTTTACTTGGTGGCTTTCCAGCACACTGAGGGCGGCTTGAGTTGTCCCGCCGGGAGAAGTTACCTTTGATCGCAGCGCCTGCGGATCCTGTCCTGACTCTTCAACAAGGCGGACGGCGCCCGAGACGGCGCCGAGCGCGAGCCTTAAGGCATCCGGACGGGCAAGGCCGAGTTTTTCCCCGGCCTCTGTCATTGCCTCCAGAAGGTAAAATCCGTACGCGGGTCCAGAGCCTGAAACTGCAGTTACCGCGTCCATTTTGTCCTCATCAAAAACAACCACGTCGCCCATGGAGGAAAGCAGGGATTCAGCCTCATTGAGGTCGCTTTCTTCTGCCTGATCGTTTGCGCACATTCCTGACATCCCGGCGCCCACGAGAGCCGGGGTGTTAGGCATTACCCTGATTATAGGCATTAGGGCCTTTTGCTCGGCGCTTGCGCCGGAGTAGATAAAGTTCTCAAGGGTGCTGAGAAGAATTCCCGCTGCAACTGAAATAAAAATGCGCCTGTGGGCGGGAGTTTTAAAACTCCCGGCATCTGCGAGCTTGCTTAAAACCGATTCAATCATCTGGGGTTTTACAGCCAGAATCACAACTCCGCAAGCTTCTGCAGCCTCACTGTTGGATGAGGCAGCAGTCACTCCGTATGACCCTGCAACCTGCTCAAGACGTTCGGTGCTGGCATCACTGATAACAATGTCTCCGGGCTGCCTGAGCCCGGCCCGCAGAATGGCGCCTATCATGGCCTCAGCCATGTTGCCGGCCCCTATGAACGCGATTTTGCCGTAGTCAGCCATTTTATCTCCAGGACTGGCGAATGAATTTAAAAAAACCGTCAGTTTAAATTAATTACTTCCCTTATAATGGCGAATAACCACATTGTCAATCAAGGCATAAACCGGAAAGCTCTTGACTAATCGGGCCAATGTATTTAATTAATTACGGGACAAAGGTTTTATTTAATTTTTTCCAAAATGATAGAAGGCGGCTTACTGGCATGTTTATAATCGGAAATTTTCTTTTCGGACTGGCCAAGGTCTTAAATATCGCGCTGACGGTATACATGTGGATAATAATCGCCCGGGCGGTTCTGTCGTGGGTGAACCCGGATCCTTTCAATCCCATTGTGCGGATTATCAACCAGGTAACAGAGCCCGTACTGTCAAAGGTCAGACGGTACGTGCCCGCAGTGGTGGGAGGAATCGACTTTTCCCCGATTATTGTGCTGCTGGCTGTTGTTTTTCTCCAGGCGTTTCTCGTCCAGAGCCTTATGCAGCTTGCTAATCTGATGTAAAATAAACAGCAATAATCTGCCTTACGTGGCAGGGGGAGTCTTATGGCAAAAATCGACGCCTTTTTCAAGCTGATGAACGACCAGGGAGCCTCTGACCTGCATCTTGTTGCCGGACAGCAGCCGGCTCTCCGGATCAGGGGTGAAATCGAAAGGGTAAAGTACAAGCCTCTGGAAAACGATGATCTGCGAAGCATGGTCTATGAAATCACCCCTGAAGAAAAGATCAAGGTTTTTGAAGAAACAGGGGATATAGATTTCGGCTATGAAATTCCCGGCCTGGCCCGCTACAGGGCAAACATGTTCATGCAGCGAAACGGCGTGGGCGCGGTTTTCAGGCAGATTCCCACCAATATAATGACAGTGGAGCAGCTTGGACTGCCTTCAGTGGTATCCAGGCTGGCAACCCTGCCAAGGGGACTGGTGCTGGTAACCGGTCCCACGGGGAGCGGCAAATCCACCACCCTTGCGGCAATTATAGATGAGGCAAACAGGTCCCGGAAAGATCACATAATAACAATAGAGGATCCCATCGAGTTTGTCCATGAAAGCAAGGGCTGCATTATAAACCAGCGGGAAGTCGGGCAGCATACCAGATCCTTCAGCGCATCGCTTCGCGGGGCTCTGCGCGAGGACCCTGATATTATTCTTGTTGGCGAGATGCGGGATCTGGAAACCATTTCCCTGGCAATTGAGGCCGCTTCAACAGGGCACCTCGTGTTTGCCACCCTGCACACCTCCAGCGCAATGAAAACGGTTGACCGGATGATAGAGGTGTTTCCGGCAGACCAGCAGCCGCAGGTGAGATCCACGCTTTCAGACGGAATAAGGGCGGTGGTCGCCCAGGTCCTGTTCAAGCGCGTGGACCGCAAGGGCAGATGCCCGGCCCTGGAGGTGATGATCGCCACTCCTGCAGTGCGAAACCTAATCCGGGAGTCCAAAACACACCAGCTTGCATCCTCCATGCAGACAGGCAAAAAATACGGGATGCAGGTGCTCGATGACGCAATCATGGATCTTTACAACAAGGGCTGGATCAGCGGAGAAGACGCCTATGCAAAGTCAAACGAGAAGTCAAGGTTCAGGCCCCTTCTCACAAATCCGCCCCAGGACTTCACAGAGGCATGACACCGGCCCTCCAGTGCGCATTGCAGGTGAAACAGCAGAGTATATAATAAGGATGCAGGTATGCGTAAACCCGAACTCGATCATATCCTGACCACAATGCTCGACTCCCAGCAGAGTGTTTCCGATCTTAATTTTACTGTGGGAAAACCGCTGCAGGTTGAGTCGTTCGGAGAGCTTGTGCCTGTGGAGATGAAGCCGCCCTTAAAACAGCTTACCCCTTTTCAGACAGAAATCCTTGCCCTGAATCTCATGGGCAATGACCGCAGGCTGGTGGAAACGTTTATCAGGGAAGGCTCATGCGATTTGTCCTACTCGCTTCCCGGCAAGGCGCGCTTCCGTGTCAACATATTTTCCCAGTCCGGGCACTGCTCTATTGTGCTGCGCCAGCTTGAAACCAGGGTCCCGACCATTCAGGAAATGGGGCTGCCTGAATCCTTCTACGACATTGCAAGGGAAAGAGACGGAATCGTTTTTGTCACAGGAGCCACTGGAACGGGTAAGACCACTTCCCTGGCCTCCATGCTCGAAGAGATAAACAGAAACAAGTCCATACACATAATTACCCTGGAGGACCCGATAGAATTCGTTCACTCCCACAAGAAGGCGACGTTTAATCAGCGGGAACTGGGCAGGGACTTCGATTACTTCTCCCACGGTCTCCGCGCCGCCCTCAGGCAGGCTCCCAAGGTAATCCTGGTGGGTGAGATGCGCGACAGGGAAACAGTCGAGATCGGCCTGACAGCAGCCGAAACAGGCCACCTGGTGCTGACCACCCTGCACACGGTTGACGCCGGCCAGACAATTAACCGCATACTTGGCATGTTCAGCACGGAAGAGGAAAACCAGATGCGGATACGCCTGGCTGACGCCCTTCGGTGGGTTGTCTGCCAGCGGCTTCTGCCAAAGGCCGGCGGCGGCCGCGTGGCTGCCTTTGAAATTCTGCGCACGGGACTTCGTATAAAGGATATGATCCTTCACGGCGAATCAGAGGGAAAGACCTATTACGACGTGATGGAAGCCGGCACCGCTTTCGGAATGACCACTTTCGACAACTTTATTGTCAGGCTTTTTGAAAAAGGCCTTATTTCAGAAGAGACCGCCCTTGGCTATGCGTCGCGAAGATCGGTTGTAGGAAGGGGCATAGACCAGGTTAAAAGCTCCAGGGGCGAGGCCACAAGCGATATCGAGGACCTGGAAATCGACATGAGATACAACAAGAGGTAGCAAGGCATGGAAATCACGTGCAAAAGCTGTGAGAAAAAAATAAATATCCCTGACGAAAAGATACCCGAGGGCCAAAGTTTTTCAGTGCGCTGCCCGTCGTGCAGGGAAAAAATTTCCGTGGACCTGCAAGCAGGCAGCCAACAAAGCGTGCCGGCGGACTCCGGGTGGAGCGAGCAGCAGGAAGCGGAGCAGAGCGGGCAGGAAATGTTTTCTGTATCCGGAGAAGACTATGATGCCAGTGAAAAGCCTTTTGATTTTCTCGAAGAAGAAGGCAATACCGCGATGCTCCTGGAGCAGGACCCTGAAACCGCGGCCCATGTGAAAGATGTCCTGGAGGTTATGGACTATCATGTGACAACCCCGGAGAGCATACGCGAAGCCCTCCGGAAAATGAAATACCACCAGTTCGACCTTATTGTCTTAAACGAGACATTCGATTCAAGCAGCCCTGACTCCAACGGGGTTTTGATTTATCTGCAAAGGCTCAACATGCACGTGCGGCGCAATACCTTCGTGGCCCTGCTGACCGAGAGATACACCACAATGGATAACATGGCGGCTTTTTTAAAAAGCGTCAATATCGTGATCAACTTAAAGGACATAAAAAGCTTCGACAGGATAGTTGCCAGGGGAATCAACGAAAACGACCTTTTTTATACGGTCTACAAGGAGAGCCTGAAAAAGTTGGGGCGCATCTGATTGAGAAGAGAAAAAATGAAGCACAAAGACACCACCAGGGCGGAAAAACAGAAATATACCTGCAGTGATTACAGGGCGGAAATGATTCTTGTCTCACTGCAGCGCAGGCTGGAGCAAAACGACCTGTCTGATTCCGAAAGGCAGTCTCTTGAGGCTGAAATAAAGCGGCTAAAACAGGAAATGGGAATGAGCTGAGTCCCGGAAAGGACCTATTGCCGGGACTTGAACTTCTTACTTATTATCCTTAATCCCTCCAGGGTCAGCTCAGGCTCCACGGCTTCGATGGACCCTGAAATTCCCGCGAACAGCGAGGCCAGCCCGCCGGTGGCTATGATACGTGGCTCAGGCTGAAGCTCCTTTTTGATCCTTCTGACCATGCCGTCAACAAGCTCAGCATAACCGTAGAGCAGCCCGGATTTCATGCTGTCTGCGGTTTCCCTGCCTATTGCCGACTCAGGGGGGTTGAAAAGTTCCACGCGCGGCAGCTTGGATGCACGCTGGAAAAGGGCTTCCGAGGATATTCCTATTCCGGGTGCTATGGCCCCGCCGATATATTCTCCCTTCTGCGAAATGCAGTCAAAAGTGGTGGCGGTTCCGAAATCAATTACAACAAGGGCTGACGCATACTTCGCGTAAGCGGCCACAGCGTTTACCAGGCGGTCTGCGCCCACTTCTGCAGGGTTGCGGTAGAGAATCGGCATGTCCACTGTGCCCGGGCCTATCCAGTCGGGTGCATGCTCAAGGTATTTGCGGCAGAAAGCATCAAGGGTTCTCATCATCGGAGGAACAACGCAGGAGATAACGGTCTGGCTGATTTCAGACATTGCAATACCCTGCTGACTGAAAAAATGGGCCAGGTGCATTTGAAATTCATCCTCTGTAAGCCTGGGCTCCGTGTGCAGGCGGCAATGCCCGACCAGGGAGTCATTTTCAAAAAGCCCCCCCTCGATCTGGGTATTTCCGACATCAAGTACCAGCAGCATAACTTTCTCCCGCCTTTCCGGAAATGGGTCTGCCGCGGTTAGCCAGTGCATCTGTAATCTGCAGGGTGGTGCGTGTATCTGCAACATTGTGTACCCTGATAATGTGTACGCCCCTGATTGCGGCCGCGGCAACAGCAGCCTGGGTGCCGGTCTCGATTTCGGGGCTGCCAGGCTCAAGCTCATGATTCAAAGAAGAGGAAAGAATTTTACGGATAAAGGCTTTTCTGGAAGGGCCGAGCATGACAGGCACATCCAGTTTCAGAAACCTGTCTGCCTGGTTTATGATCTGCAGGTTGTGGTCAACGTTTTTGCCGAATCCTATTCCCGGATCCGCGATGATGCGGTTTCTCCTTAGCCCGGCAGACACGGCCCGGTCTATGGCTTCTGTTAGAAAGGAAAGGATTTCACCCATCAGGTCATCATAGGAAGGATTAACCTGCATTGTCCTGGGCGAGCCTTTCATGTGCATCAAAACAACAACGGCGTCGTTTTCAGCCGCCGCCCTGCCCATTTCAGGGTCAAAGCGAAGGGCGCTTATGTCGTTTATAATGCTGGCCCCTGCCCCGAGGGCCCTGCGTGCCACCACGGCCTTGGTTGTGTCAATGGAAATGGGAACGGAAATTTTTCCGGCAAGGTGTTCGATGACAGGGATGACGCGGCGGATTTCTTCCTCAGTCTCCACAGGCTCCGAAAACGGCCGGCTGGATTCCCCGCCGATATCAAGGATGTCTGCACCCTGCTCTACCATTTTTTCAGCCCGGGCAAGGGCGGCTCCCTTATCGAAAAAACAGCCTCCGTCTGAAAAGGAATCCGGGGTTACATTAAGAATACCCATTACAGCAGTTTTTCCCCCAAGCTCAACTATACGTTCTGCGCAGGGGATGCTATAATGAGTCATCTGTGTTTTCCTCGTGACCGGGGTTTGCGCTTTCCTGAGACGTTTCAGGCTCCCTTTCCTCAGACGATTCACCGGGCTCCTGGGGGCCGGTGGGGTCGGCCGGCAGGCTTATGCCCGGCCGCATTTCATAGATCATCTCATCGAGTTCCTTTCCCATAACGGTTTCCTTGTCAAGGAGGCGCTCTGCCAGGGTATTTAAAATATCCCTGTTGTCTGAGAGAATCTGCTTGGCACGGCTGTAGCTTTCTGTTACCAGGGCAGCCACTTCGGAATCAATTTTCCTGGCGGTTTCCTCGGAATAGTCCCTGTGCTGGGCTATTTCCCTGCCAAGGAAAAGAGGTTCATCAGTCTGGCCGTAGGTCAGCGGGCCTAGAGTCTCGCTCATACCCCACGAGCGGATCATTTTCTGAGACAGCTCTGTGGCCTTTTTGATGTCGTTGGCACCGCCGGTACTGATGCGGTTGAAAACGATTTCTTCAGCAGCCCTTCCGCCCATGGCAACAGATAGTTCGCTCATAAGCTGGTCCTTGAACATGAAATCCCTTTCTTCAGGCAGAAACCAGGTAACTCCTGCGGCCCTGCCCCGGGGAATGATAGTGATCTTGTTTATTGAGTCGGTATCAGGTGAAAAACGGGCCACAAGCGCATGGCCGCCTTCGTGATAGGCCGTGATCCTTTTGTCTTCCTCCTTCATTACCTTGGACTTGCGCTCCAGGCCCATGTATATCTTGTCCTTGGCATCCTCGAAGTCAGCCATGTTTACATTTTCCTTGTCTTTCTTGGCGGCTATTAGGGCAGCTTCGTTGACCATGTTTTCAAGGTCCGCACCTGAAAAACCAGGTGTTCCCTTGGCCAGGACGACAGGGTCCACGTCCGGATCGGTGGGCGTGTTTTTCAGATGCACCTGGATAATCTGGGTACGGCCCTTTATATCGGGCATGGGTACAACCACCTGCCGGTCGAAACGCCCCGGCCTCAGCAGGGCGGGATCCAGCACGTCGGGCCTGTTGGTTGAAGCTATCAGGATCACGCCTTCATTGGATTCAAATCCGTCCATTTCCACCAGCAGCTGATTTAAGGTCTGCTCGCGCTCGTCGTGCCCGCCGCCCAGGCCCGCGCCCCTCTGCCTGCCCACGGCGTCGATTTCGTCGATGAAAATCAGGCACGGGGCGTTTTTCTTGCCCTGTACAAACAAATCGCGCACCCTGGAGGCCCCGACTCCCACGAACATTTCCACAAAGTCAGAGCCGCTGATGCTGAAAAAAGGCACCCCTGCCTCCCCGGCAATTGCCCGCGCCAACAGGGTTTTTCCTGTGCCGGGGCCGCCGACCATGAGGACTCCCTTTGGTATGCGTCCGCCTAGTTTTGTGAATTTTTTCGGGGTCTTGAGAAAATCCACCAGTTCCGAAACCTCTTCCTTGGCCTCGTCTACACCGGCCACGTCGTCAAAGGTTACCTTCTGGCCCTGTTCCGAGAGCATACGCGCGCCCGACTTGCCGAATGACATGGCTTTTCCCCCGCCTCCCTGCATCTGGCGCATAAAAAAGATCCACACTGCGATAAGCAGGATCATGGGAAACCATGAAACAAGCACGGATACGAACCAGGGGGTTTCCTGCTCGGGCTTGGCCTCTATTGAGACCCCGTTTTCGCGCAGGATATTTATCAGTTCGTTGTCCTGGGGTGAGTAGGTCAAAAACTGATCCCCTTCGGAGTCGGTGGCGGTGAGTTTATCTCCCTCTATGATGACGCTGTTGACCCTTCCATCCTCCACCATGCCCAGAAACCGGGTATAGCCAACCTCCTGCTCGGTCTGCTGCTGGGTGTTGAATATATTATAAAGCATGATCATCATCAGCACGATGACGATCCAAAGGGCAATATTTTTGTTAAAGGCGTTCAATTTGCAGATCCTCCGGGTATGACTGGTCTGTAAAAATTTCGGAAATAGACATCTTTAATACGTTTTCCGTGTTTTCGGTGATTTTTGCCCGCTCATCAATGCGCATCCCTGCAACCCATATTATGCGGCCGCCGCTTTCAACCACAGGTATACGGCTTTTGAGAGCAGGGTCTATTTTGTTGTTTATAAAAAAGTCCTTTACTTTCATGGTCCCCTGCATGCCAAGAGGCATAAAACGGTCTCCAGGCTCAGGGTTCCGTATAACCAGGGGGAATTCAATCCGGTCCATGTCCACCCAGCCGGTTTGCAGGTCCGTGTCAAAGACACGCTCTATATCATGGATTTTGTAATGATAAAACAGAAACCGAGCCTGGATTTCATCTATAAGGACTGATTCCGGGTTTGTTTTTATCCCTTCAAGTCTATATTCAAAAGATATTGTTTTCAAGTTTCTGCCGGAGCGTGCATAACACCGCAAGGATTTTTTTTCTTTTCTGAACCCGATTCCGTCGCGGGTCCGGGTTACGCGTACGCGACCCGGCAGGTGGATTTGCCCGGCGCATGAGCCCTGTTTTGTTGCCATGGAAACCACTGACTCGATGTGGCTGTGTTCGATACGTCTTGTGTCGCCTTTGACCTCGCATACGGCTCTGCGCACTATCCTGCGGCATGCGCCCCGATGAAGTGAACGGATTTGGGCCAAAGCAAGTTCAACTTCGCAGCTCCGCGCATCACGGCGGATGACTGCCTGCTCGTAAACCGGGGCAACAAGAGTCTCAATCCAGTCATCCTCCTCGCGCATTACTTTTGAAATACGGCAAAGAGTTTCGACTATCCGGGGATTGAATGCTTGCAGTTCCGGGATAAGGTGATTTCTCACGCGGTTGCGTGTAAAGCTGTTGTCTTTGTTGGATTGATCAATGCAATATGAAATTTTTTGTTCCTGAAGAAATTTTTCAATATCAGCGCGCGGGATTTCAATCAAAGGCCTTATTACCCGGCCCCGCATCGGCGAAATGCCCCCGAGTCCCGAAGGCCCGCAACCCCTGAGCAGATTCAAAACAACCTGCTCGGCGGCATCCTGCTTATGATGGCCCACCGCTATTTTGTCAAAACCATCCTGGCCGGCGATTTTGCAGAAAAAATCGTAGCGGGCTTTTCTGCCGGCTTCTTCAAGGTTGACACCTTTTTGCAGGCCAAGAGCATGAAGACCTGTTTCTTTTTTATAATAATAGGACACATCCAGACGATTGGCAAGTGTTTCAACAAAGCCGGCGTCCGCCTCGGAGGCCTTGCCCCTTAAACCGTGATTCAGGTGCGCCGCAGCAATGCGCCACCGGTAAACCGGGGCGAGAATCCAGAGTGCGCACAACAGGGCAACTGAGTCTGCACCTCCGGATACGGCCACAAGAACAGATTTGTCCCTTCCGAGCATTCCGTATGCTGAAACGGTCTGCTCAACTGCCTTTATAAAAGGATGACCGCGGCAGGCGGCCAGGTATGACTGATTTATCTGTTCCATCCCTGAATTTCCGGTAAGGGTTTCGGATTAATAATTTTATATACTATAAACATTGAACGAACATAAACAAGAGGAGTTTGTGCAGGTAATCCGGCATGAAAATTCAGATCTGAAAAATTGTCTCT
>JBKHES010000039.1:0-18506 GCA_046540695.1 Desulfobacterales bacterium
AGGCATACGAGACCCTCACGGGAAACAAAAAATAACAAACCTCTCCGCCCTCCGCTTTCTGCCCTCCGTCTTCTGTCATACTATCCTCTTGTCTTCCGAGTAACACAAGTGTGCCAGAAAGCAGTTCGGACAGTCAGGCTTTCTGGCCGTGCAGACCTGTCTGCCGAAAAAAACAAGCCGCAGGGAAAAGTCGTTCCATTCATCCTGGGGGATGATTTTCATCAGGTCCTTTTCTATTTTTTCAGGATCCCTGTTTGCGGTCAGATCCAGGCGCCTTGAAATTCTTGCCACGTGGGTGTCTACCACCATGCCGGGGATGCCGAAAGCAGCCCCTAGCACGACGTTGGCGGTTTTCCTGCCCACTCCGGGCAGGGTTACAAGTTTTTCTATGCTGGCCGGCACCTGTCCGTCAAACCGCTCCAATATCTGCGCAGCGCAGTTTTTTATGTTCTTGGCCTTGTTTTTGTAAAAACCCGTGGACCGTATCATGTCTTCTATTGTCTCAAGATCTGCCTCAGCAAAATCCCGGGGGGTTTTCAAATGCCGGAAAAGTTTTTCAGTCGCCGTGTTTACCTGCTTGTCCGTGCACTGGGCAGACAGTATGGTTGCCACCAGCAGCTGGAAGGGACTTTTGTGCCTTAGCTGAGTCTTGACATCCGGGTACCGGGCCTTTAATATTTTTTGAATTTCCTGTATGCGTTGGTGCTGTTTTCCCATAAACAAACCCGTTGTGTTTTTTTGTCTTTGCCTTTAAAATTGCCCTGAATCATGAAATCCTTAATTTAATGTTATATTAACAGCAGGCTTTGAAACATCAATTATTTATTAAATCAAAAACAAGAGCATTACTTACGATATAATGAACAACGGGTTAAAAAGACCAAAAGCCCTTGGGCTTTGCTCGGGCGGATTGGACAGCATGCTGGCCGGGCTGGTTCTTCGAAGGCAGGGGGTGGATGTCCTGTGGGTTAGTTTTGAAACCCCGTTTTTCAATGCAGCCAAGGCAAGGGCCGCCTCTGAAAATACCGGGATCCCGCTGTTGGTAAGAGATATCACTGAGCGCTATCTTTCAATGCTTGTAAATCCTCCGGCGGGCTTCGGACAGAACATGAACCCCTGCATGGACTGCCATGCCCTCATGTTCAGGATTGCAGGCGAGATGATGGCCGAAACCGGCGCGGATTTTCTTTTCTCCGGCGAGGTCCTGGGCCAGCGCCCCATGTCACAGGTCAGATCCTCGCTGCGTTATGTGGAAAAGCACTCCGGTTTTGACGGGTATATTCTGCGCCCGCTTTCTGCGAAAAAGCTGCCCGAGACATTTATGGAAAACCAGGGGCTGGTGGATCGAGACAGACTACTGGATTTTTCAGGCCGCTCGAGAAAACCCCAGATGGCATTGGCAGAATCCCTGGGGGTAAATGACTACCCGGCTCCCGCCGGCGGGTGCCTTCTTACCGATCCGGGCTTTTCCGGGCGCCTGGCTGATCTTTTCAGCCACAGAGGCAGCCCTGAGCCAAGGGAGCTGGAGCTTTTGAAATACGGCCGCCACATGCGGTTATCTCCGGACGTCAAGCTGATCGTTGGCCGCAACAAGCCGGAAAACGAAAAGATCCTGGGGTTTTTCGATCCAGGCGCTGACACCAGGATAAGATTGCGGGACGTGGCAGGGCCGGTTGGGGTTATTCCAAACTCCCGGGCCACGGGGATAGTGGAGCAGGCTGCCGGAATTTGTGCCGGCTACAGCAAGGCGCCCCGGGACAGGCCCGTGGACACCGATGTGAAACCTCCCGGCAGTCCGCCGGGGATAATGAGGGTGATTCCCGTGAATCCTGAAAATGCAAGCGAGTTGATGATACAGACATGCAGATAAAAAAAATCGTTTCAGGCGCCCAGACCGGAGCGGACCGGGCTGCACTGGACTTTGCAATCGATTACGGCATAGACCACGGCGGGTGGGTCCCAGAGGGCCGACTGGCTGAAGACGGCACCCTGTCCTCGAAATATATGGTAAGGGAGCTTCCCGGCGGGGATTATCCGGCGCGGACAGAAAAAAACGTTGAGGACTCTGACGGTACCCTGATTATAAGCCGCGGAGAGCTCACCGGCGGATCCCTGCTTACCAGGCAGGTGGCTGAAAAGCACGCAAAACCGTGCCTTTATGTGAACCTGGGACGTATCATAGTCTTTGACGCAGCCATTGACATATACGAGTGGCTCGTGGGCCACGGAATAGAGGTTTTAAACGTTGCCGGTCCCAGGGCCAGCAAGGACGGGGGTATCTACGATGTCACCCGCAATATCCTGGAAACCGTGCTCCATATTGATGCCATAACAGGGGCCATGCCGGAGGCGGCCGAACATGCAAGGGGTTCGGGCGGGCTTTCTTTTGATGATGAATCAGCAATGCCCCGGAGTGTGGAACATGCCGTGGATGTCCTGGTCGCAGAGCTTGCGGAAAAGACCAAGTCCCGTATAGCCGGCCGCTCGGGCAAGGATATTTCCGGATTCGAAAAGGGCGTGGTTCAATATATTATTGAGCGGTTTGGACTTGAGTCGGAAAACAGGGACCTGATGGAGGCATGCTCCAGGATTTCGGTCAAAAGCGAAATTAATGCAGCCGAGGCCGCAGAGATAATAACCGGCAGGCTCTGGCAGCGGCTAAGGGAAACAGGGCAGCTTCGGGTCGTCAAGTAGGGAGGATCAAGGCCGGTTCATCCGGAAGAAGAATCATTGTTAGAGCCCAGCACTGATGCGGCTTCCCTTACCCCTGCATCAGGATCGCGCCTGAGCGCGGGCATCATTATCTTGATGTGTTCGCCGGGTATCCTGCAGACCGCGTAAACGGCTGCAATTCTTACCCGCGCAGGATACTTCATGCGTCTTAACCACTTTCGCCTCGACATAATGATCCCTGCAAGAGGCTGTATGAAATCGCTGCTTTGGATCCTGCCCATGGCCCTGCAGACCTCCGTGAGAACATCCGGGTTTTTTTCTTCCTCCAGAATGCGAAGCAGGACATCAGATGCGCCTGCAGAGTTGCGCCTGCCTATGGTGTTAACCGCTTCAACAGCCAGGTCGGTGTCTTTACTGCCGGCCAGTTCTGCAAGCAGGGCGTCTGTTTCCGGGTTCTCAAGCCGTCTTGCCAGGCGGAAGGCCGCTCGTCTGACCTGCTGGTAAGGGTCGGTAAGGGTATATCTCAGCTCGGTTGCCAGGTCCGATGTCACGGAATCCATGATTTCGAGTATCCGCGATTTTTCCTCTGGCCGGCTTTCAGTGATCATGGACTGTCTGACCTGTTCGACTGCCTGCTTGTCCATGCGGCCGAGCAGCTCGGCTGCCATGCGCCTTATGCGGATGTCTTTTTCGTTTTTTATCAGTTCTATGAGCATGGGCGCCATGCCTTTTCCCATGGTGCTTATAAGCTGGCAGGCCTGCTGGCGCCGCTGCTGTTCTGGTGATTTTAGGTCTGCAGAAAGTGCGTCTGATATCCTCGGATCCAGTTGTCTGCCGAATGCGTGGGCCCGGTCCCAGGTTTCAAGCCCTATGTTTTCTGCAAGCTGGTGGTGACGGCCTATCCGGGTGAAAATCCTGGCAGCCCCAGGGTATTCGCCGTATAAAATCAGGTTTGCCGCCGCGTCATGCAGTATGTCCGCTGATTTCCGCACTTTTTCGGGGTCGGTTTCCGCCTCGAAAACAGGGATCATGAGCAGGTCAGCAACCATTTTTATGTATGCGGCGGCAGGCTGCCAGTCCGACGGATCCGCGACATTGCTGAATTTTTCCAGCAAATGGGTTCGTGCGGCAGAATCGGAGTCAATGTATCTTTTTGCAGACCCGGAAAGTATTGCTGATACTTTTTCTGTCTCCCCTGACAGGAAAAGATCACGCAGCAAAGAGGCCATATCCTTTTCCCTTGACAGCCGCGCTGCCAGGTTTTCAGTGTCAGCGAAACCCTCTTTTTCAGCGGCACCGTTTTCTTCTGCCTCCCGGTCCTGTGCCAGGGGACTGAGGCGGCGGATGTCATATACGCTCTGCTCGAAAAAAAGCCCTGATAGTTGCCTGCTGCGGGCAAATCCGCGCCAGAACTCGCTGTTTAGATCCTTCTGCGGTGTAAGGAAAAGAGCCTCGAAAAAAGCTTCCAGGTCTGATTCGGTTATCCTGCTTGAAAAAGTCAGGCTGTTTAGTCCCGCGCCTGCTAGCAGTTTAACCATGCCGCCGAACAGGGCCTCGTAGCCCGGGGAGTCCACCTTTACTCCGTTTATCAGAAGCGAGCCCTCCACCCTTGAGATGGTCAATGCCCTGTCCTCGTAAAGATAGCCCTGCAGGGTTTTTGCCAGCCTGGAAACAGCCTTTTTGGCAACAGGTCCGCCGGAGGGATAAAGCCTGAGCTGGCCGTAAGTTCCCAGCAGGGTGCTTATTATTATTTTGAGGCTGCGGAGACTGTCCAGGCTTACATCGGCAGCAGCATCATCAGGTTCAGGCACGGCAGCCTGTTCAGCCTTTTCTTCTTCGTTTTCGGGCTCCGGGGGGTGTGTTTGTTCATCATCCGCAGACTTTTTGGTATATCTCACCTGGCGTACCGCAATATCTGTCAGCCGCCGGGCGTGTATATATGATTCCCAGTAGCCTGGAGAAATGGTTTTTCGCTCCGGGTCGGCCAGTTCTTCTATAATGGTCCGCAGCTGGGTTTCATCCACTCCCTTTTTAAATATAAGGCTCCTTATTTCCAGCCTGTCCCACAGTTCGACAATTTTGCCCAGAACCCATCTCAGGCCGGGATCCGCAAGTTCCTCGCCGTTTACCCATATCCTGTTCTGATCTGCTGTGACAGAGACAGAGGCATCGTTTCGAAATATTCTTTCCAACAGCTTTAACACCTCGCTGACCGCGCTTGTCACTGACTTGCTTTCCGGTGGATAAAGCCTTGTGTTGCGCACTGCCACAAGCAGCGCACGCAGCAGGTGCGGCACAAGCTTCATGCTTTCCCGGCTCAGCCTGATGTCGCCGAGACCTTCTGCAGCGCCTTCCTGGTCTGGTTCCTCCTTTTCATCCGGCTCCGAGGAGTCTCCTGTATAGAGCTCTGTTTCGTTTTCGTCGAATATGAGCCGGCTGGATGTCTCAAGGTACTCCTCGTATGACCGGGCCTTTTTGTCTTCTGCCGACCGTCTGAAATGATGGGCAAGAAATGATGCAGAGGGTAAGAGATCCTGCTGGTAGAGCTTTTCCTGGTAAGCTCCTATCTGCTGGTGCAGAAGCTTTCTTTCTTCCGGAGAGATGCCGTCGTATATAATGTCGCGGACCTGTTTGCTGGAAAACCTTATGCTCTCATCGTTTTCCTCAAAATCGGTGCGAACTATCCCCTGCTGCTCGGCATTGTTGATGATGTCGTATATCCTGTCACCCCGGCCCCGGCTGATGCCCGCCAGCATGCTTAGAAAACCCGATTCTCCGAAAGCAGAGGCCCGGTCCAGAAAGCTGCGGCTTTCCTCGTCAAGGCTGCGGATTTTGGCGCGTACTATTTCGTCCAGGGATTTCGGAAAGTAATCATTTTCCGGCGCGGTTACGTTCCATTTTTCCCCGTCGTAATATATTCTTCCGTCATCTATCATTTTTCGAATAATTTCAACAAGGAACAGGGGGTTTCCCTGTGTGACCCCGGCCATTTCGCGGCACAACCTTTCCGGCAGCCTGATGCCGCCGAATATTGTGCCGAGATATTGCTCTATGTCAGCTTCTCCAAGGGGGTGCAGGGTTACTGTCTCAATTCCGAGCTCTTCTGAATGGGCGTCCCTGAAAAGATCCAGGGCAACGGATTGTCCTGACAGTTGTTTTTCAACCGAAGCCGTGGCGCAGATAAATATCAGCAGGCCCTCTTTTTTCATCAGGTTTCGCAGAAGATGCAGGGATGCAGGATCACAGTAGTGAAAATCATCCACGAGCAAAACAAGGGGGCGCTTTCCTGCCAGCCTTGTCAAAAAACGGGTGAAAACGGCAAAGATTGCTTCCCTCTCCGCGGGTTCATTTTCAGGAAGCGGCGGAGGCCCTCCTTTGAGCTGCGGGATTATATGCGACAGCCTGTGAATTTCTTTTTCATCCATGCTGTCCAGCACATTAAACCCCTTGTCCGGCAGCTGGCTCATCAGGCCCATGGCCGCGTAAGAAACCAGGTAATAGGGCCTGAAGGCCTCCTGGACAGAGCCGTTAACCCGCACCGGCCTGAGTCTTGTTTTTTCCAGGTTTTTCTGTATTGCCGCCAGGAAGCTGGTTTTACCCATGCCCGGGGTGCCATCTGCAATCAGAAAACGGCTGTAGCCTTCCGCGACTTTTTTAAGCGCCCTTCCCACTGCGGCAAGCTGTTGTCTGCGCCCGGCAATCCCGGCCGAGTCCAGGTGGCGGAGCAATGTTTCAGGCAGAAGTTCCGCACCCCCAAGCTCTGCAGCATCAGCAAGCCGGTCTCTTCCTGACTGCTTGGCCTGATACATGGCGGTATCAGCCCTGTGTATAAGCGTCTTGCCCTCGGATGCGTCCTCTGGGGCGGAAGCGATGCCGATGCTTACTGTCAGGGGGATGTGGGTGCCGGATGTTTCTATGGTAAAATCGGATCTGCGGGTTAGCTGAAGAATCTTTTCCGCTGCCTGTCTGGCTTCGGCCCTTGTGCAGCCGGGAAGAACAAGCAGGAAGTTGTCTCCTGCATACCGCACGGGTATGGAATTTTCAGGTGCTGCTTTTTCTATGGCCCCTGAAATGAGTACAAGTGCCTCATCCCCCGTGTTCTGCCCGTATTGATCATTTATTTTCTTTAAGTAATCCGCGTCTATCATAAGGACGCACAGGGGGCTGTTTTCGAGAGCATCCCATTTGACACGGTTTTTGAAGTACTGGAGAAGGTAGCGACGGTTATACAGACCCGTGAGTTCATCTTCGTATATGAGAGCCGAGGGGTCCTTGCCGACGTTTTGTAGAAAATAGAAAAATTTCTGGTACTTCATCCATCCCCCTGATGGAAAGGCAGCTTTTTTAAATATCCGGGAATCTTGGCGGAATCATAGAAAAAAACATGCTGAATAGCAAATATAAATCAATTTTTTCCTCCCGCATTCTCTTTGTTTGCAAACGCGGGTCAAGCTATTATTTTAAATCAAGCAGGGGAGGTGAAAAAGCCAATGAGAACAGCAGCAGATGTATTAAGGGAAAAAAGAACCTCGCGTCTGGTTACTGTGCCTTATGACACCGTGGTCATTGACGCTGTCAGGGTGATGGCCGAGGAAAGGATAGGCGCGGTTTTGATAAGCAGCCAGGGGGAAATCTCCGGCATATGGACCGAGCGAGATTTTCTAAACAACATGCTCGAACCGGGCTTTGATCCAAAAACCGCCATTGTGGGAGACTACATGCAGACCTCCCTGATTGAGGCGGGTTCTGACACCCCTGTTTACAGGCTTGAGGAGATGTTTCTGGGGCTTTTTATCCGCCACATTCTGATAAAGGATAAGCAAACCTGTATCGGCCTGCTTTCCATCGGCGATGTACTGCGTTCCAGTCTTTTGGAAAAAGACAAGGAAATAAAGGAATTAAACCGGATCGCCAGCTGGGAGTACTATGAGAACTGGGCCTGGCATCACAGGTATGAGCCCAGGACTGGCAGCGGCAGCAGCGAAGACCAGTGACGACCCGGCGCAATATGTTTAATGGCAGCCGCCTGCACCTCCCCCGCAGGTACGGTCCATTGTAAACTGGCTGAGTTCTCCGTTTATCAGGGCCTGTACAGCGGATTCCACAGTTTTTTGCTGCCCTCCGTAATAAACTTCTATCCCGACCTGGTTGAAACCCATTAGCGGCCTCATTCCCATTCCGCCGGCAATCAGTTTTTGTACCCTGTTTTCCGCCAGGTACTGCACGGGCGCCATGCAGCCTCCCTGCTCGTGGGGTATATTAGGAACTGTTTTTACGTTTTTGATTCTGCTGTTTTCCACTGATACCAGCGTGTAGATTTCACAGTGGCCGAAATGTGATTCAACCGGTGCTTCAAGTCCTCCCGGCGAAGCAGAGGGAATTGCGATCATTGTTTCCATTTTGTGTTTCCTTTCAAATTTTTACGGCGTTTTGCCTGAAACGCGTTAGATGTGAGTATATGCCAAAAAGCCTGAACAAACTAATGTTTTGCAAAACGAATGTCAAATCATTTCTGCCTGGTGAAATGTCTTCTTGAAACAGTTATGAAAAAAGGCTAAAAACCGGGGTCATATTAAGCATAGGTTTCCGGCAGAACAGATTTCAAAAGAGGATTTCCAGATGACCCTGCAAAAGGAGTTTTCCCCGCCGCCGGGGTTAAGAGGCCCCAACATACAATCAGTTCTTGCAAGTTTGCACTTCCGGGCTTATGGCGCCCATCAGGTGTTTGAAAACACGGTTGAGAAAATCCTGGAAACAAGCCGGGGTGTAAGGCTTCAGGGATTTTATTCCCGCAACCCCGCCGGAAAAGGACTGGTGATGCTGATTCACGGATGGGAGGGCAGCGCGGAGTCAACTTATGTCCGCACCACCGCAAGGTTTCTCTTTGAGCAGGGATATTCGGTCTTTCGCCTGAACCTTCGGGATCACGGGGATTCGCACCATTTAAACCGGGGCCTGTTTTTCGGAACTCTTTTTGACGAGGTCTTCGAAGCAGCAGACCAGGTGGGGCAGATGGCTGAAGAGGGCCTGTTTTTTATTGCAGGGTTTTCCCTTGGCGGCAATTATGCCCTTCGCATTGCCCGCGAAACCGCATGGAGGCGGGTATCAGCACTTCGCCGCGTTGTTGCGGTAAGCCCTGCCCTGAACCCGGCCCGCGCAACCGAGGTTGTGGACCGGACCTTGCTGTACAGGCATTATTTTTTAAAAAAATGGAAGCGTTCCCTTTTGCGCAAGCAGCAGCTGTATCCGGACTTATACGATTTTTCAGACGTGCTGGCATGCAATAAAATAATGGGGCTCACCGCTGCCCTTTTGCGGAAATACAGCCCTTATAAGGATCCTGATCAGTATTTCCGGGGCTATACACTTGTTGGTGACGCGCTTTTGCCAGTTAACGTCGCCACCACCATAATTACCTCCAGAGACGATCCCCTGATTCCAGTGGACGATTTTTACGGGCTTGATTTAAACCCGCTCACCGAGCTTTTGATACAGCCCTACGGCGGCCACAACGGGTTTATTGAGAATTACCGGCTTTGCGCCTGGTATGAAAAGGGGTTGTGCGAGCTTTTTTCCCGGCACGGCAATTAACCGGCAAACCCCATGCATCCGGTCATTTCAGCGTGTTTGCGGCTACCGGGGTACTGCCGGCAGATTTCAGGCTTGACATCATGTATCAGGCATATCTGCCTGCCGGGTTTATCCCCGGGGTCTGCAGGGGCAAGCCAGGGGCATATGTCTGAAAATTTCCTTGTCCCTGGCTCCGCCCAGACTGCATAAGAGGTTATTTTCCCCCCGTGCGAAATGGTTGCCACCCTTTCAAGGATGTCGTGCCTTTTTTTTTCCTTCCAGAGCAGGTAGTCTGTCTCAGATATTTCGTGGCGGTAGTCAAGCACGCGGCAGCAGCGACCGCATTGCCTGCATCTGAAATTTTCCATGCCCGGATCAATCCAGATGCCTTTTTTTCCATGCACACAATTGTCTGCAGGGCCTGCGTCGGCAAGAAACACCTTTTTGCAGATTTCAGCCATTACTTCCGCTGCCGGGGGAAAGGCGGCCATTTTTTCCAGCAGCATAAGGCCCAGTCCTCCCGGTGTTATTTTTTTCATCCTGTTTATGTGCCTGCGGCCGGGGGTAAAAATCCACAGGCCGTCGTGCCGTGGGTCGTCTGCGACCCTGAAGCCGGGCTCGGGTATCAGGCCGCAGATCTCCAGAAAAAGGCGGGTCTGGGGAGGGTACAGGTTGAAGTCGATGCGTATGGCGGAAACCGCCTCTTCCACGGACAAAAAGATTCTATCTTTTTCTCCCAAGGGCGTATCCTTTTTTCGTCCGTTAAATTTATACCTGTATTTATAATTGGTTTTAAGGACGAATGCCAGTTGTTTTTTTGTTTTTGTCTGTGCGAAATCTGAAAATCATGTGCCAAATCCTCCGGGCAGGATTATTGTTGCAGTAGACGGCGGCAGACAGGCGTTGATAACTGAAGCGTCTGGCAGGGACTTTAACCGGTTTTTTTGCCTTTTGTGAGGCTGTGACGGGTTATTGGAAACAGCCGGAGCAGGAAGTTATAATATTTAGAAAAAAGGGTGCGGTATGATCAAGACAGTAAACGAGCAGGCGGTTGAACTGGAGGGAAGGATTTCGTGCCATCTCGTGGATGAGGCCGAAGCAGCGGCCCTGGAGCAATCCTGGCAGTCAGATCCCAGGTGGAAGGGTGTAACCCGGCCGTATTCCGCAGATGACGTAATGCGGCTCAGAGGAACCCTCCCGGTCCAGTATTCCTACGCCGACGCAGGGGCCAAGAGATTGTGGCGGCTTTTGAACTACGAGGATTTCGTCGCCGCCCTGGGCGCCCTGACCGGCAACCAGGCCGTCCAGCAGGTGGAAGCCGGCCTGAAGGCCATTTACGTGAGCGGCTGGCAGGTGGCTGCAGACAACAACACGGCAGGCGAGATGTATCCCGACCAGAGCCTGTATCCCGCGGACAGCGTTCCCAACGTGGTAAGAAAAATCAATAACGCGTTAAAGCGCGCCGACCAGATCCACCTGCTTGACTGCCGGCAGGACGGGCCTTACTGGTATGCGCCGATTGTGGCGGATGCAGAGGCGGGTTTTGGCGGCCCTTTAAACGCGTTTGAGCTGATGAAATTCATGATTGAGGCCGGGGCCGCTGGAGTGCATTTTGAAGACCAGCTGGCGTCAGCCAAAAAATGCGGCCACCTGGGCGGCAAGGTCCTTGTCCCGACCAGGGAGTTTATAACCAAGCTGATTTCAGCCCGCCTTTCGGCGGATATCTGCGGGGTCCCGTCAGTGCTGATCGCCCGCACCGACGCTGATGCAGCAAAACTGCTTACAAGCGATATTGACGAGCGCGACCGGCCGTTTATCATAAGCAGTGAACGCTCTGATGAAGGTTACCACTGGATCCGGCCCGGCGTGGATGCCGCCATAGCCCGCGGACTTGCTTATGCGCCCTATGCCGACATGATCTGGTGCGAAACCTCAGTGCCTGACCTCGAGCAGGCCCGGCAATTCGCAGAAGGCATACATTCACAGTACCCGGACAAGCTTTTGTGCTACAACTGCTCGCCTTCTTTTAACTGGCAGGCCAATCTCGACGACGCCGCCCTTGCAAGGTTTCAGAGGGAGCTCGGGGCAATGGGCTACAGGTTCCAGTTCGTAACACTTGCGGGATTCCATACCCTGAACCTGGGCATGTTCGAACTTGCAAGAAGCTACCGCGACGAGGGAATGGCCGCGTACTCACGCTTTCAGCAGGAGGAATTCCGCCATGAAAAGGATGACGGCTACATGGCAACAACCCACCAGAAATTCGTGGGCACCGGTTATTTTGACCGGGTAATGACTACAATAACCGGGGGAAAAGCTTCCACCGGGGCCATGGCGGATTCCACAGAGACGTCGCAGTTTAAACGGGAGTGATTGCTGCAGTTTGACTTTTTCCGGAATCCTGTTACTTTTTTTGCAAAAGGGTATGCAGTCAAAAGGTTTACTGTTGATTTAGAAAAACTTTTTCCCGGAGCCTGATGCCTGATGGACCGCCGCACATTTCTGAAGCTTGCGGGCATGGGAAGCTTGGCGTTTGCTTCCGCATGCACACTTGAAAGCGAAAAAAATCTTTATTCCCTTGTCCGCATCCAGGATGACATGGTTTCGGGCGAGGCGACCTGGTATGCCTCCACCTGCAGGCAGTGCCCCGCGGGCTGCGGGGTGCTTGCCAAAAACCGCGAAGGCCGTGTTATCAAGCTTGAGGGAAATCCCCTGCACCCGGTAAATAAGGGAAAGCTCTGCATCCGCGGCCAGGCGGCCGTCCAGGAGGTCTACCACCCGGACCGGCTTAAAAAGCCTCTCATCAGGCAGGACAACACCTGGAAGACCATGGACTACGATGAGGCGGTTTCCCTGCTTGCGCAAAAAGCAAGTAAGGCGGCAGCCCGGGCAGACAACCGCGTCAGGATGCTCACTGAAACTGAAGGCGACGCCAGGCTCAATCTTTTCCAAAGAAGCCTTGATTCATGGGGCAGCCGGCCGCCGACTGTCTTCGAACCCTTTTCCCACGAAAACCTCAGGGAGGCAAATCACTCAGTTTTCGGCATAAACGGTATTCCTTCGTACCGGATGGAAGACTCTGACGTCCTGGCGGGTTTTGGAGCTGATTTTTGCGAGACATGGCTTTCTCCGGTTGAATATTCCAGGAAATTCAAGCAGATGCATGCGTTTGCGGAAGGCGGCAAGGGGCGGTTTTTCCATGTAAGCCCCTGGCGGGGGATCACGGGCGCCAATTCGGATGCCTGGATTTCCTGCGCCCCGGACACCGAGGCAGTTGTCTGCCTGGGGCTTATCAGGAGGATTTTAAAGGAAAGCCGCGCCGGTGATATCCCTGAGCAGGCCGGCAGGCAGATCCGGGAGATCGCAGAGCCGTTTGACCGTGAAAAGGTGATGGAAATTTCGGGAATAGATCCGGACCTCTATGATTTGCTTGAAGACAGCCTGCTGCAGGCAAAAAATCCACTTGTAACAGGCACATCCGCCCCCGGGCGGGATTTACATGGTTTGCATGCCCATATCGCGGTTAACCTGCTCAATTACCTGCTTGATCCGGATCTGGGAAGAATTGATTTTACCCGAAGGCACAGGGCGGAAAAAGCAGACACTCACGCGGAGGCCATTTCATTTTTCCGGGAGCTTGAATCCGATCCCGCAGACGTGGTGTTTTTAAACAATGTCAACCCTGTGTACGCGCTTGCCGGGCAGACGGGCATAAAGGAATCACTTGAGCAAAGCGGGTCTTTTGTGGCCTGTTTTTCAAATTTCATGGATGAAACCGCGCAATGCGCGGACCTGGTATTACCCGTAAGCCTTGCCCTGGAATCCTGGGATGAATACGGTGCGTATCCGGACCTGCTGTCTTTGTGCCAGCCGGCCATGAAGCCGCTGCACGGAGCCCCCTCCGTCACTGAGGTTTTTTTGCGGATCGCGCCGAAAGCCGCAGAAAACCGCGAAACGGACAGGGAGGAACTGATTTTTCAGGTGCAGCAAAACCACGGGATTGATGATGAAAAGACCTGGATGGAGGCCCTCAGCCGGGGCGGGCTGTTTGACAAGGCCCCCCGGCCCTCAGCCGGGGCGGAAAAACCTGCACTTCGCGACGGTTTTAAAGACGGTTTCAGCGATTTTGAGATTTCCGGGGCCCAAAAAAGCCCTCAAATTTCAGTTCTGCCTTCAGTGCGTTTTTTTGACGGCCGCAATGCAAACCTTCCCTGGCTCTGCGAGATTCCTGATCCCGTGACCCAGGTGGCCTGGCAGAGCCCGGTTCTGGTTCACCCGGCCACGGCCCGGGAAATGGGCATCGAAGACGGCAACTTGGTTCGAATCACCGGCAGTAAGGGAGAAATAAGCGCCCCGGCGTCCAAAAGCTCTGACATTCATCCGGGTGTGCTTGGAGTGCAGGCGGGCCAGGGACACACAGAATACGGCAGGTATGCAAAAGGGCAGGGAGCAAACCCTTTTACGCTTTTTTATGTAAAATCCAGCTCTTCATCGGCTACTGCGCTGTATGAAACCGGGGAGCTTCAGGTGGAATCCGCAGGCGTGCAGCAAAAACTTGCCTCCACTGCCGGCAGCCTGGACCCCCATGGCAGGAAAATAGCCCTGACCGTTTCAGTGGATGAACTCCTGGAGCCCGAGGGAGAAAAAAAACACGGCCTTGCCATGCATGATTTTCCCCTGACCCTGCCGCTGCCTGAGGGCTATGATGAGCACAGGGACTTTTATCCACCCCATGATCACGATGACTACCGCTGGGCCATGACCGTGGATCTTGACAGGTGCATAGGCTGCAGCGCCTGCGCCGCTGCCTGCTATGCTGAAAACAACCTTGCAGTGGCCGGGGAAAAACAGATCATAAACGGAAGGGAAATGTCCTGGCTGCACATCGAGCGCTACTGGCAGATTGAAGATCCTGCAAGCTCGGTGTTTCTGCCCATGCTTTGCCAGCACTGCGACAATGCGCCGTGCGAATCCGTATGCCCGGTCTACGCGCCCCATCACAGCAAGGAAGGGCTCAACAACCAGATCTACAACAGGTGCATAGGCACGCGCTTTTGCGCCCAGAACTGCCCGTACAAGGTCAGAAGATTCAACTGGTTTGACTGGAAATGGCCGGAGCCTTTAAATCTTCAGCTGAATCCGGATGTCACGGTGCGCAGCAAGGGTGTCATGGAGAAATGCTCTTTCTGCGTCCAGCGAATAAAACAGGCCCGCGGCAGGGCAAAAAATGAAGACAGGAAGATAAAAGACGGAGAGGTCACGCCTGCATGCGTTCAGACCTGTCCCACGGATGCCCTGGTTTTCGGCAGCCTTATGGATTCTGCAAGCCGGGTGTCGCAGATGGTAAAAGACCGCAGGGCGTACCAGGTAATGGGGTATCTCAACACAAAGCCTGCAGTGATTTATTTAAAAAAAGTTGTCCATGCTGTTTGATCTCAAGGCAACGGCCGGGTAAAAATGGAAAAACTTACTTTCAGGGAAATAGACAACACTGTCGCAGCCACCCTTGATCCTCCGGGGCGATTTTACTGGACCGTGGTGGGGCTGCTGTTTTGCGGCATCCTGGTGGGGGCTTTCTGCTGGGCCTGGCAGATAATGGTTGGCATAGGAGCAGGCGGGCAAAACAGCCCGGTCAACTGGGGAACCTATCTTATCAATTTCGTTTTCTGGGTGGGAATTGCCCATTCCGGGACCCTGATTTCGGCAATTTTGTACCTGCTGCGCGCTGAATGGCGAAACCCCATAGCCCGGGCAGCTGAAACCATGACAGTGTTTGCAGTCTGTACCGCAGGTCTTTTCCCGTTTATCCACCTGGGAAGGGTATGGATGGTTTACTACATGCTGCCCATACCCAATGATCGGACCCTGTGGCCCAATTTCCAGTCCCCTCTTATGTTTGACGTGGTGGCAATAGGCACTTACCTGATAGTAAGCGTGCTTTTCTGGTATACCGGCATGCTGCCGGATCTGGCGGCAATCCGGGATCGTGCCTCGGGAACCCGGAAAAAGGTGTTTTCTGTTCTTTCTCTCGGCTGGACAGGCAGGTTCGAGCAGTGGAGGCATTATTCCCGGGGGTATCTGCTTTTTGCAGCACTTGCCACCCCCCTGGTTATATCGGTTCACAGCGTGGTTTCCTGGGACTTTGCCCTGGGAGTTATACCCGGGTGGCACACGACAATTTTCGCCCCCTATTTCGTGGCAGGAGCCATTCATTCCGGCCTGGCCATGGTCTTGACGCTTATGATCCCCATGCGGCGGATTTTCAGGGCGGAACGAATCATAACCATGCACGTGCTGGAAAGCGTGGCAAAGACGATAGTTTTTACCGGCCTGATTGTGGGCTTTGCCTACGGAACCGAGTATTTCATAGCCTGGTACAGCAGAAACAGCGTTGAAATGGAGGTGTTTACCTTCAGGTCAGCGGGCGATTTCACCCTGTCATACTGGATAATGGTTGTATGCAACTCAATTGTGCCCCTGCTTTTTTTCTTCAGGCGTATCAGGACCAGAATTGCCTGGCTGTTCGGAATCTCCATCCTGGTCAATATAGGCATGTGGTTTGAAAGATTCGTGATAATAATCAGCAGCGTGGCCCACGACTTTCTGCCCAATGCCTGGGGTGAATACGCGCCCACTGCCATCGAGTACGGCATAATGCTTGGCAGCTTTTCCCTGTTTTTCTTTTTGTTCTTCCTGTTTGTCAAGCACCTGCCCTCGATTTCAATGACCGAGATGAAGGAGCTGCAGCATCAGGGAATGAGCCATGAATAGAAAAAACTCCCGGATCACAGCACTATTTGAAGACGACAGCGTGGCGGCCGATGCCATCAGGGCCATACAAAACGCCGGCTGGCGAATTTCCGACGTGCACGGCCCCATTCCCAGCCAAGAAATTTCCGGGGCACTGGGGATTAAAAAAAGCGGGGTGGGGTGGTTTACACTCGGCGGCGGAGTGATCGGATTTTTCCTGGGCTATTTCCTTGCAGTGTTTACAGCCGCGCGCTGGGGGCTGATGGTGAGCGGAAAGCCGGTGCTTGCATATATTCCGTTTTTTATAGTGGGCTTTGAGTTCACCATACTTTTTGCCGTGCTGGGAAATGTCCTGGGCCTGATCCTGCTTATCAAGCTTCCGGCATACCGGGATCTGCCGCACATTGCCCCTGAATGCTCGGCTGACAGGTTCGGCGTGGTGGTTGACTGCGATGGGTCTGATAAAGACGAGGCCCGCAGGTTTCTGACCAATCTGGGCGCAGAGGTGCCCGAATCATCCAACAGGGAAACAGAGCCGTGAAACAGGCAGCCGGGGAAATGAATAGAAATCAAAACAGGGTTTTTGTTGCGGCGTCGGCGCTGGCGGTGCTCGGCCTGGCAGCTTTCGGGGCCAACCTGCTTTTCGGCAGCCCTGAGGCTGCCTGGAGGGCATACCTGGTTAATTTCCTTTTGTTCTCGGCAGTCGCCCAGGGCGGGCTTGTGTTTTCCGCCATGATGAACACGGTGCAGGCAAGGTGGAGCAGGCGGCTGTCTGCCCTGGCAGAGTCGTTTGCAGCTTTTTTCCCGGTTTCTTTTGTTCTGTTTCTGGGGCTTTTTTTCGGACACGAGCACGTGTTTCCCTGGATTGGCCAGGATCTGCACGGCAAGGAAGCATGGTTGAACGTCGGCTTTCTGTTTTCACGCGATATTGCAGGGCTGCTGGCGCTCTATGGATCAGGGTTTGCCTATCTTTACTACAGCCTGTGGTTCAGGGTGCAGCCCGGCGACAGCTCTGCCGGCCTGCAGGGCCGGCTGGCGCGTTTCTGGGAGAGCCGCAGCGCGGATCCGCAGAAATACGAGCACCGCAGGTATGTCTTTGGCGTGATCTACCTTCTGGCATTTGCAATCGTTCTCTCCCTGATAGGCTTTGATCTGGTCATGGCTGCGGAGCCGCACTGGTATTCAACACTGTTCGGGGCATACACTTTTATAAAGGCCATTTACTTAGGCTTCGGCGGCCTTATCATACTTGCGGCCTGTCTTCATGCAAGCCGCAGGAACGATTTTCTTCTCAGCCCTCCGGAATTCACGGACATGGGGAAACTCTTTTTCGCATTCTGCCTGGCGTGGGCGGATTTTTTCTACTGCCAGCTGGTTGTTATATGGTACGGAAACATATCTGAGGAAACCGCATATATAATTACAAGAACAATGCTGGCCCCGTGGAACCGCATAGCATGGGCGGTTTTTATAATATGCTTTATCGTTCCGTTTCTGATACTTATAAACAGGAGGATAAAGACCGTGCCGTGGTTTATGACCATCCTCTGCACGGCCGTGCTTGTCGGCATGTGGCTGGAGCACTATCTGCTGCTCGGCCCGGCGCTGGGCAACCCCGGCGATACCGCCACGCTGCTGTCTGCGGCAGACGTGTTGATGTTTCTCGGATTTGCGGGATTGCTCACGGCCTCTGTGGCCGCATACCTCGGGCAGTTTCCGTTTGTTATGGAGGCGGCAGTCTCAGGCGGGCAAAACAGAGCAGGCGGGGATATTGATTCATGAAACCCTTTGAAGCTGTGAGAAAAATCGCGGGTGTTTTTGCTGCAAACCTGCGGCCCGTGTTTCTTATGCTCCTGCTTGTAGTCCTGGCTGCTGTTTTCGTTTACATGGTGTACGTGTATCCGTCTTCAGGCCTGGGGCCTGCCCAGCCCATAGCCTTTTCCCACAGGGTGCACGCTGGGGTAAAGGACATAGACTGCAGGTTCTGTCATCCCTACGTGGAAAGATCCAGCCAGCCCGGGATTCCTGAAACGCAAAAGTGCCTTTTCTGCCACGATCATATAATTGCCGAGCACCCGGAAATCAAAAAGGAGCACATGTACTTCGACACTGATACCCCCACCCCCTGGCGCAAGGTGAACTACCTGCCCGAGCACGTGATGTTCAACCACCAGAGGCACATAAGAAAAGACGTTGAATGCGCATCCTGCCACGGCCGGGTGGAGGCCAGGGACCGCCTGTCAGGGGAGAACTTTAAAATGGGATTCTGCCTTGAATGCCACAGGAAGGAAGACGCCACTGTTGATTGCTGGCTTGCGTGTCATAACTGACCGCAGATATTGGACTTACAAGGAAGTCCAAGGCCGGGATCGGTTTTTGAAGCGACATTGAGCGCCCTTGCGGTCAGGAGCGAAAAAACTGATCCCGGCCGCAGGGCTTCCTTCCTTCAAAAACACAGGGCTATGTGAGAAGCTTTTTACGGTGCCATCAAAACATTTGGTTAATCAGCACAT
>JBKHES010000040.1:0-17188 GCA_046540695.1 Desulfobacterales bacterium
ATCAGGCATGATCAGGGAGAAATTACCACATCATCTGCATCCACGCCTGCATCCGGCCTGATCAGAAAACGGCGGACTGAGGGGTAGTTTTTTTCAAGCTTTTTTATGTTGGATTTTTTAATCCCCTGCATGCGGCCCACAGATGAAGGATTGACCATGAGTTCGACAGTTTCGGGCAGGTGCCCGGCTGCATCAAGCACCTCGCGGGCCTTTTCAAGCATGAGCTCCGAAAAAACCATGTGCCCGAAGGCCGGATGATATGGCCCGGCAAGAATGGCGCCTCCGGCGTTAAGATCCCGGGAGGCCTGCAGCCCCATGCGGATTACGGGTATCCTGTTTTCTGAAAAAATCCTGTAAAGGGCTGCGACCCGCCTAACGCATTCTTCCAGTTCAAGGGGCCGAAAACTGCCTTTTTTGTATTCTGATGCAAGGACGCTTCCGGAAAGCACCACCAGGGGATAAATCCGGATAAAATCGGGACTGAGCGATGCTACTGCTGCTGCACTCCTGATTGCGCCACTTTCATCTTCTCCCGGCAGGCCGGTCATTATCTGGCAGCCCACCCGGTATCCGGCATTTTTGAGCATTTCAGCCGCAGAGGCGGAATCATCAGCGCTGTGGCCCCTTTTTACCCGGGCAAGCACGCGGTCGTCCATGGACTGCACCCCGATTTCCACGGTTGAGACCGGGTAGCCGGCAAGCAGGTCCAAACGGTCATTATCAATAGTGTCGGGCCTTGTGGAAAAACGAATGCCGTCTATTTTTCCGGCTTTCACCCAGCCGGCGGCCTCATCGAGAAGACGGAGGACAAGGTCTTTTTCAATGCCCAGGAAGTTTCCGCCGAAAAAAGACACCTCTGTAAAGCCCCGGTTTTTACGCCTGTACTGCAGCCAGTGCTCCATTTCTGCACGCAGGTCTTCCGGGCCCGGCAGGCGCTCTTGTGTTCCGGTCACCGCTTTCTGGTTGCAGTATGTGCACCTGTGGGGGCATCCCGAATGTGGGATAAAGACGGGGATTACGTAGGGTTTTTCAGTGCTGCCCTGCATGACTCAGGCGCCCGGGTCCTTTATCCGTTCCCAGGCCCGGCGGGCGGCGTCCTGTTCGGCGGTTTTCTTGTTTTTCCCTGTTCCTTCCGTCCTTACTCCGCCGACTGTCAGGGCGACCCTGAAGGTCTTGTCATGGTCGGGGCCGCTTTCGTCGACTATCTCATAGGCCGGCATGTCAAGGTGCATGGACTGGACATGTTCCTGCAGAAGGCTTTTGTAGTCATGGTATGGGCTTTCCGCCTCAACCGCCTTGAAAAAAGGGGCGAAATGGGTGCGGATGAGTTCAAAGGCCGAACCAAAGCCCCCGTCGAGATAAACAGCTGCCACCAGGGCCTCAAAAGTGTCTGCAAGAATCGATTTTTTGTACTGCCCGCTGGAGCGCTGCTCTCCTTTTCCAAGCAGAAGATGATCTCCGAGTTCTATGCTTCTGGCCGCGGCCGCCAGGCGGTCCTCGTTTACCAGCCCAGCTCTTGCCCTGGAAAGCTGGCCCTCGGTGAGATCCGGAAACCGCTCCATTAGTATGTGGCTTACTATCAGGTTTAATACCGCATCTCCCAGAAATTCCATGCGCTCGTTGTCAGTTCCGCTTTCCGGGTGCTCATGAACGTAGGAGCGGTGCCTGAGGGCGGCGGCAGGAATGCGGCCGTCTGTAAACCGGTAACCCAGTTTTTTTTCAAGTACGGAAAAATCGGGATGCTGTGAATTATGCGCCATTACTTGTTTGATACCGGAAAATCGTAACCGTGTTTTTTTGAATCCAGCGCCTGCAAAATTCTCCGGAAGACGGAGTAAGGTATTGCCATATCGCCCAGTCCTTTTCCCATGCTTATGTGCTGGTTTATATCCCCGTGAAAATCCGTGCCCCCGGTTACCAGAAGGCCGAACTTTTCAGCCAGGTTTTCATAATGGCTTATCTGTTCTGGCCCATGGCCTGGATAATACACCTCGATTCCGCATATCCCCATGGATTTCAGGGTTGTTATGAATTTTTCAAGACAGTTTTTTATGGATTCCGGCAGCAGGCCCGGATGGGCCAGGACCGCTATGCCGCCTGCTGCATCTATGGCTGCTGCTGCCTGCTCCGCCGGGATCTTGAACTTGTCAACATAGGCGGGCTTTCCTTTTGCCAGGTAGCGGTTAAATGCATCCTCCACGTCTGCGGCATATCCCTTCCTCACCAAATGGGATGCAATATGGGGGCGCGCTATTTCCTGTCTGCCTGCTTCGGCTCCGATTTCCTCGAGAGTTACCTGGATTCCGAGGGAGTTTAGTTTTTTTATGATGCCGGGGTTCCGGCTGATGCGTGCGTGCTGCTGTTTTTCAAGCAGGTGGTTCAGATGGGGGTTTTGCGGCGAGATGCCGTAGCCCAGGATATGCATGCTGCCTGAAGTGTCGAATCCGGGCGGATATTCGGCGCTTATTTCCACACCCGTGAGAAAATCCAGGTTATCCGGTATTCCCTGTCTCAGGACCGCGGCACTGCCTTCAAGGGTGTCGTGATCCGTGATGGCAATGGCCGCAAGTCCTGATTCCAATGCATGGCTGAGGATTTGTTCCGGACTCAGGCTCCCGTCGGACGCAGATGAATGTATGTGAAGGTCAATATTGCCGCTTTTATAACCCAAGCGCCTTCTCGTGGGCTTCTTCTTTTGTCTTGCAGTCAATGCAGAGAGTAGTCACGGGCCTCGCCTTAAGGCGCTTGAAATCTATGTCCTCTCCGCATCTTTCGCATATGCCGAAAGTCCCGTCGTCAATGCGCTCCAGGGCCTTTTTGACCTTTTTTATCAGTTTGTATTCCCGGTCCCTGATGCGGAGCTCGAAATTGCGTTCGGCTTCATAAGCCGCCCTGTCAGTGGGATCTGGAAAGTTGCCCTTGGAGTCGTGCATGTCCGAGACAGTGTCTTCTGCCTGGTTGAGCAGATCCTCGAGGCGTTTGTTTAGGAGTTCCTTGAAATACTCAATGTCTTTTTTTTCCATGGGTGCTTCCTTAATGTCGCTTTTTTCCGGCACTCAACGAATTCATGTGAAGAATCCGGCATATTTCCTGTTCTACTGAATTAAGCAGAGAATGTTCCTTACCACAACCCAATTTTAAAAGTAAAGAGTAAAATTCCCGAGCACTGGTCAGTCGTCTTCCAGGTTGAAGATTTTGCGGGTAATGTCTATATACAGGGACTTGTCTCTGTGAGAGCCCGGGTCTTTTAAAAACCGTACCGGGTCGTGGAGAAATTTTTTGACCACAGCTTCGTTCATCCTCTCAAGGGCTTCTATGTCCTGGCTGCTCAGGTGGTCCATTGACTGCAGCGTTTTTTTGAGCTCTGAGTCAGCGATTTCGGCAAGCTTGCCCCTCAGCTGCTTAATCGTGGGAACCACGTCCAGGCTTTCATACCATTGGTCGAAGCGTACGGCCGCCTCATCTATAATACGCTCTGCCTTCGAGGATTCGCTGAGCCTGGATTCCATGTTTTCCTCTATGACTCCCTGGAGATCGTCTATATCGTATACATAGGCGTTTTCAATACGATTTACAGCGGGATCGATATCTCTCGGCACTGCTATATCTATGAAAAACAGGGGCCTTTGCTTTCGCTGCCGCATTACCGGCCGTACCTGTTTTTTTTTGATCACGTAGTCATGCGATCCTGTTGAGCTGATAATTATATCAGCCGATTTAAGTGTATCTTCTATTTCCCCGAAGTTGATGGGGGTTCCGGAAAACCTCCGGGCCAGATCCACGCCGACTTCGAATGTCCTGTTGGCCACAAACAGGGCGCCCGTGGAGCGTACCCGGTTTAAGTGCTCCACAGCCAGTTCGGCCATTTCCCCGGCTCCCACCAGCAGTACCGTTTTGTCCTCTATCCGCCCGAATATTTTTCGGGCCAGCTCCACTGCCGCATAGCTGATCGACACCGCCCGGTCCCCGATGCCTGTTTCGCTTCGGATGCGCTTGGCAACCGAAAACGACTTGTGCAGCAGGCGGTTTAAGATCACTCCTGTGCCGCGGTTTTCAACGGCGGTTTTGTAGGCGGCCTTGATCTGCCCCAGGATCTGCGGCTCGCCCAGCACCATGGAATCCAGGCTTGAGGCAACCCGGAAAAGGTGCTTTACAGCCTCTTTTCTGCGGTAGTTGTATAGCGACTGTTCAAGCATGTGTTCCTGAACAGGCCTTGATTCCGCAATATGGGCTTTAAGAGTCCTGACAGCCTCATCAGTGTCATAGCTTGTAAACAGTATTTCCACCCGGTTACAGGTGGATATGATCATTATTTCGCTTATTTCCGGGCGGGCTTTTAATCTTTGAATTGTTTCGCGGCTTTCCTGATCCGAAAACGCAAGGCATTCCCTGAGGTCAACAGGGGCGGATGTGTGGTTTATGCCCAGTATTCCGATTTCCGGGAGCTCAGGAGCCGTTAAATTATTGTTTTTTTCCTCCTGCAGGCTACCATCTGGTAAATTCATTGTGATGGCCCTCCAGCAGAAAATTGACTCCCAGAAACGTAAACAGCATGGCACAAAAGCCTATTATGGCGAGAATCGCTGCGCGCCGGCCCCGCCATCCGGCAACGATGCGTTCGTGAAGAAGCGCGGCATAAATCAGCCATGTAACCCCTGACCAGACCTCCTTGGGGTCCCAGGTCCAGAAGTGGCCCCATACCTGGTGGGCATAAATAAACCCCGTGATCAGACCTGCTGTAAGTGCCGTGAATCCCACGGCAACAAAGGTGTACCCGGTGCTGTCGAGAAGTTCAAGGGATGGCAGGCGCCTGAAAAAGAATCTGTGTTTTTTGTCCTTTATGTTTCTTTCCTGGATCAGGTACAAAATCCCCGTGCCGCAGGCCAGGGCCAGGCAGGCCTCCCCGATGAAAATCACCAGAACGTGAACCGTAAGCCAGACCCCTGAAAGTTCGCTCTGGGTCTGCATGGGGGTATCCGGGACGAAAAAGGCGGCTGCGGTAATAAGGGTTATCAGGGGCGCGGCAAATACCCCGAGTATGTTTAAACGGATGCGTGGCCTGAGCGCGAGAAAAACCCCTGCCAGCACCCAGCCGGCAAACCAGAGGTTCTGATGCAGATTATGCACAGGCAGCGAGCCCTTGTCCGCATAATCAATCCCGAGAAGAACCGAGTGTATTAAAAAGCCTGCCAGCACCAGAGCATAAGCGCCGCGGTTGTATATTCGGCGCTGGAGAAACAAAAATCCCGCGTAACCGCCGGAGGCGGCCAGATAGCAGAATATGACAGGCAGCAGTGTATAGTTCAAGTTTAATCCCCGGCTGTATTCATGAGCGAACTGCAGTCAAATCCATCGCCCAGGACTTCATGCAGCAGCTTGTCTGCTTCATCTGTGCGCCCGGCGCGGATCATTTCAGGCAGGCCTCCTGAAATAAGTGCCTCAAACAAAGGCTTGTGGGCTTCAGGGGCATGCTGTTGCGCCAGCAGCTTTTTTCGCACCGCGCCCATGAGATTCAGAAACTCCGTATATTCCTCTCCGAACTGATTTTCAAGCTGTTTTCGGAGGTGCCTGGCAAAGGCCGGGCTTTTGCCGGATGTCGAAATTGCTATCACCAGGTCGCCGCGCCGCAGCACCGAGGGCAGGATGAAGTTGCATTCATCCGGCACGTCCGCGATATTGCACAGAATATTTCTGCTTTCCGCATCCCTGCTGATTTTGCGGTTCAGCTCATTGTTGTCCGTGGCCCCTATCACGAGAAATTTTCCCTCGAGGTCCTCGGTTATGTAACTGCGCCCGATCATTTCCAGGGCACCGGATTGTGCAAGGCTGTCAAAATCTTCTGCAAACTGCGGGCTCACAACTGTTACCACGGCGCCTGCCTGAAGCAGTCCCTGCACCTTGCGCGCGGCCACCCTTCCTCCACCCACGACCAGGCATCTTTTGCCTCTTATATCCAGGTAAACAGGGTAGTATTTCATCATTTTATCAATCCCATGCAAAGTTCGGGTTTCATAAGATACCGCGGCAGGTAAGGCGGTCCTGAGTATGTTTTGCGGCACGGGCCTTCAATGCCTGCGTTTTCGGACTCCGGGTAAAAATGTGATTTTGATTCCCTGGTTGCTCATTCTGTCCTGGTCCGTTCAGCCAGAAAGCTGCTTATTTTTTCAATGATCCACTTCTGAACCGCTTGCCGGTCCTGGCCGGTGACCTGATTTTTAAGGTTTTCCGACTGGATCTCAGCCCTGGCCATGCTTTTATGCCCACCCGCGGTTCCCAGGGTGCCGAACTGTTTGGAGGCCACGTTGCCAGCGTTTTTCCTGAGCCCGTCGTTTCTGATAATTATTACCAGCCGTCCCTCTATGAACCCGGAGACAATGCTCCAGGTGACAGTGTTTACACGCATGAAAAAATCCGCTATAAGCACGCATATATCAGGGGTTTCCACCTGGCCGAGGTGAACGAAGATTCTTTCATCAACCACTTCCTTCTGTTCAATGGCCTTTTTGAAATAATCCAGAAAATTCATCCTGAGGTCCACCTGCTCTACGCGCCTTGCCAGATGAATGTTTGCATGCCGGAACAAAAACTGAAAGGCCCTTATATCAGCATTTGTGGCCATTCTTTCAAAATTGTTGGTATCTGTCTTTATGCCGTGAAAAAGTGCCGTGGCAAGCTTTGAGGACGGCTTGATCTTGGCTGCTTTCAGGTACTCGGTCATAATGCTTGAGGTGGCCCCGTATTCCTCCCTTATGTCCTTGAAAGGCGCTTCTGTGCCGTCAGGGCTGTGATGGTCTATTATAACGTTGTATTTAAACCCGGTGAAGCTTTCGTGGTGTGACGGCTGGGAGTCGAGAATGATCACCTTTGTATAGTCCTGCGGGGCGATCTTTGTAACATGGATCAGGGTCACGTCAAGCAGCCGTATCATCGCCATGTTGTCCGGCCTGGTGATGGTGTTGATGTTGGAAGTGGTAATCCGTGTCACTCTTCGCCACAAAAGTCTCTGGAAGGCCATGGCGCTGGCAATGGCATCAGGGTCGGCATTGATAAGTATCAGCACGTGATCGGACCCTGAAAACTGGTTCATCAGCTGCTGTAATTTCTGAGTTGTGGACAGGCTCATTTTTGTTACCCCGTGCGGTACAAAAAATACCGCTGGAAACCTGCTAAAATAAAAAAGCGTGTAGATCTACACGCCGCGGATTTCCATTTTCTGTACAAATGTTAGGTTATGGCTTCCCCATAATAGGCAGCTTCAAAAGCCTTGTCAAGAAGCTTCCTGTTATTTTCAAGCGCTTGAATTCAAAGGTCATGGGGTTTATATTTATACCAAACTACAGAATAATACAAATAAGTTTTTATGAACGCATTGTTTGACAGTGATATTGAAATTTGCAGAGAAAAGAGGAGAATATGGAAAAACCACTGGAAATTACATACCGAAACGTTGAAAAAAGCGAGGACATCGACGCCTTGATCCGCGAAAAAGCGGCCAAGCTAAACGAGATGCACGACAGGATAACCAGCTGCAGGGTTTCAGTTGAAAAACCCCAGCAGCACCAGCGCTCGGGAAATGATTACCGGGTGCGCATAGATATGCACGTGCCGCCGGGAAAAGATCTCGTGGTAAGCAGGGATGCAAGCGAGGGGGATATGCACGATCCTCTGAAGGTGGTTGTAACCGAGGCTTTCAAGAAAATGGAAAAACAGGTCAGAAAGGTGAAGGGCAAACACAAACAGCAGGGTTGAAAATTTTTCAATAACAGGGTAGAGTTAAACTGAAAACAACAGAGTTTTTATTAATGAGTTATGCAACAGGCTAACGCCACCCAGGCTCATGCGGGTGGCGTTTTTATTTGGGGGCTACGGAAAATGGCCTGTCTGGTCGTAATAGATAATTATGATTCTTTTACCCACAACCTGGTTCAGTTGTTTCTTCAATTTGATCTCCAAATAGAGGTCTACCGATCGGACCGTATCACTATTAAAGAACTGGCGGCACGATGCCCTGAAAGGATTCTGGTGAGCCCCGGGCCGCGGGACCCTCAAAACGCGGGAATATCCGTTGAGCTGATCCGGGAATTTGCAGGCAGAATCCCCATACTGGGGGTATGTCTCGGCATGCAGTGCATAAACGAGGCCTTCGGCGGAAAAACCGTTCGCTGCCGGCTGCCGGTTCACGGCAAGACAAGCAGAATCTATCATGACGGCTCCGGTCTGTTTGCCGGTATTCCCTCGCCTTTTACAGCAGCACGCTATCATTCCCTGATCTCAGACGGTACCGGCAAGGGTCTCAAAGCCTGCGCCCGCACGGGTGAAGGCGTGTTAATGGGGATTTCAGACGCTGACAGGATGCTGTATGGTGTTCAGTTCCACCCTGAAAGCTTTATGACCGAGTACGGATTAAAAATGGCTGAAAGATTTCTTATGCTCAAAAAACACAAGACGGGTGATCCGGCATGCGCGATAAAAACGGGTTAACGCGGCTGACCGGCTTGCTGGACCACGTTAAGGTTGAAGAAACCAAAGTCGGGGCAAGTTTTCTGGATACCGCGGCTTGTTTCGCTGATATGCCCGGAACCGTGGTGCTGGCAAGCGGAGGAGACCTGGATTGTGCAAGGTATAATATACTTGCAATCAAGCCCTGGCTGTCTTTTAAGGCAACAAAGCAAAAAGCCGATATCCGGGCCGGCGGCTGCACTGTCACTTTTCGCGGCAATCCCCTCGATGCCCTTCGCATTGTGATGGATGCATATGACCTTTCCGGGTCTGACCTTCCGGCACCCGTGGCAGCAGGTCTTTTCGGGTACCTGGCATACGATCTCAAAGACTGCATAGAAGAGCTTCCCAGAACTGCAATTGATGATACAGGCCTGCCTGTTATCTGTATGTATGCGCCTTCCCTGATCCTGGTCCGCGACCTGCACGAAAATATATCCAGGCTGTGCATACCAGTATGGTGCGATGCTGGCGAGGCTCCCGCAGAAAAGCTTCGCTCCTGGTTTTTTGACACCATTAGCAGCAGCCGGGCGAGTAGAGATGATTTTGCAGGCGGGGGCAGCGGTTTTTCTTCTTTTTTCACGCGCGGGACCTACATGGAGTCTGTTGAAAAAATACGCGACTACATTGCAGCCGGCCACATCTACCAGGTCAATTTTTCCCAGCGTTTTGAAACCGGTTTTTCAGGCAGCCCCTATGCAATGTTTGCAAGGCTGTTTACCCAGGCGCCCGCTTCTTTTTACGCTTATGTCAACGCCGAAGACCACTGGATTGTGTCCACTTCGCCCGAGCGGTTTTTAATGCGCCGGGGCGATTTTGCCGAATCCCGTCCCATCAAGGGTACAAGGCCAAGGGGCGGTGATCCTGAAGCAGACCTCGCAATGGCTGAAGAGCTGAAAAAAAGCCCAAAGGACGATGCAGAGCTTTCAATGATAGTGGATCTCATGCGAAACGACCTGGGCCGCGTGTGCGCGGGAGGTACGGTTGAGGTTTCTGAGCACAGGCGCCTTGAAAAATACCGCAACGTTTTTCACCTGGTCTCGGTGGTCAGAGGAAGGCTTGCACCCGGAAAGGATACCGTGGATCTGATCCGGGCCGCCTTTCCCGGAGGATCTGTAACCGGATGTCCAAGGATCAGGGCAATGGAAATCATAGACGAGCTGGAACCCTGCCGCAGGCACGTCTACACCGGCTCCATAGGCTATATAGGCTTCCACGAAACCATGGATCTGTCAATTGCCATACGCACCGCCCTTATTTTCAACAACCGGATGTTTTTTTCAGTGGGCGGCGGGGTTGTATTTGACTCTGACCCTGAGGCGGAATACGAAGAAACCCTTCACAAGGGAAGTTCGGTCATGTCAGTGTTTAAGGGCCGCATTGCCGACCCGCAAAAACAGGCCAGGATATGGATAAACGGGCTGGTGGTTCCCGAGTCCGAGGCCGTGGTGCCGGTGTCCTGCAGGGGCCTTGAGTACGGATTCGGCTTTTTTGAAACAATCCGCGCGGAAAATGGCCGTCCGCATTTGCTTGAAAAGCATATGGAGCGGTTTGCCGGCACTTGGCGAGCACTTTTTGAAGCCCCGGTGCCTGATCTTTCATTTAACGAGATAATCAGGCAGGTCCTCGAAGGAAATGATCTGCTGCACGATGTTTGCGCGGTAAAGGTTCTTGCAGCAGCGGATTCAGGGTCGTCCAACGGTACGGGTGTGCATATGGCCGTTTCCGCTGTCCCTTACGTGCACAGGCTGCAACGTATTGGCAAGTCCGCCCTGGACCTGGCGGTGTATCCCCATCCCAGGCAGACCCCGCTTGCCTCGCACAAGACTCTGAATTACCTGTATTATTTCCGGGCAGGCAGGTGGGCGGGCGAAAACGGGGCAGACGAAGCCGTGATACTGAACCCGGACGGCACGGTCTCGGAGACCAACACAGCCAACCTGCTTTTGCTGCGCGGCGAAACTGTTATCCTGCCCGAGTCGCAGCACGTGCTTTCCGGCGTAATGCAGAATGCCGTGCTGCATTGGTTTGAAGCCGAAGGTTTCGGCCATACCCGGGCGCCAGTGACAATGGGGGAGCTTTTTGAAGCAGACATGGTTATCGTGACCAATTCTCTCATGGGCCCGGTAGGCGTCGGCTCCATAGACGGCCGGAAAACCCCCTGCGACCCGGCATGGATCGCAGAAATCCGCTCAAAGGTGTTTTTTTAAAAAAATCTTACCTGCCTTTAATCGCCTTTCTTATCCGTTCCATGGCATGCTCCACGTTTTCACGGGAGTTAAATGCGCTCAGCCTTATGTGGCTGCTGCCGCAAGGGCCGAAACCCGCCCCCGGCGTGCAGACTACGCCCGCTTTTTTAAGCAGGGTGTCGAAAAGCTCCCAGGAATCGGTCTTCCCGTCCACCCAGATGTAGGGCGAGTGCAGGCCTCCTGCGCAGGAAAATCCCAGGTCCTGCATCTGCTCTCTGATAATGTCCGCGTTTTTCATGTAGTCTGCAATAATTGATTTTACCTGCTCCTGTCCCTCCGGGCTGTAGACCGCTTCAGCAGCCCGCTGCACCGGATAGGCCACTCCGTTGAATTTCGTGGAATGCCTGCGGTTCCAAAGGGGGTGCAGCATAACCTGCCGGCCCTGTCCGTCAAAAGCCCGGCATTCCTTGGGGACCACAGTAAACGCGCACCTGGTTCCCGTGAATCCTGCTGTTTTTGAAAAGCTGCGGAATTCCACTGCCACTTCCCGGGCGCCTTCCACCTCGTATATGGACCTGGGTATGGATTCGTCGCGTATAAAGGCCTCGTAGGCTGCATCGTAGAGTATAAGTGCGCTGTTGTCCCTGGCGTAGTCCACCCACTGCTTCAGATACTTTCTGGAAATTGTGGCGCCGGTTGGGTTGTTGGGAAAGCACAGGTAGACAAGATCCGCGCCGTTTTCCGGGGGCCGGGGGACATATTCGTTTTCGCTGGTGCACGGCATGTATGTGAGCCTGTCGTATCTTGTGCCTGAAAACTCCCCTGCCCTTCCTGCCATCACGTTAGTGTCCACATACACCGGGTACACGGGATCAGGAACAGCCACCTGTATGTCTGTTGCAAGTATTTCCTGGAAGTTTCCGGTGTCGCACTTTGCCCCGTCGCTGACAAATATTTCGTCTGCGGATACATTCGCCCCGCGGGCCGAGTAGTCGTGCTCTGCTATTTTTTCGCGCAGAAAGGCGTATCCCTGCTCTGGTCCGTATCCCCTGAATGTCTCGTCGCTGCCCATCTCGTCTATTGCCCTGTGCATGGCCTCTATGCAGGCAGCAGGAAGCGCCCTTGTTGCATCACCGATTCCCAGGCGGATGATACCGGTTTCCGGATTGGCCTTTTCAAACTCCGAGATCCTGGCGGCGATATCTGAAAACAGGTAAGATGCCTGCAGCTTGCTGAAGTGCTCATTGATTCTGATCATTGTCTGCCGTCCTTGTTTAATGGGTTGTATTGAGTGCCGGACAGATTTCATGTGTTGATAAAAATTTATGGTGGTATATAATAGAATGCTGCCGCGGTGTCAATGCCCCCCACATCCGCACCGGGTATGGGGCGTTGTTTTATATGCCCTGAAATATACGAAACAATAATTAAAGGTTTAAGGAAAGAGAAATGATTGAAGAGACTTTGCACGACGACATCCTGGTTCTTACACTGAAAAACCCGAAAACCAACGCAATTAACCGGCAGATGCTCGAGCGCCTCGGGGAAATAGTCGAAGAGGCTGACAAGAATCCTTCTCCCAAGGGGATTATTCTTACGGGCGAAGGCCGCTTTTTTTCCAGCGGTTTTGACCTTTCAATATTTCTCGGTTTTTCGGACAAGCAGGAAGCCGTTGAGTTTTTCAGGCTGGAACAACATGTTCTCACCTCCCTTTTTGCATGCAGAAAACCCGTTGTGGCAGCATTGAACGGTCATGGCGCAGCCGGGGGCCTTATTTACTCAATGGCTGCTGACTACAGAATTGTAAAGGAGCACCCCAAGATTAAAATAGGCATGTCAGAGATAAAGATCGGTCTTCCCCTGAATATAGCCCAGCACGAGGTCATGCGCTTCGGCTTTGACAGCAATCACAGGTTCAGGGATGTCATGTATTTCGGAGACATGGTCGATGTGTTTCGTGCAAAGGAGATGGGCTTAGTGGACGAGGTGGTTGAGGAAGACATGCTCATTGACAGGGCAAGGCAGATAGTCTCGTTGTGGATTGACACCCCGAATCGCCCGTTTATGCGGATGAAGCAGCTGCTTCGCGCGGATACGGTCGCAAGGATTAAGCAAAAAATTGAAAAAGAAGACTGGCAGGAAGGACTCGACGGTCTTTTTCGCGATGATGTCCGCCAGACGCTGGAATTTGTCCAGGCAAGCATGAAATAGGGCGGGCATTTTACGATGAATCACCTGGACCACATTCTGCCGCTGGTGTCAAAGCCAAGCAGGTACACGGGCGGAGAGACAAATTCCGTGGCGAAATCCGGCAGCAGTGTGCGGCTTTCCATGGCCCTGGCCTTTCCGGATACCTACGAGATCGGCATGTCTCATTTCGGGCTGCAGATACTTTACCATTTACTCAACTCCAGGCCGGAAATAGCAGCCGAAAGGGTTTTCGCCCCCGGCACGGACATGGTTAAACAACTTGCAGCTTTTGATATGCCGCTGTTTTCCCTTGAAACCCGCCGGCCGCTTGCAGCCTTTGACATCGTGGGATTCAGCCTTCTCTACGAGCTGAATTACACCAACGTTCTCATGATGCTCCATCTTGCAGGAATTCCCTTTTACGCCGCAGACCGTGGCGGGGATATTCCAATGATTATAGCGGGCGGTCCCTGCACCGTCAACCCGGAGCCCATGGCGCCTTTTTTCGATGCCATGGTCATAGGAGACGGAGAGCCTGTTGTAACTGAAATGGCAGATGCCTGGATTCGCTGGAAAGACGCAGGCGGTGGTGATAAAACCGAGCTGCTTCGGGCCTGGACAAAAATCAGGGGTGTTTATGTTCCTTCGTTTTTCTCAGCGGATTTTGATGAAAACGGCCGACAGAGGACCGCGCCTCTCTTGCCCGGATATGAAAAAGTGCGCCGTGCCGCGGTTGCAGACCTGGATTCAGAATTTTTCCCGGAATCGCCGCTGGTGCCTTTCGGCAGGCCCGTGCATGACAGGCTGCGGCTCGAAATAGCCCGGGGCTGCACCCGCGGTTGCAGGTTTTGCCAGGCCGGCATGATTTACAGGCCCGTGCGTGAAAGATCGCGTTCCAGGCTTGCGGACCTGGCTGAAAAAGGGCTTTCAGCCACTGGATACGACGAGCTTTCGCTTCTTTCCTTGAGCACCGGCGACTACAGCTGCCTGCAGCCCCTGATAAGGGAGCTTTCAGCCCGCCACTGCGGCAGCAGGCTTGCGCTGTCCATACCCTCTTTTCGCGCAGGAACCCTGAGCTCCGAGATGATGGAAATAATACGCTCGGTGCGTAAAACAGGATTTACCATCGCCCCGGAGGCAGGCACGGAGCGCCTTCGTTCGGTTATCAACAAAAACATTACCGAGGCGGAAATCACCGATACAGTCAAATCCGCGTTTGATCTGGGATGGCAGCTGGTCAAGCTCTATTTCATGATCGGGCTCCCCTGTGAAACAAGCCGGGATGTGGAGGCGATAGCAGAATTGGTGCGGCGGCTTCGCGGCACCCGGCCCAAGGGCAAGCGGGGCGGCAAAATCAACGTTAGCGTCGGCGTGTTTATACCAAAATCGCATTCACCCTTTCAATGGGCCGCGCAAAAAGATCCTGCCGAAGCGAGGGAGGTAATTGAAAATCTCCGCTCACGCCTTTCTTTAAGGGGCGTGGAGTTCAAGTGGCAGAATCCGGAGCTCAGCCGCCTGGAAGGTATATTTGCAAGGGGGGACCGGAGCCTGGCCCGGGTTCTTGTGGCTGCCTGGCGGAAGGGATGCAGGTTTGACGGGTGGACTGACTGTTTTGACAGCGCTGCATGGAACGAGGCTTTTACAGATGCCGGTGTCGACCCTGAAGCCTTCCTTGGTTCAATTCCGCAGGATTCCCCGCTGCCATGGGATCATATTGATACCGGGGTCTCAAGGGAGTTTCTTCTGGAGGAATACAAAAAGGCGCTTGATGCTCAACCCACGCCTGACTGCAGGTACGGCGACTGCCAGGGATGCGGGGTATGTGACTTTGAAACCTTAATGCCTTGCAACGCGTCCGATAAAGAGCAGGCAGCCTCAATCGGCGGGCATGAATTGCAGCCAGCAGATAATGAAGCTGATTTTGTCCGCGGCAGAAGGTTTAAGGTTGTCTACTCGAAACTCGGGCCGGCACGTTATTTCGGCCACCTTGAGCTGGCAAACATTCTTTTAAGGGCCCTTAGGAGGGCCGGGGTCAGCCTTGCATATTCACGCGGCTATCACCCCAAGCCGAAGATTGCATTTACAGACGCGCTGCCGGTAGGTGTAGAGAGCGTTACAGAGTCCTTTTTCCTTACTGTTGCAGATAAAACCGGCTGCGCCGTCGTAAAGGATCTTGTCAACCGCCATCTGCCCGAGGGACTGGAAATAACCGACTGTGTGCCGGCAGAGGACAGGGGCGGCCCAGGCTCCGGGCTGAGTGCCACATATGAGATCACGCTCCCGGAGGGAGTTGTTTTTGACCAAGCTTGCGCTGACTTTTTTTTTCGGGCCGCGTCCTTTGAGATCACTCTTACCAGCGGCAAAGGGGCCAAAAAAAGGATTGATCTCAAGTCAGCCGTGGACGGCCTCTGGATTCTGGCTCCTGATTGTCTTAAAATAAGGCTTGCAGCCCAGCCTGGTCCCGTGGTTCGCCCGGGCACTGCGGTTTTACATATTTTCCGGCTTTCCGAGGATGTCCTTTTGCGGTCCCGGGTTATTAAAAAGGAGGAACATCCTGCGGGGATCGTTCAAAAAGAACTAGAAAGAGGCTTGCATGGATAAGGAACTGATTATTAACGCTCTTGGTCCCGAGATACGGGTTGCCCTGCTGGAAAATGGCGTACTTTCAGAAATTTATGTTGAGCGCCAGGATGAAAGCAATATTGCCGGAAATATTTACAAGGGCCGCGTTCAAAGGGTCCTGCCCGGCATGCAGGCTGCCTTCGTGGATGCAGGTTTAAAGCAGGCTGCTTTCATTTACGTTGACGACGTATTAAACGGAAAGACACCCCCGCCCGAGGGTGTATGTATAAACAATGAGGACCCGGATGCAGAAGAAGATGCCGATCTGATGGCTGAAAACGGGCCTATTTCCTCCATGTCCGCCAGGACTTCCGGAACCGACAGGCTTCCCATTGAGAACATGTTAAAAGAAGGCCAGGAAATACTCGTGCAGATCGCCCGCTCGCCCATTGGAAGCAAGGGAGCGCGCCTTACCACATATGTTTCCCTTCCGGGCAGGTTTCTGGTTCTGATGCCCACCGTAGACCATATAGGCATTTCCCGGCGCATAGCAGACGAAAGCGAGCGCGCAAGATTAAGGGAAATAGTAGAGACAACGCGCACCAGGCCCTACGGATATATAGTCCGCACCGCCGGCGAGGGCGTAAATCGCGGGGTTCTCGAACGGGAAATGGAATTTCTCGACAACCTTTGGAATGATATCCAGCTGCGCTACCAGGAGGTTTCAGCCCCTGCGCTTCTGCATGAGGAGCTTACCGTGACCCTGCGGTGTGTTCGCGACCTTCTTGCCCACGAGGCAGACAGGGTGTCAATTGATTCCCCGGCAGTTTACAGGACGGTCAGCAGCTTCATAGAAAAATTCATGCCCAGGCTGAAAAACTCCGTTGTCCAGTATTCAGGCGAGGAGCCCATTTTTGATGCATATAATCTCGAGGTTGATATCCAGCGCGCACTTAAGAAAAAGGTCTGGCTCAAGTGCGGCGGCTATATAGTAATAGAAATAACAGAGGCCCTTGTGGTCATTGACGTAAACACAGGCCGCTACGTGGGCAAGCGCAATTTTGCCGAGACCGTGCTCAAGACCAACCTTGAGGCGGTAAAGGAGATAGCCTATCAGATAAGACTCCGAAATCTCGGAGGTATTATCATTATTGATTTTATTGACATGGATTCCCGCTCAGATCAGGAAAAGGTTTACAATACATTAAAAGAGGCGCTTTCCAGGGACAAGGCCAAGACAAACGTACTTCCAATGTCAGAGCTCGGACTTATCCAGATGACTCGCAAAAGGGTTGTCAAGTCCATTCCCAGAATGCTCTGTGAGTCGTGTTTTTACTGCGAAGGCGAAGGGATGCTTCTTTCCCGAAGGACCATCTGTTACAATATTTTCCGGGATGTATGCAGGCGGGGCGCGGAGCGCGAGACCAGTCGTATTCATCTCAGGGTGCACCCGGTTATAGCCGATCTTCTGCTCGGTGAGGAAAGCGGGCTTATCTCTTCGCTTGAAGACAGGGTCGGCCGCCAGATCTATATTTACCCTGAGCACGGCTATCACCTGGAACAATATGAAATCACTGAGGTACGATGAACTGCTCGCGGGTGCAGTTTAAAAAGGTTTTTTCACTGCTCTTTGGATTAAGCGGAATTTTGATGCTTTCGTAAAATGTCTGATTTTAGATGGTGCCGTAAAAAATTCAAGATCAAGGCTTGCGCAATTTCGAAGAATGCAGCGTACTTAGCAGTACGTG
>JBKHES010000041.1:0-17067 GCA_046540695.1 Desulfobacterales bacterium
AATATGTACTTGACAAAAACCAAGCGAGTCGATAGGTAGACAAAACATTTTGTATCAGTTGTTGCAAAATCCCCAAAGACATTTACGTTCCGGGCCCATAGCTCAGTTGGAAGAGCCACCGGCTCATAACCGGTCGGTCCCAGGTTCGAATCCTGGTGGGCCCATACAAAAAGAATGGCAATGAAACAACGGCAAATAAATGAATCAGGAAAAGGCGTGGGCGGATACACCCACGCCTTTTTTTTTGAGCAGGAAATACACGCATACGGGGGTGAGGATGAAGGTCTCTGACATCATGGAGATAATGGCTGAATTAGCCCCGCCGCGGCTGGCAGAAGACTGGGACAACACAGGCCTTCAGTTCGGCGGCAGGCGCTGGCAGGTAAGCAGCATATTTGTCGCCCTGGAGCCGACCCTTGCAGCAGTAAAAAAGGCTTGCGAGGCTGGCGCGGACATGCTGATCACTCATCATCCGCTGATCTTCAAGCCTTTGTCTTCAGTTGACGTGGACAGCCCCACGGGCGCAATCATAGATACGGCGGCACGCAACCGGCTCGCAATATTTGCTGCCCATACCAATCTTGACAGCGCAAAGGGAGGGATAAATGACGTTTTGTGCCGGCAGCTCGGCATAAGCAATCCCTCGGCGCTCTGTGCCGCGACAGGGGCTGAGCAATACAAGGTGGTTGTATTCGTGCCGGAAGATTATGCAGGCGCGGTAATAGAGGCGATCTGCAGCAGCCCGGCGGGCCGCATCGGAAACTATACCTGCTGCACATTCCGCAGCCCGGGCGCGGGTACTTTCATGCCGGGCGAGGGCGCAGACCCCTGGGACGGAAAGGTGGGAGAGCTCTCAGAGGCAAAAGAGTTCCGCCTTGAGACTGTAGTTGAAAAGCCGGGCCTGCGGCAGGCAATAGAGCAGATAAGAGCCGCTCATCCTTATGAAACAATGGCCTATGACGTCTTCCCCCTTGTACAGGAACAAACCGGAGAAGGACTGGGAAGGATCGGCGATGTTGATCCGCCCAGAGAACTTGCCGGTCTTGCGCGCGAAATAAAGGAAAAACTGGCCCTGTCTTCCGTACGGTTTTCCGGTCCGGCGGATCTGAAGATAGAAAAGGCTGCTGTATGTTCCGGGGCAGGAGGCGGAGTGCTTGGACAGTTTCTGGCAACTGATGCACAGGTGCTGATCAGCGGAGACCTGCGCTATCATGATGCAATTAATACGTGTGAAAACAACAGGGCGATAATAGACATAGGGCATTTCGCCTCTGAGCGCCTGATTGTGCCGGTAATAAGGCAGCGGCTGCAGGATGCCCTGGAAAGGGCGGGTGAAGATGTCCGCGTAACAGGCATGCAGGACGAGGCAGACCCTTTTGTCTGTATATGATGCTGCGGCCTGGCCAAAATTGAACGGGATTTCAGAAAAACCGGGTGAACTATGATATCCATTACAAAGCAGCAGCTTGACCTGCTCATTTCGCTGCAGGAAAAGGAAAAACGAAAATCGGCCCTTCAGGCCGAGCTGAACCGTCTGCCTGAAAAAAAGACCGCCCTGGAATCCGGCCTGGAGGAGCGGGAGCGTGATATCCAGGAAACACAAAAGAAGCTGGAGGCCCTTAAAAAAGATTACCGGGCCCGCGAAAATGAACTGGAGTTAAACCAGTCAAGGATAAAAAAGCGACAGGTACAGTTAAACTCCGTGAAAACCAACAGGGAGTACCAGTCGCTTTTAAAGGAAATAGACGAGATCCGGGAAGCCAATTCCCGCATGGAGGATGCATCGCTTCAATGCCTGGATGATATCGAGTCTGCGGAAAAACAGCTGGCTGAAAAAAAACAGGCCCATGAAGCCAGTAAAAAACAGATTGAGGAACAAAAGCAGGCCCTGGATGAAACCGCCAGGGATCTGGATGAGAAAATCAGGCAGTTGACACTTGACATCGAGGGCATTGTTGAAAAGCTTGACCCGGGGCTGTTAAAGCAGTACCGCCAGGTGAAAAACCAGTGCGGCGGCGTTGGGCTCGTGGAAGTGGAAAACGCGGTTTGCAAGGGATGTCACTTAAACATTCCGCCCCAGATGTATAACGAGCTGCACAGGGGCAATGAACTAAAGATGTGCCCTCATTGCCATCGCCTGGTTTATGTTATATAGTATTATCAGGATGGTCGGCGTAATCCAGACGATCGCCGGCATTTAATAAAATGCCGGAGGAAAGTCCGAACACCGCAGGGCAGGGTGCTCCATAACATGGAGTCGCGGAAACGCGAAGGAAAGTGCCGCAGAAAATAAACCGCCCGGACTGCTTGTCCCGGGCATTGCCAGGGATAAGTGAAATTCCGGGTAAGGGTGAAAAGGTGCGGTAAGAGCGCACCAGTTCCCCGGGCGACCGGGGAAGCTAGGCAAACCCCACCCGGTGCAAGACCGAATAGGGGAGCGCCTGAGGGCGGCCCGTCCGATGCTCCCGGGTAGGTCGCAAGAGATGCCGGGCAACCGGTATCCGCAGATGAATGATCGTCGCCCCCGTCCGGGGCAACCCGGACGGGGGAACAGAATTCGGCTTACGGATTGCGCCGGCCATCACAACTAAGGAAATTCGACATCCGAATATCGAAATTCGAAACCATAAGGATCGCGGGATGTTAAGTATTAAAGACCTGGTGGTAGAAGTGGAGGGGCAGACCATATTAAACCGGATCAGCATGGAGATCCCCGAAGGGGAGACCCATATTCTTTTCGGGCCCAACGGCTCGGGAAAATCAACGCTTATGATGACCATCATGGGCTTTTCCGGATACCGCGTGACAAGCGGCCGGATCTATTTCAAGGGCGAAGACATCACTGAGCTGCCCATACACGAAAGAGCCAGGCGGGGCGTGGGCGTGGCCTTTCAGCGCCCGCCCGCAATCAACGGGTTGAAAACCAGGGATGCGGTATCCCTGTGCGCCGGGAATAAGGCGGTGGACGTGGACAGCATGGCGAAAAAGGCCAATTTTGAATCGTTTCTTGACCGGGATATTAACCTGAATTTCTCCGGCGGGGAGATGAAGCGTTCCGAGATGCTGCAGCTTCTTGCGCAATCTCCTGATCTGGTTCTGCTCGACGAGCCGGAATCAGGGGTGGACCTGGAAAACGTGGTACTCCTGGGCGAGATCATAAATGAACTGCTGGAACGGGGGGTCCGCCACCGCAAAGACCCTGACAGTCCGCCCCACAGGAAAAAAGGTACCAAATCCGCCCTTGTAATTACCCACACAGGTCATATTCTAGATTACATAACCGCAGACAAGGGTCATGTGCTTTATGACGGTGTGCTTTGCTGTGCCAGAAACGCCAGGGAAATACTGCAGTGGATCCGGGAATACGGTTATGAGGAGTGTTTCAGATGCGCAAGTTAGACGAAAATGAAAACGGCGGGAGCGGAGACGGCAGAAAGTCCGTTTACCGTGATGCAGCAGATCCCCGCCAATACCTGGAGCAGCTTGAAAACGCGGACCCGGAGGATGCCAGAAACTGGCTCAATGTAGGGGTTGACATAACCGGACATAACCGTTCCGGAACCTATATCCAAAAGGACTGCTCTGTTGTGCATTCCGGCTGTACCAGCAGTGGTGTAGAGGTAATGGGCATCTCGCAGGGGCTTGAAACTTATGAATGGCTTTCGGACTATGTTTGGCGCCTGGTTTCGCCTGACAAGGACGAGTTTACCAAGAGGGCGCACGAAAAGCCGCATGAAGGATACTTTATCCGATCCTTTCCCGGCGCAGTTGTAAAAGAACCAGTACAGTCCTGCCTTTATATTTCCGAGGAAGGCCTGTCCCAGAATGTCCACAACATAGTGATAGCAGAGGAAAATTCCGAGATTCACATTATCACCGGTTGTGCAACAGCGCCGAACCTGCGCGCGGGCATGCACGTGGGGATCTCCGAGTTTTATGTAAAGAAAAACGCCACCCTGCATTTTACAATGATTCATCGCTGGGGCGAGCAGATCGAGGTAAGACCGCGCTCGTTTGTTCACGTGGAAGAGGGAGGAACCATAGTTTCAAACTATATTTCCCTTAGTCCTGTGGGATCTCTTCAGACGTATCCGGTGGCCCATCTGGACGGAAAGGACAGTGTGGCGCGTTTCAACAGCATCCTGGTGGCCCCTCCGGGATGCAGCCTCGACGTTGGCTCTAAGGTGGTTTTGAGCCATCCCGGTGCAAGGGCTGAAATTATCTCCCGGGCAATCACCACCGGCGGCACAATTATAGCCCGCGGTGAGATGGACGCACAGTCCGAGGGGGTAAAAGGACACCTTGAATGCAAGGGCCTGATATTAAAGGACGGCATAATGCATGCCATCCCTGAGCTGATAGGCCGGGTGCCGGGTGTTGATATGAGCCATGAGGCGGCTGTGGGAAAAATTGATCAAAGGGAAATAGAGTATCTCATGGCAAGGGGGCTCGACGAGGAATCCGCGGTTTCAACCATTGTGCGCGGCTTTCTCAATGTTGACATTGAAGGGCTCCCTTCCGGCCTGGCAGAGGAAATCGACCGGGTCGTGGGCGAGACTCAAAACGACGCAATGTAGGCATGAATATGGAAATTAAAGCAGGAGACGGTGCTTGCGGTATCTCTTTTGAGGACCGGGCGCGGTTTTACTCTCACAATTACATGCGATGCCTGATTTATATCGGCTCGTGCGAAACCCCGGAGAGCTCTTTTACCAAGAGCCTTTATTCCAAGCTGATCACCAGTTCCCATCTTCTCGAAGATTTTCTGGATTTTCACGGCGCAAAAAATAATGCTGACTGGTATTTCTACAGGGAACTCGCTGCGGCTGTCCGTCATCTGAGCCTTTCAGGATACACCCAGAAGCACGTTTTAAACAGGCTTATATTCTACGACATAGACAGCAAGGAGGCTTTCAGAACGCACGGCGAAATAGTTCTTTCGTTTATTACAAGCTCGCTTGTAAACCTGGCGCCGGTGATCCTGGAAGAAGCAGCCAGGCTCGGGGTGAAAGAGCCGGAAGAAGGCGGATACCAGGCAGCCAATTTCCCGGGCGTGTCAAGCGGCGAGATGCTGGACTACAATATATACGACGAGGACAAGGACCAGCAGCGAAACCAGATCGTAAGGGTGGCAAACGAATTTCTTTCAATTGCCGATGATTTCGACACCTATGAATTCTACGAGGTCTATGACAAGGAAGGCCTTAAGGCACTTGTGCCTGACAAGGTAAACGAGGTGGAAATCCGGCGGTTTGAAATGCTTGTCCACAATCTTCAGTCCTCATTTGACTCCTACGTGATCCAGGGCGGATTTCTTTACGGAAACCGCCGCTTAAAACAGTTCAGGTCATATTTTTCAGTCATTTTCCACCTGCTTCAGATAATGGGGCGGCTGCTTCATTTCTACGAAAGACACCTCATTGACGTGGGATATAAAAATACCTACAGAAAAGTGCGCGAGCGTCTCTGTGAACTTGTGGATCCTGACAGGCTGCTTGACTGCACAATCAACTACGGCCTGCATTACGTAAATCATTATTTTGCCTCAGGCAGGGATGTGGCAAGGGAGATCCTTAAGGAAAACGTGGAAAAGGGATCAATAACTGTACCCATCCCAAAGGACCTTGGTTTTCACTGCCGGCCGAGCCTGCTGGTGGCAAAGGTGGTGCAGAGCTACGGAGGCCAGGTGGAGCTTGTGGTAAACAGTCACAGGTTTGATGCCAGCAGCGTGCTTGATATACAGTGGGCCGGCGGGATGATACAGAAAGAGGGCATTGATCATGTGGTCTTTGAAGGCGACATGCGGGCATTAAGGGACCTTGAGGTGCTCGCGGGCGTCAATTACGGCGAGGACCGCATGGGCAAGGGCATTCCTCTGCCGAAAAGCCTTCAGTACCTGAGATGACGGGCCGGGAAAGTTTGTCAATGGCATCTGCCGTAATCGTGGCAGCCGGCCGCGGAAAGCGCATGCGTACACCGGTTGCAAAACAGTTTCTCGAGATTTCCGGAAAACCGGTTCTGGCGCGTACCCTTGAGGTTTTTGCTTACCATCCCAGGATAGCAAGAATTCAGCTGGTTGTATCGCCCGATTACATGGAATTCTGCGAAACATGGATTCTGGGTGAATTCGGAAAAGACGTGGACATCCGCATGACAGCAGGGGGAGCGAGGCGCCAGGATTCGGTCTATCAGGGACTTCTGGCACTGGGTGAATCCGACGACGAAACCGTGCTTGTCCACGACGGGGTACGCCCTTTTGTAACCCCGGGGCTGATTTCCGACTGCATTGACGGCGCGGCTGACGCCGGGGCATGCATTGCTGCAATCCCCGCCTCTGACACCCTCAAGCAGGTTGATTCCGACAATACTATAACTGAAACACTGTCAAGATACAGGATCTGGCTTGCCCAGACACCCCAGGCATTTTCATACTCCCTTATAAAAACCGCCTTTGACAGGGCTGAGGCAGAGGGTTTTTCAGGCACGGACGAGGCCTCAATAGTGGAGAGGACCGGCCGGCAAGTGCGGATCGTTGAGGGCAGCAGGCTTAACATAAAGATCACGGCCCCTGGAGACCTGGAAATTGCAGAACGGCTTTTTGAAATTTTTAAAAGCTCGAGTGAGAACCCGGCAGTCAGCGATTTTCCTTAAATAAGGCCCATTATAGGTGTTTAGAAATGTCTTTTATCATCCTTGACGATACTTTTTCAACCGCCCGGCTCATGGCTTCTGCCAGCCCCAGGGGGTTGTTTTGTTCCATGTTTTTTCTTTCAGTATAGGTCCTGTGCATTATAACTCCCCTTTCAGGGCTGCCGGGGTTGTCTTCTGACAGGGTGACTGTTATCTCCACAACCGCCTCCCATGGATCTTGAGAGTCATCTTCATAAAAAGCCTCTATGCTTCCCTGCAGTGTGTGGGTCGGCTGAGTGTCAGGATTTGATACCACGGCTTCGGCAACCTGCGAGGCCCGGATGTCTCGCATGATTAAATCCCCGACCATCCCGGCCGGTTCTGTCTGCCACTTATGGTAAACATAGCTGCTGCGCTTGTATTTGTTTTCCGCGTAAACAATTTTCTCTGACCTGTAAGGCCCTGCTGCCCGGAAAGGCTTTACCTCCAGAAGGGCAGGGGGCGAAGAATCCGTTTTGAGCGCCCGGGGTGCAGGGTAGCTAAGCGTGTAGAGCTTGACCTGTTCTGGCTGGCTTTTAAATGCGCCGCATCCGTTCGTTGCTGCGGCAAGGGCTGCAATAATAAGCACATAAAGGATCGTGTTTTTCATGTCCGGGTCCTTTCAGAACTTGTTGCCTGTCAATTATTCTTCCGGCTCAATGGTTTTTTCAGGAACCGGCGGTCCGTAGAGCAGTCTGGAGGGCTGTCTGTTTACCTGGTCTATCAGGCGGTTTAACCCGCTGGTTGCAGCCTTGAGTTCCTTTATGATTTCTCCCATCTCCCGGTCATAATCCGAGCCCCTTGTCCTTGCGGAATCCAGTGTGTGCGAGCCTTCGCCGAATAACTTTTCCGCCTTTTGAGCAGCACTTGTTACTTGCTCGGATGCCTGGTTAAATTTCTGCGAGTTGCCGGAAACGGATTCGTCGAGCTTTTTAACGGCTGCCCTTGTCTCGTTGATTAGTTTTTCAAGGTCTGCGGCGGAATTGCCGGCAGAGCGTGTGAAGTCTTCCCACTTCTCTGAGTCCAGGATTTTGTTTGTATTTTCTATTGTTTTTTGAAGGCCGTGGGATATTTTTTCTATTTCAGCGGTTACAAGGGTGCGGTTCATGCTTTCTATCACCGTGATCAGGCGGCTTGAAATCCCTTCCATGTCCACCTGCTTGATTTGTGAGAGTATCTGATTTATGTCTGTCATCAGCCGCTTCATCTCCGATGGCCTGGTGGGGATAACCGGGTAGTCGGGATCAAATTCATAGTCACGGGTCTTTGCTTTGACACCCGGCGCCCGCCTTTCGAGCTCCACGAACATTATGCCGGTTATTCCCACTGACTTGATCTGGGCCACAAGATTTTCCGGGTTGCGGAGCTGCTGGCTCAGGGTAAACACGATTTCCACCAGCCGGCCGTCAGGGGCCACCCCTATGCTGTCCACCTGTCCAACGTTTACTCCCCTGTATTTAACTGCTGCATCCCTGCTCAGGCCCTGGACTGACTCGTCAAAATACGCGTTGTATTTGCGACCTTCCCTGAAATACTCGGACATGCCCAGATACAGGACAAACACGATTACGATCGACATGCCGATGATTACAAACAGCCCCACGGAAAACTTTGTGCGCAACGATTGCATCAGTTTCCTTCCTGTAAGTTGTCTGCCGGCTTGCGGCTGAAAAACCGTCTGACCGTCGGATTGGGGTTATTATCCCGCATATCTGCCGGAGTGCCTTGTGCAACTATGTTTTTCGACCCTTTGTCCAGCATAATTGCCCTCTGGCCGAGCGCAAAAATGCTTTCCAGGTCATGGGTGACAATTATTATCGTGGTGCCGAGCGTCTTGTTTATGTGCAGGATCAGCCTGTCTATTTCGGCGGCGGTGACAGGGTCCAGCCCTGCAGAAGGCTCGTCAAGGAAAAGAATGTCAGGATTCAGTGCCATGGCGCGCGCCAGTCCTGCCCGCTTTTTCATGCCTCCGCTTATTTCAGAGGGCAGATGATCCCCGTAGCATTCCAGGCCAACCAAAGACAGCTTTATCTGAACCATGGCAGCGACTGCATCCTGCGGAAGCCCGGAAAATGCAAGAATGGGAAGCGCAACGTTTTCCGCCACCGTCATTGAGCCTATCAGGGCGCTGCCCTGGAAAAGGACCCCGATCTGATTAAGGGGTTCCGGGGAATCTTTGCCGGATGTGTCTGAAATCTCGCGCCCGCTGATATGGATGCGGCCGCCGGCGGGTGTTTCCAGTCCCACCATATGTCGCATGAGGGTGGTTTTGCCTGAACCGCTGCCGCCTACTATGATAAAGATTTCATTTTTGTGCACGGAAAAACTTATGTCAGACAAAACAGTGTCGCCTCCGTAGGCAACAGCCAGTTTTTCCACATGCACGATTTCATCGACGGTCATATCCGGATCCTACCAGTAGCTTCTGACCACCGCAAATACGGAGTCGAACAGTATTATTAGAAATATGCTGGTAACCACCGCGGAAGTGGCTGCATTGCCAACTGCATCCGCGCCTCCTTCTGCCTGAAACCCCCTGAGGCACCCCGTGGTAGCTATCAGTACGGCAAAAACAAGAGACTTGAAAAGTCCCCACAGCAGCTCGAATATTGTGAGGGCATCAATTGTCTGGGCTATATATACAGCCGGGCTCAGGTTTAACATGAAAACCCCGATTACAAGTCCTCCCGTAATTGCGAATATGTTGGAAAAGATAGTAAGAAGCGGCATAACAACCATGGCTGCAGTCATCCTCGGCAGAACCAGAAACAGGTTCGGGTCAAATCCCATCACCGAGAGGGCATCTATTTCCTCGGAGATTTTCATGGTGCTTATTTCCGCGGCGTAGGCAGATCCGCTGCGGCCTGCCACTATAATTGCAGTCATTATTGGGCCGAGTTCCGAGACCATGGCGAAACCCACCAAAGAGGCCACATAAATGTTTGCGCCGAACTGGCTTAGCTGCATGGATGACATAAAAGCGATTATCAGTCCCAGAAGAAAACTGATCAACCCGACCACCGGAAGGGCTTCCACCCCGGTGGTCTGCATGTGGCGGATTGTATCGCTTTTCCTGAAGGATCCCGGGTTTCTTATCGCCCTTGCGCACGCAAAAACAATGGCCCCGATAAATTCGATGAAAAATGAGGCTCCTTTTACTGAATTTATCGTGGCTTCGCCGGTCTGTACTATTATGTTGCCGGGCCTGCGCGAGGCGATTGCACAATCGGGCTGTTCAAAGTCAACCAGGGACAGGGTATTTCGGTGGTCTTCGCCTGCGTTTTCAAGCCTGAATTGGTCGGAACCGAGGTTTAGTTTCTGCTTGACCCGCAGAATAAGCATTGCGCCGTAGTCGTCCATTCGCCGGACTTCTCCGAGATCCACGACCAGCTCGCTGGGAGGATGGATGTTTTTGATATAAGCAGAAATCTGTCTCAGGCATTCCGGCGCGGTTGAAATGTCGAGCTTTCCGCGGAAAAACAACGTAAGCGTGCCGTCTGAATTCTCCCGGGAAGTAAAATATTCGGGCTGTGGTTCAGAAACAGGGTTCATATCCATGTCCTGCCCGTGATAGGGTTACTGTGCTGCATGAATTTTTTCTAAAATATCACGGCTGCGGGGATAAATCAACTCTAGAACCCGCAGGGCCTGCAAACAGGTGAAAGGTTAAAGATTGAAGGTTTTTAAAAAGCACGAATTCGGGGAGGTAACCGGCTGGGAACTTGGATGGTCTCCTGTGGGACGCCCTGTTATGACCGTTTTTTTATACGTGGCTGATGGTGTAATGATTGATACGGGACTGCGCCACATGCGCCGGTATGCACTGGAGATCGCCCGCAGAAGCGATATAGGCGCGATCCTTCTGACCCATTATCACGAGGATCACAGCGGGAATGCGGCTGTTATTTCAGGGGAACTGGATGTACCGGTATACGGCCACTTTCTCACTGCCGGAAAACTTGCTTCCACTTACAGGATTTTTCCTTATCAGCACCTGATTTGGGGCAGAACAGAGCCGGTAACTGTCCGCCGGGTGCCGGACGTGTGGGAAAAGGATGGCCTGCGCCTGCAGCCCTTGCACACGCCGGGTCACAGCAGAGATCATCTCGCTTACCTGGATGCGGAACACGGACGCCTTTTTTCCGGGGACCTGTTTTTATCGGAGCGCATAAAGTATTTCCGCGCAGACGAGCAAATTGACGAGCAGATCGATTCTCTGCGCAAAGTGCTGTCCCTGGATTTTGAAGCCCTGTACTGCGGTCACCGACCAATGCCGGAACAGGGTAAAGAAGGCCTTGAAAAAAAGCTCCGGTACCTGGAGGGCTTTTACGGCAGCGTGGCGCACCTGGCTGCCCGGGGCATGGATGAAAACCAGATCATGAGGCAGCTGCATTTAAAGGAGCAGTACCTGGTCAAGCTTATGTGCTTTGGAAACGTGAGCATGAAAAACATGGTATGCTCTGTGATGCGTGCAGAGGATAAAAAGGCGGAGCTGAAAAATACCTGAGGTCAGGGGTTTTCTTCCTGTGCGGCCCTTGTAAATTTTTCCAGCTGGTTTCTGAAATGCTGCCTGTCAGTTACTGCTTTTGAAAGCGCGACCTGCCCGGTTTCAACAGCCCTTTCATACATGCCGTTTACATAATAGCTTTCAGCCAGGGTGTCTAGTACGTGGGGCTCGGATGATCCTGCCGCGGCTTTTGCCGCAAGTTCCAGGGCCTGCTGCGGCCTGTAATAATCGCTTTCTTCCGGCGAAGTGGCATAAAGCCAGGCCAGGTTGTTTAAAGCCTGCACATTTTCGTTGTCCACAGAAAGGGCCCGCCTGTAGGCTTTTTCTGCCTGTCCCAGGTTCTCCCTGGTATAATGCAGATCAGCCAGCATTACGTAGAGTTCAGGGTTCCGGGGATTTTCACTGATCCGCTGCTCGAGTATGTGCTCTGCGATATTTTCCGTAACCCTCTGGCCGGCCGTACCGAAGTGCAGGTTGTATCCCATCCAGCCGACTGCAATGATAAATACCAGGTAGACAGCAATGCCGGTTCTTATCTTCCTGTGGTGGCTTTTGATCCAGGCAGGGTCGTTTTCGCACTTGTTTAGATAATCGATTCGCTCGGAGATGCTGAAATGATGCCAGTTGGGCTTTTCCGGCGACTGAGCGCTCGAGGCCGCTATCTTGTGGAACGTAGAGATAAGCGGAGCCGAGGACTCCATGAGGTTGTATACGTAAATGTCTGCCTGCCGCTCAAAATTGCGCATGAAATAGCCGAACACGAACCTGAAGTAGACCAGGAAGGTGCCGATCATTGCCAGGCTGAACATTATGGACACAAAGGCCTGGTTGCCCGGTTTAAAAAATCCGCTAGCGCCTGCCGCCAGTTGTATGTATATGGAGCCGTAGACAAGCAGGTCCAGGGTCGCAAAAGAGATAACAAGGTAGCCTGCGAAAAAAAACAGGTAGAAAAGCATGTGCTTTTGCTTTACATGGCCTATTTCATGGGCCATTACAGCCTCGATTTCAACAGGGGTCAAATAACGCAGCAAGGAAGGAGTCACCAGGATGTAGCGAAAGCGGCTTACAAGTCCCAATACCCCGGCAGTTATCATCCTTCCCCCGAAAAGCGGCCAGACCATTATTTCCTTGTATGCCACGCCAGCCCTCCTGCACAGATCCTCGATCCTTTCGCGGATATCCGAGTTTTGGAGCGGCTTGCAGCCCCAGAACTGCTGGATCAGGGCGGGTCCGAAAATAGCAATTACAAACAGAAAGAACAGAAAATAAACGATCTGGCCTTCAGTGGAGTTCAAAAATGCTTTCGGGGCCTCAAACGGCAGCAGGCTGATTAAGTCTGCTGCTGTGGACAGGCACAACCACGGAAGAAGAACAGGCACTGAAAAAGAAATGTTTGAGGCCACGTAACTGCGGCGTGTTATGCCGCTTTTGTAGAGCCGTTCATGAAGATTGTATGCGCTTGCCCAGATAATGCACAGATAACCTATGAAAAGACCGAGAAATATAAGAGCCCCCAGCGTGGGAAGCATTTCTATTATCCGGATCTGCCGAAGGTAGCCCCCTAGTTCCAGCCCGTAAATGTTTACTGCAAAAAGCCCGATTGCAAGGATGGACTGGCGGGTCAGAAGAGACTCATATGCACGGTCAATCTCGCCGGGATCAGAGTCAGGCAGGCGGTCTTCGAGTTTTTTAAACAGTATCCTGGTCAGCGCGGCAAAAAGAACTGATAGGCCTATAAAGAACCCCGCGGCCTCATAGAGAGGAAGCTGGGGACGGGCAGGGGGCTGATACGTGGTATAGATCAGCAGGGCGACTATGAAGTAGAGAAAGTTGCCGAACATGGGTTTTTAACCGCCTTTCTTTCCGGCGCCTGAGTAAAACCGCTCCTTTTCGCTGTAGATGCATCCGCAGTACTGCTGGCGGTACAATCCCATCTGCCTGGATTTTTCCACGCCTGTTTTCCAGCCTTTGCGGAAATCCTCGTAATAAAACGGCACGCCCTCGGATTTGCCCGCTGACTCGCCGATTTCGGCAATTAATTCATGATTCTGATGCCTGCTGTAGAGCAGGGTTGAGGTGAAATAATCGAATTTTCCGCGCTTTGCCAGTTTTGCGGTGGTTTTCAGACGGTCGTGATAACAGAACCTGCAGCGGTCGGACTCGCGGAAAACCACGCTGCGCAAAAAACCCTCCAGGTCGTAGCCTTCCTGGTAGATCACCCTAAGGCCGGTTTTTTCGGAGTATTCAATAAGGGTATCCTCGCGACGCCTGCACTCCATGTAGGGATGGATGTTGTTTCTGTAAAAAAAACCCATTACCCCGAAGTCCCTTTCATGAAGCACTTCCAGGGGATAGATGGAGCACGGGGCGCAGCATATATGCAGCAGAATCTTCATGTGCGTTCCCCGAATATTGCAGTGCCTATGCGCACCAGGGTGGCGCCCTCTGCAATTGCGACTTTGAAATCGCCTGTCATTCCCATGGAAAGTTCTTTCATCTCCGCGCCTGAAATGTTTTTAGCCGCGATCCGGTTGCGCAGTTGCGCCAGTTGCCGGAAATACGGCCGCACCTTTTCAGGTGCGTCAAAAAACGGGGGCATTGTCATCAGGCCCCTCACGCGGACATGTTCAAGTCCGGCAGCATCCCGGACCAGATCAGCTGCAGCCTCTTCATCAACTCCCGACTTTTGAGAGTCTCTTCCCACGTTGACCTGCACCAGGATGTTTTGCACCAGTCCGCGCCTTGCAGCCTGCCGGTCAATTTCCCTGGCCAGCTTGAGGCTGTCAACAGAGTGGATAAGATCAAAAAGCCCCGCGGCGTATTTGGCCTTGTTTGACTGAAGGTGCCCGATAAAATGCCAGGATACATCCGCATCAGCCAGGGCCTCGATCTTTTCGCGCGCCTCCTGGATGTAGTTTTCCCCGAAGCAGTCCAGGCCGGCATCAATCGCGTTTCTGATCCGTTCGGGTTCCACGGTTTTGGTTACCGCAACCAGCTTGACCTCCCCCGGATCCCTGCCGCAGGAAAGGGCCGCGTTGCTGATTTTCTCTTTTATCCCTGCGATGTTGTCTGCAATCGAGCTCATTTTATTCATTTGCTTACTGCGGCCTGCTGCCGGAGGTTGGTTTCGTTTGTGCCCGGAGTCATGTCGATTGCACCGGCTTGAAGCAGATGGTCAACCACCTCGCATACAGGCAGTCCCACAACGTTTGTATAAGAGCCCTGTATTTGCCTGACCATGAATGCGGCTGTTCCCTGGATGGCATAGGCGCCCGCCTTGTCCCAGGGCTCGGGAGTTTGAAGATACCAGCGGATCTCGGCGTCACTCAGAGATTTGAACGTAACCTGCGTAATACAGGCATCACTGTGGATATGCGTCAACGCTCTGCAGACTATGCTGTAGCCTGTGACAACCCTGTGCGTCCTGCCGCTCAGCCGCGAGAGCATCTTGTAGGCGTCATTTTGGGACTCCGGTTTGTTGAGTATCGCGTCATCAATTGTCACGATTGAATCCGCGCCTATCACCCAGGCATCAGGCATGTTTTGTGAAACCGCGGCAGACTTTGCCTCTGCAAGGGACCTGGCGTGCTTTACAGGGGGCTGGGCATTTACCGAGGCCTCATCAAAACCGCTCGGAACCACTCTGAATTCAATCCCGGCCTGCTGCAGGAGCCTTTTTCGCCTTGGTGATTCAGATGCCAGTATTATTTTTCTTTTTTGATGATTGGTTTCCATGGCTGTTTACTAACAGATCCGTTGCTGATTGGCAAGAATCTGCACGAGGGCAGCTTGCAGGTTGCAAAATGCGGCTGAAAAGCTCGGGCAAGGAAAAAGCAGAGTCCTGCTTGGAAAGGGCGTGGAATATGCCGTTGGCACCCTTTTCCGACAACCAGTCCAGAATCGGCGTATCCGCTGCAGCTAACTGGGTTCTGTGGCCGAGTTCCGGATAGGTCCTGTCTTAAAGTCCGTCCAGGCTGAATAAAGGCGGTCAGGAAAATCGGCCGCATCTCCCGTTTTCATGGAAAATGCGGCCGTCTTTCCGGTTTTTAAGCGCTTATCAGGACTCGCTTCCGGATTCCAGCTCGTCCAGGCGCTTTTTAACCATATCGAGTTCTTCCTGCAGGGCCGCAGCCTCCTGCTTTAGGCCCTGTTTTTCGGTTTCAGGATCAGGGGGGCCGTAAGGGCCGGAATATGCCCATCCAGGCACGCCGGTTGCATAGAACCGGTGCCGCCATCCAAAGCCGCCTCCGAAAAAGCGGGCTTTCAACCCGCGGCCCCGGCCTCGCGCCCGGCCGAAGCCCATTCCGAAACCCCGCCCCGGCACAGGATTTGCAAATCCCGGCATTGCAAAGCCGCTGCAGAACCCTGCAGCGCGGCCGCTTGCCGGACCTGCTCCAACAGGTCCTGTTCTGTCTCCGCCTGGCATATGCAAACACCTCCTTTCATTTTTTTTTACGCCCGCAGCATGGCCCTGCCGCACTGCGGGCATTTTACCTGCGGACAGGGAACACCGCGCTCATGGGGCTGCTGGTATCCGCAATCAGGGCAGGCACAAACGCCTCCAGGCCCCGCGGCAAACCTGCCCCCGCGGCCTATCCCCTGACCGCCCTGTTTTCTGCCGGCACGCTGCCGGCCCTGTCCGCTTTCCCTCTCAACGTCCATAATTTTCTCTCCTTAAAATTTTTCGCAAAATACCTGCCTGATGGTTCTTATAACCGGCAGTAATGATTTTTATAATTTATTTGCATTTACCGTGCCGAAAAACTGAAGGGCCTGGCGTTTTCTCTGAACTCTCTATAACTCTAAAAATCTCCCTCAAAAGGCCGGAAAGGACATAAATTACAGGTTGCAAGCAAACAACACCGCACTACCCCCCTGAATGCATATTCGCAACCGTTGCCATGAGCATCTGTTTGAGTTAACCTTAAAAAAACCAGTTGAAAACGAAGAACTAAGCCGGGGCTGAAATGACCAAATACGAAGAGATCACCAGAGCAAGGAAAATCCTGGAATTGCCAGAGTCGGCAACCATGGACGAAATAAAGGCAGGCTACAGGCGGCTCATGCAAAAATGGCATCCTGACCTGTGCACCCGTGACGCTGAAAAGGCACACGAAATGACGCGCAGAATAACCGAAGCCTACAAGACCCTGCTTGATTACTGCGCAAATTACAGGTACTCCTTTTCAGAAGAAGCTGTCAAAAGACAGCGCAATCCCGAAGAATGCTGGATGGAGCAGTTCGGATGCGATCCTTTGTGGTCAGACGGAAACACCTGAATGAAAACAATTGTTCCTTGACAATTTTTTAACATCTGTGATATTGGCTTATGCTCAAAAATTGAATCTGTTTAGGTGCTCTTAACCGAGCTTAACAGGGAACCCCGTGAAAATCGGGGACGGGCCCGTCGCTGTGATCGGGGACGAAAGCTGCAGAATGCCACTGCCCGGCACTCATTATTTGCTCTTTTGGCGTTTGGACCTGCCTTGCAAATAAAATGAGTCCCGGACGGGAAGGCGCAGCAAGTAGGATGATCCGTGAGTCAGAAGACCTGCCTGAACAGATGAGAGGGGCACGACTACGCCGGCAAGGTAGTGCCCTGGAGTGAATCTGCGGATAAAAAAGGGAAATCCCGGATCGCCTGTGCGATCCGGGATTTTTTATGGAACATGCCCCAGGCCGCGGAGGATCCCTCTGCGAGAACGCCGGCTTGGAGGCTTGTCATTTAAAGCCTATTCCCCCTTTGGGGTAAAAACAGGAATGGGAAGCAAACTATCCATTCGGCGAGTCGAAGACGGTGAACTTGTCCTTATCAACGGAATGCCAGTGCAGAACGCAGGCAACAAGGACTATGACGAACTAAGGTTTTAGAAAACAGGGCAGCCAGATTT
>JBKHES010000042.1:0-16598 GCA_046540695.1 Desulfobacterales bacterium
CTGAAGGTGGGGGATCCGGAAAGGTTTTATCGTTTCGCAAAGATAAGCCAAAGCACGAAACGCGAATATCGGAATTCGAAACAAATCCGAAATCCGAATGCATTAATGGCAAAAACAAAACAGCTTCATACATGGCCGGTTTTTCTCAATTCTCCGATTTTGCATTCCGGTGATTCGAATTTGTTCCGGTATTCGTGCTTCGAATTTCGAATTTATTCCTGGCACTCTTTTTTTGCCTCCCTTTAGGAGGCCGCATTCTGCCAGCCGCTAAGCGGTTGGCAGACTTACTTGCTGTCGGGATTCCGTTTGGGCCCGCGCTTGTTTCGGTTGTCCTTGTCGCGGGGGCCCCGGCTGTCACGCTGGTTACCCGGCGAACGGCTGTCCTTGCCTGCCTCGGATTCGCTTTTTTCCGGTGCCTCAAGCAGTGCCTTGTGGCTGAGGCGGATTTTTCCGTCCCTGATGTCAATTACCTTTACCTGCAGGGTGTCGCCTTCCTTGACAACATCGGAGACGCTTTTTACCCGGTAATGCGCAAGCTCGGAAATATGCACCAGGCCCTCGGTCTTGGGTTTTATCGCCACAAAAGCCCCGAAATCGGTTACACGTACAACAGTGCCTTCATATACCTCGCCGATCTCGGGCTCTGAGCCGATTTCCTTGATGATCTGCTCGGCAGCCTCGCCTTCTTCCTTTGAAAAGGCAGAGATCTTTACAAGCCCTGTGTCGTTTATTTCGATCTGGGTGTTGGTGTCGTTCTGGATCTGGCGGATGTGCTTGCCCCCGGGGCCGATTAACTCCCCTATGCGCTCAGGGCTTATCTGGACGTTGATTACGTTGGGAGCATACGGGGAAAGCTCCTTGCGCGGTGCATTTATGGTGTTTTCCATGCAGTCCAGAATGTGCATGCGGCCGTCTCTGGCCTGCCCCAGGGCCTGCTCCAGGATGTCTCTTGAAAGCTCGCTGATCTTTATATCCATCTGAAGCGCGGTGATTCCCTGGCGCGTTCCCGCAACCTTGAAGTCCATGTCGCCGAAATGGTCCTCGTCTCCGAGGATGTCGGAAAGAACAACTGATTTTTCCCCGTCTGTGACCAGACCCATGGCAATGCCGGAAACAGGGGCCGTGACAGGCACCCCTCCGTCCATCAGGGCCATGCTCGATGCGCACACCGTGGCCATTGAAGACGAACCGTTGGATTCCAGGACCTCCGAGACAAGGCGTATGGTATAGTCAAAGTTTTCCTTTGCAGGGGCGACCTTTTCTATGGCCCGTTTTGCCAGGGCGCCGTGGCCGATATCCCGCCTGCTGGGACCGCCGGGCCGCCTGACTTCACCCACGGAATAGGGCGGGAAGTTGTAATGCAGGAGAAACGGGAAGGTTTCATCCCCCATGAGTGTTTCCACCCTTTGCTCATCCTGGCCCGAGCCCAGCGTAAGGGCTGCCAGAACCTGGGTTTCTCCCCTGGTGAAAAGGGCGCTTCCGTGAACCCTGGGCAGAACCCCGGCTTCGCAGGAAATCGTGCGAACCTGGTCTGTTTTGCGGTTGTCGATTCTCCAGCCCTGGTTTAAGATCATGTCGCGGCAGATTTCTTTTTTGAGATCGCCTATGATTTCGGCTGCCTCGCCCTTTTGTTCTTCGTATTCCTCCCCGAGTGCTTCGAGGGTCTGGTTTTTCACCTCTGACAACGCCTGGCCGCGGTCAACCTTTTCAGGTATTGATACCGCCTCCCTGATTTTGTCGGAAGCCAGCTCTTTTATCCTGGCAACCAGGGCCGGGTCTTTTTCGGGTGTTTGAAAGTCCCGCTTTTCCTTGCCGATGCTGTCGCGCAGCTTTTCCTGTATATCTATCAGGGGCTGCATTTCCCTGTGGGCGAAAAAGATGGCCTCTATCATTTCGGATTCAGAGACGAAATCCCCGCCTCCTTCCACCATGATGATGCCTGTCCTTGAACCCGCCACGATCAGGTTTATATCGGACTGCTCCCACTGGCTTATGGGCGGGTTTGCTACAAACTGGTCGTCAATGCGGCCGACCCGGACGCACGCGATCGGGCCGTCAAACGGAATGTCCGATATTTCCAGCGCGGCTGACGCCCCTATCATGGCAAGTACATCAGGTTCGTTTTCCCTGTCCATTGACAGCACGGTTGCGATCACCTGGGTTTCAAAGTTGTAGCCCTTGGGAAACAGCGGGCGCACCGGCCTGTCTATCAGACGCGAGGTAAGGGTTTCCTTTTCGCTGGGCCTGCCGATTTCCCTGCGGAAATAATTGCCCGGGATGCGCCCTGCGGCATAGATTTTTTCCTGGTACTCAACCGTAAGCGGCAGAAAAGAAATCTCTGGTTTGGGGTCTTCATTTGAGACTGCTGTTACCAGTACCATTGTTTCGCCGTACTGGACCAGTACCGAGCCTGATGCCTGCTTGGCCAGTTTCCCGGCCTGGATGCTAAGCGTTTCTGCTCCGATCTGGGTTTTAAATGATATTTCCATAGTTCACTCCTGAGCCGCTCAAGTTTATTAAGGCTTGTATTCGAAAAAAGGCTTCTCGCATAGTCCTGTGTTTTTGAAGGAAGGAAGCCCTGCGGTCGGGATCGGTTTTTTTGCTCCTGAGCGCAGGAGCGCTCAATGTCGCTTCAAAAACCAATCCCGATCCTGGACTTCCCTGGAAGAAGGCTTCTTGCCTCAGCCCTGTCATTGAGGACCCTGCTTGGTATTTTTTGCCGGCATCTCCGGCGTTCGTGCATATGCACGCAAAGAGACAACCGGGCACGTTTTATGCTATTTCCGGATGCCGAGCTGTTTGATCAGGTCGCGGTAGCGGCCGATGTCCTGGTTTTTGAGATAGTTGAGCAGGCGTCGCCTTCTTCCGACCATTACCAGCAGCCCGCGGCGGGAATGATGATCCTTTTTGTGCGCCTTTAAATGCTCCGTAAGGTTGACGATGCGTTCTGTGAGCAGAGCTATCTGTACCTCAGGCGAGCCGGTGTCAACCTCGTGTCTCTTGAATTTTTCAATTGTTCCCTGCTTGTTTTCCATTGCCGGATTCAATTTTCCCTCCTTGACTTATTTTAAACCGGTATGTCCGTAATTGTTACCTAAATTGAGCTTAGGTGTTACCTAAATATCATTCTGATTGAAAAACACAACAATAAGAATATCCTGACCTGTTTTTATCCTTTTCGATTACCGCCAGCAGGCGGTTGCCTGTGTCGGTGACCTTTATGAACCCCCCGGATCCGGGCTCTTTATGCTTTCGGGGCGCTTGCATATCCGCCTCGGATATCGGCCTGCCGAAACTTATTTTTTCTGCAAGTTCCTCGCCGGCTGTGTATGACGGCATCCCCCGGAGTGCATCCGCCATCGGGATGACAAAGCGGCTTGTGCCTTTAGGCGTACCCGCAGCCCGGAGATCCGTCAATGAAACAGCCTCGTCGAGCGTGAAGCCGCAGCTTTCTGTTCTGACCAGTGTGCTCAAATGCGCTCCACAGCCAAGGGTTGTTCCTATATCCGCGGCCAGTTTCCGGATGTAGGTGCCTCCGCTGCAGGCCACCTCCAGGCCGACTTCCGGCAGATCCACGCGGGTTATGCGGATGCTGGTGATTTCCACGCTCCGGGCCGGCTTTTGCACCGGGTTTCCGTCCCTGGCGTACTTGTACAGCGGCGTGCCGTTGTGCTTGAGTGCTGAATAAGCAGGAGGCACCTGGCTGATTCTGCCGGTAAATTTTTCAGCGGCCCGGCTCACGGTTTCCGGGGTTATTCCATGCACCGGGCGCTCTGCTGTGATTTGCCCGGTTCGGTCCATTGTGTCTGTTTCAATGCCGAGCCTTAAAACAGCCGAGTATTTTTTGTTCCCGTGGAGAAAAAATCTCGACAGGCGGGTGGCCCGGTTTACCGGACATATGAGCACGCCGGTGGCGAAGGGGTCCAGCGTGCCTGCATGGCCTGCCTTGTATACGCCCGGCAGCTTTTTCAGCAGGTTTACCACGTCCGCGGAGGTTTTCCCCCCGGGCTTGTCCACTAGGATAAATCCGTCGCCCGCATCGGCAGCCTTTGCCCCCTGCGCACGATTTGCCGCTTTTTCCGCGCTATTTTTCACATCCCGGCTGCTGATCATAACAGATTATTTGCAATGGAATAAAGGTGTTTTTTTACTTCCGGCAGCGAGCCGTGAATATCGAATCCCGCAGCCCCCCTGTGGCCCCCGCCGCCGAACACTGCGGCAAGGTTTGCCACGTCCACGGCCCCGTCGGATCTTAAGCTCACGTGAAACGAGCTGCCGTTGGGAGTCCGCATTTGCCTTCCTCCTGCACGTTCATAGAGCAGGGCTGCGACTTTTACGTTTTCTATGCGTCGGGCGTAGTTTATCAGGCCCTCCACGTCGTTGACAGAGGTTCCGGTTGAGTGCAGCATGTTCTGGGTCAGTGTCATAATCGAGAGTTTGCCGTTTTCAGACACCTCTATCGTGTCAAAAAGCATGTTCAGGAGCTTGACCCTTTTCAGTGATATTGTTTCATAAACGTGGTGGGCGACCTCGTGGGGATCCACCCCGTGGCTTACCATTTCATGGCATATTTTAAACGCCTCTGACGTGGTGTTGGAAAATCTAAAGGAGCCTGTATCAGCCATGATCCCGGTGTATATGGCATATGCCACCGCCTTTGTAATTGGGATTTCCATGGCCTTTATCAGCCGGTATATCAGGGCGGTGGTGGACGATGCCTTCGGGTCGATTAACTGGTATTTGCCGAACCTGGTGTTGGTTGCGTGGTGGTCTATGTTGATTATCACCGGAATCCGGCTGATTGACCCGGCTGCCTCGCCCACCCGCTGCAGATCCGAGCAGTCCAGGATTATGGCGGTATCATAGGCATCAATTTCGCCTGCATGATCCCTTATGCAGTGAATAGAAGGCAGAAAGCTGTATACCGCCGGCAGGACGCTTTCGTTATAAAGCTGGACTTTTTTCTTTATCTCCTCCAAGGCAAGGCCCATTGAAAGCAGCGAGCCTATGGCGTCGCCGTCTGGATGTATATGGGTTGCCAGCAGTATTTGTTTGCTATTGTTCAGTTGTTGGATAATCTGATTCATTTTCTTCATGCAGGCGCTTGATCACGCGTTCTATGTGGACTGCGTAATCAATGGAATCATCGTAGAAGAATTTGAGCTCAGGCATATACCGCAGCTCAAGTGTCTGTGCAAGAGTGTGCCTGATATAACCGCGGGCTTTTGAAAAGCCTGCCGAGGCCTCTTCCCGGGTTGAAAACTGGCCTGAATTGACAAAATATATTTTTGCCAGCTTGAGATCAGCAGTCACCTTGACCCCGGTAATGGCAACTGAGCGCAGCCTGGGATCCTTTATTGACTTGTTGAGTATTTCCGAAAGGGCCTGCTGGATAAGTCCGCCGACCCTTTCCGCACGATCATAGGGTTTCATATGCTCAGTATCTCCGTTTCCGTGTCAATGACTTCAGCGGGCGAAGTACGGTAAATAAATTCATGGAGTTTGTCGATCTGAGAATTTACCATTCTTCTGTCATTGCCCACCAGGGCGAATCCGATTTTGGCCCGCTGGTGCACATCATTGAAGTCAACCTCGGCAATCGCGGCATTAAAACCGTTTTTGCTCCTGGAGACAATTGACTTTATGATTTTTCTTTTTTCCTTCAGCCCGCGGCATTCATCGAGCCGGAAAGTGATCGTGCCGAAGCCGATTACCATGTGTTTTATTCAATTACCGGTTTGATTTCCTCGAGCCAGTAGCATTCGATAATGTCGCCGAGTTTCAGGTCGTTGAATTTTTCAATGCCGATTCCGCACTCATAGTTATGCGTGACTTCCCTGACATCGTCCTTGTAGCGCTTCAAGGAAGATATTTTTCCCTCGTGCACCACTATGCCGTCGCGTATCAGCCTTATGGGCTGCCCGCGCTGTATTTTGCCTTCCAGCACCATGCAGCCGGCAACCGCTCCCATTCCCGGGACAGTGAATACCTGGCGTATTTCGGCCCTGCCCAGCACTCGCTCCTCGTATCTCGGGGCCATCATGCCGGCCATGGCGTCCTTGATGTCCTTTATGGCATCGTAGATTACCTTGTAGTACTTGATGTCAACGTTTTCCTCTTCTGCCAGGCGCGCAACCTTTGCGGCGGGACGGACGTTGAAGCCCAGGATGATTGCGTTTGACACCTCGGCAAGCGAGATGTCTGATTCGTGTATAGTTCCGGTGGCCGAATGAACCACGTTGATTCTGACTTCATCAGTGGAAAGTTTGGTCAGCGAATCCTTGAGCGCCTCTATTGAGCCCTGCACATCAGCCTTAATGATCAGGTTGAGCTCCTTTACCTCGCCTTCCTTCATCTTTTCATAAAGGCTTTCCAGGCTCATGCGCGTGGTCTTGCCAAGTTCCTTTGTGCGTTGTTTTTCCTGGCGATGCTCGCTTACCTGTCTTGCATCCTTTTCATCCGCGACTGCTGTGAGCTCGTCCCCGGCCATGGGAACTCCGGAGAGCCCTATGATTTCTGCGGGATACGAGGGGCCGGCTTCTTTTATGGATCTGCCCAGGTCATCGAACATGGCCCGGATCTTTCCGTAATGTATGCCGGATACAACCGGTTCGCCGGTACGCAGGGTGCCTTCGCTTATGAGCACCGATGCAACCGGCCCGCGGCCGCTTTCCAGCCTGGATTCAATTATAAATCCGCGCGCGGGCTTGTTGGGGTTGGCTTTTAACTCCAGCACCTCCGCCTGCAGCAGGACCATCTCCAGCAGGTCGTCAAGGCCGTATTCCTGCTTTGCTGAAACCTCGACACATATGGTGTCGCCTCCCCATTCCTCAGGCACAAGGCCTTTTTCCGCAAGTTCGCGTTTGATGCGGTCAGGCTCTGCTCCGGCCTTGTCGATCTTGTTTATGGCGACAATAATAGGAACGCCGGCTGCCCGGGCATGGTCAATTGCCTCTGCGGTCTGGGGCATCACGCCGTCGTCTGCAGCCACCACCAGTATCACCAGGTCCGTGACCTTGGCGCCTCTTGCGCGCATTGCGGTAAAAGCCTCGTGGCCAGGGGTGTCGAGAAAAATAATGTCGCCGTTTTCGTACGGCACCCTGTAAGCACCTATGTGCTGGGTAATACCGCCCGCCTCGCCGGCGGTGATTTTTGAATGCCGGATCACGTCGAGAAGCGATGTCTTGCCGTGGTCCACATGGCCCATGATGGTTACAACCGGGGGCCTCGGCTCCATCTGTTCCGGTGAGTCCTCGCCGGTCTGAATAATGTCTTCTTCCTCGAACGAGGCCTTTTCAACCTCAAACTGGTATTCAGAGGCAAGCAGCTCGGCTGTTTCAAAGTCCACGCTCTGGTTGAGGGTAACCATCATGCCCATTTCCATCAGGCGCTTTATAAGCTCGTTGCCCTTGACTCCCATGCGCTTGGCAAGATCCGAGAGCACCACGGTATCGTCGATTTTTATACGGCGCTTTATGGCCTTTGGCGTGGTAACCTGTGTTTTTTGCTCTGCAGCGGGCCTGGCTGCCTTGCCCTTTTTCTTGCCTTTCTTGGTTCTGCCGAAGCGATTGTCATAAAGGGCGTCGCCTTCGATGACCTCCTTTCGCTTGAAAGAACTCTTCTTTTTTGCTGCGGGCTTTTTGGCTTTTTCCGTTTCCTGGGCAGCTTCTGATGCATCAGGCCGCTTTTTCTTTTTCGCCTTGGTTTTTTCCGCCTCAGTCTTCTGTGTTTCGGTTTCAGGCGGTGCAGCCGGTTCCGGCGGGGCAGGTTTTTTTTCAGCAGGCCGGGGCTCTTCCGGCTTTTCCGGCTTCCCGGGTTTTTCAGGCTCGGGCGTCTCCTGCGGGGGCGCCTCCTGCGGGGGCGCTTCCGGCATGCGGATTACCTTGGCAGCAGATGTCTTTTTTGTCTTTTTCTTTCTGGTCTTTTTGGGTTTTTCAGCCTTTTGTTCCTGCTGCTCCTCTTGTTCCGCCGGTTTTGTTTCCGTGTCCCGGGGCTGCTGTTTTTCTTCTTCCGGCTGCAGCCCGCCGCCGGCTTCAGTTTCATCTGCTTTTGCTGCTTTGGTTTTTAGCCCGGGGCCGGCTTCAGCCTGCGGCTGACCTTCAGGTGCAGATGCCTGCACGGGTTCCGCGGGCTGTTTTTCGCCGGCTGTCTGCTCGGGGGGTTCTTCGGGTTCCTGCGGAGCCTTTTCCACGCTTTCCGGCTTTTCGGCTACAGTGGCCGCGGTCTTTTCTTCAGGTTCCGCAGGCCCGGCTTCGGGTTCTTTTTCCGCGGCATCCTGTTGAGCCTGAGCTTTCTGTTGAGCCTCAGCTTCCTTCTGAGCCTCGGCAGCAGGCTCGCCTGCGGGCTGTTCTTCCGCTTCTGACGGGGCCTGCTCTTGTGGCTGAGATTCTTTTTCCCCGGGCTTGTCTGTTTCTTTTTCAGCCTGCTGCTGCGCTTGTTCGGGTTGTTTTTCTTCTTCTTCGGCTGGTTCGGACGAGGCCTTCCTGCGCCGGCGTATCACGTTGGGCTTAACCCGGGTATGCTCCACTTCGGCCTTTTTCTTCGGGCCGAAGATTTCACTTTTTATGTGGTTGACAGTATCGTCTTCCAGAGAGCCGAGATGGCTGGATACATCTATATCCATCTCCTGCATTTTATCCAGCAGTTCCCTGTTGGTCATGTTAAGCTCTCTGGCGAGCTCAAATACTCTGCGTTTTGCCATCCATCCCCCTTGACTGTCCAAAATGCTTTTTGCAATATCTTCGGGCGCCGCTGCTGCTGCGGACGGCGGAACAGATTCCGGTGCCTGCGTGCTGTGCAATCAGCTTTCGTTTATATCCTGTGCGTCGCCGCCGGCCTCGGCGTCGTCTTTAATTTCTTCTTCGTGGGCCGCTTCTGCAGGTCCTGCTGAAAACTCGGGACTCAGGGCCTCGGCAGCCTTTTGAGATCCACGGCTCTCTAATGCCTGTTTAATGAGTTCCCCGGCCTTTTCCTCAGTTACTCCTATCTCCTGGGATAGTTCCTCGGCAGGCGTCTTGCTCAGGTCATCGGCTGAAAAATACCCCTTGCCGAACAGCAGGTTGGCCAGTTCTTCATCCACCGCGGGCAGTTCCATCAGGGACTGGAATCCGGTTTGCAGGCCTTCATTATAACGGGTTTCGCTTATTACATCAAGATGCCACCCCGTAAGCCTGGAGGCCAGCCTGACGTTTTGTCCCTGCTTTCCTATGGCGATTGAAAGAGAGTCATCCGGTACCACCACTTCCATGGCATGGTTGACCTCGTCTATGATTACCCTGGAGATTTCCGCGGGTGCCAGGGCGTTGCAGACGAATTTGGCAGGATCTAAGTGCCATGGAATTATGTCTATTTTTTCGCCCTTTAATTCCTGGACAACGCTCTGGACGCGGCTGCCCTTGATACCAACGCAGGCGCCCACAGGGTCAATGTCCGGGTCGTTTGATTTCACTGCTATCTTTCCCCGGCTGCCGGCCTCACGGGCCGCGCTTATCAGGCTGACCATGCCCTCGGTTATTTCCGGGACCTCTGTCTTGAAAAGATTGATTAAAAAATCCGGGTGGGTGCGCGACAAAACAATCTGCGGCCCCCGGCTTTCATCATGTACCTTCAGAATATAGGCCCGGATTCTGTCTCCGCGGCGGTATGTCTCGTTTGGAATCTGTTCTCTTTTCGGCAGTACGGCTTCGGCCTGGCCGAGGTTCACTATGATTTCGTTTCTGCTGACCCTCTGCACGATGCCGTTTATTATCTCGCCCTTGCGGTTTATAAAGTTGTCGTAGACAACGCTTCGTTCTGCGGCCTTGAGTTTCTGTATAATTACCTGCTTTGCTGACTGGGCCGCTATCCTGCCGAAAGAAGTAGTATCCATCTTTGTGCCCAGGCTGTCTCCCACCTCGCATTCAGGGTCCAGCTTTCTGCCTTCTTTAAGGCTTATTTCAAAATCCGGGTCATTTACTTGCTCGACCACGTTTTTGAACTGAAAAACCTCGAGCTCCCCGCTTTCTTCGTTGTACTGGATCTCTATGTCGATTTTATTGCCGAATTTTTTTCTGACCGCGGAGCGCAGGGCCTCTTCAAGTGTTTTGACCAGCACATAGAAGTCTATTCCTTTGTCCCGGCTGACCTGTTCAATGACGCGTTTCATGTCTGTGATCAGCATATATCGTCTCCGTGATAATTTACCAGCCTGGCTTTGGATATATCCAGGTAAGGTATTGCTATTGTCTCGCGCTCCAGTGTGAGCCTGATCATGTCGTCCTCATCCATCCCTGCAAGAACGCCTTTGAAGTTTTTCCGGCCTTCGATGGGCGTCCTGGTCCTGATGCGTGCGCTGTTTCCGGAAAACCGGCTGAAGTCGGATTTTTTGGAAAGAGGCCTTTCAGGGCCGGGAGAGGAAACCTCCAGGGTGTATGGAAACTGTGTTTCCAGCTTGATGTCCAGGAGGTCGTCGACCTGCCTGGATATCTGCGTGCAGTCCTCAATTCCTATTCCGCCGGGTTTTTCAATGAAAAGCCGCAGCACCCATCCAGCGGGTTCTCGCTGGTATTCCACGTGAATCAGCTCCATTCCCTCTGCCGAGCACATGGGCCCGGCAAGTTCCCATACCAGCTGGATCACCTCCCCTGCTGAGAGCGGTGTACCTGGTTGCTCTTCGGTTTTCCGGGTTTTTTTCTTTTTTTTGTTCTTTTTCATGCCCTTGTGCTAAAAAGAGAAATAAAAAACGGGCAAAATGCCCGTTTTGATCTGCTTTACCAGCGTTTCGTTCGGTTCCGCATCCTTTCCGCCGGTCTGCCTTATCCCTGCCGGGCATCCGCAGCGGAATGATTATGGAGCGGGCAACGAGATTCGAACTCGCGACACCAAGCTTGGGAAGCTTGTACTCTACCAGCTGAGCTATGCCCGCTTGTAATCAACCCTTAAAATAGGTAAAATTTTACAGCTTGTCAATATCAAAAATCGTGCCGGAGTGAAAACCACAAAAAAATGATTTCGGCGGTTCGGAGGGATTACGGAAAATGCAGAGAAAAGGCCCTATAGGGTCCACTTGTCCAGGATTGCACGGATATCTTCGAGTTCCGCTCTTATTTCGCTGATAACCCTGTCTGCTGCAGGCGCGCCGGCTTGCTTCTGTCTGTTTTTGAGATGTTTTTTTGCGCCCTGGATTGTAAATTTTTTGTCGTAGAGCAGGTGTTTTACCCTGAGAATGGCTTCAATGTCGGATTTGCGGTAAAGGCGCTGCCCGGAGTCTGTCCGGCGGGGATTGATTGCAGGAAATTCGGATTCCCAGAAGCGCAGCACGTAGGCTGCAAGACCTGTGATTTCAGTGACCTCCCCGATGCGGAAGTAGAGCTTGTCGGGTATCTGCCCGCCGGAAGACATGGACATGCCTCCTTTGAAAACCGTTTTTACCGGAGGCTTTTATTCCTCCCTGATGCATCAGGCCCGCTTAAGCCGGAAGCGCTGCGTCAAAGGCGGCAAGAAGGTCGTCAGTTATCCGCTGGTGGATTCCGTTTACCATCTCGTCCTTAAGGGTCTGCGTAAACGAGCGGTAAACCAGGCGCAGCGAAATGCTTTTTTTGCCTTCTGCAACAGGTTTTCCGCTGTAGACGTCAAACAGGAAAACATCTTCGATCAGCTCTGTGTCAGCGGCCCTTGCATGCTCTATTATCCGTCCGGCCTCTATGCTTTGGTCCACGATAAGGGTTACATCCCTGGTTACGGCCGGGAACCTGGGAATCGGCCGGAAAGCCGGAGTATCCGGCAGGCACGATACCAGTGCTTCCATGTGGATTTCAAATACGAATGCAGGCTGTTTTACCCCGAACCGCCTGAGCACTGAGGACCGGATTTCGCCGATCATGCCCAGAAAGACATCGCTCACCCGGATCTGGGCCGTCCTGCCCGGCTGGGTATAGCTGCAAGCGGGTTCCGGCATCCTGGTGAAGGCGGCGTTATTGATTCCAAGGCCGGAAAGCAGTGCTTCCTCAACCCCCTTGATATCGTAGAAATCACAGTTTTCCGGCTTTGAATGCCAGGTAAGCGGCTGTCTCGCCCCCGTGATAAATGCTGAAAGCATCTCCACTTCATGGGGCAGCTGGCTTTCTGCGGAATTATAAAAAGCCTTGCCTATTTCAAAAAACTTCAGGTTTTTTTCCTGTCTGAAGATGTTTTTCTGGGCGGACTCCAGAAGACCTGGCAAAAGGGTGGTGCGCATCACGGATTGCTCTTCGGACAGCGGGTTCATGAGGTCCACCGTGTTTCTGCGCGGATCTCCCTGCGAAAACCCGAGCCTGTCGGCAAAACCGGCTGAGGCAAAACTGTAGTTTATTGCCTCGTGAAAGCCGAATCCCTCCATAAGGTCCCGGATTCTTTCCTTGGTTTCCAGGATGACCGCGGGCTGCTCAGCCTCTGCCGTGATCTGCGGAAACGTTGTGCTGATGCGGTTGTAGCCCCAGAGCCGGGCTACTTCTTCCATGAGGTCCTCGGGGCGGGTCACATCAACTCGGAAAGACGGCGCGACAGCCTCGAGCATGTCGTGATCCGGGCGGTTTACCATAAATTCGATTGATTCGAGAAACCCCGCAATTTCGTCCCGGCTGAGACTGGTTCCGAGATGCAGGTTGGTTTTTTCGGTGCTCAGCCTTATTGTTTTTTCTGCAAAAGGCACCGGGTTTTCGTCCATGATTCCTTCCATAACACTTCCGCCGGCTACCTCAGCCATGAGCAGGGCTGCCCTGTTCATGGCATACACCGTTGCCTGCGGGTCAACGCCGCGTTCGAAGCGAAAGGATGCGTCAGTGGAAATACCCAGGCGCTTTGCAGTCCTGCGGATGGAAACCGGGTCAAAGCAGGCGCTTTCAATGAGTACCCTTGTTGTGGTTTCCATGATTTCAGAATTCTCACCGCCCATTACCCCGGCAATTGCAACCGGCTTTTGCCCGTCGCAGATCAGAAGTGTTTCTGAGTCGAGCTTTCTTGCCTTTCCGTCCAGGGTGGTAAATTCGCCTTCTTCCTTGCGCGGGGTGCGCACCACGATCCTGTTCTGCTCCAGCAGGTCAAAGTCAAAGGCATGAAGGGGCTGGCCGGTTTCCATCATTACGAAATTGGTTACGTCAACTATGTTGTTGATTGGATTAAGCCCCACTGCACGGAGCCGCTGCTGCAGCCAAAAGGGGGAGGGACCGACCTTGATGCCGAAAACAAGTTGTGCAGAATACCTGGGGCACAGCTGCGGATTTTCTATGGTGACCGATGCAAGCTCTGCAGCCCTGCCGCCGGTTTGAACCAGGGGGATTTCCGGGGGGTTGAGGGGTTTTGACTGCAATGCAGCTATTTCCCTTGCCACTCCTATGTGGCTGAGGCAGTCAGGCCGGTTGGGGGTGAGGCCTATTTCAAATACAGTGTCCTGAAGGCCCAGAGCTTCCTTGACAGGTGTCCCCGGCGCTGCTTCCGGGTCAAGGAGCATTAGGCCGGAGGCGTCGTCTCCTATCCCTAGCTCGGCCTCGCTGCAGAGCATGCCCTCTGAGAGCTGTCCCCTGATTTTTGTCTTTTTCACCTCGGTTCCGGAAGGCAGAATCGTGCCGGCCGGCGCACAGGGGGCGTTCATGCCTGTTTGCGCGTTAGGGGCCCCGCATACTATTTCAGCAGTATGAGATCCGATGTCCACGCTGCAGCACGCGAGGCTGTCTGCGTCATGATGCGGTTTGATTTCTGTAATGCGGCCCACCACAACCGGGCAAAGATGCTCATGGGGATCAATTACTGCTTCCACCTCGAGTCCCGCCATTGTAAGCAGATCAGCGAGTTCGGACGGCCCGGCGTCAATGTCCACGTATTGTCTCAACCACTCCAGGCTGACTTTCATATCAGTGCCCTGATTCTTGTCATCTTCATTAATTTTGTCTGGTCCACGGTTTCAAGTCTCTGGTTTCTGGTCAGAACTGCCTCAAAAACCGGATGTCGTTTTCAAAAAACATGCGGATGTCGTTTATCCCGTATTTGAGCATTGCAATTCGCTCCACGCCCATTCCAAAGGCAAACCCGGAATACCTTGAGGTGTCGTAGCCCACGTTTTCGAATACAGCGGGATGAACCATGCCGCAGCCCAGAACCTCCAGCCATCCCGTGTCCGAGCACACCTTGCACCCGGCGCCCCTGCATATTACGCAACGGATATCCACCTCGGCGCTTGGTTCTGTAAAAGGGAAAAAACTTGGTCTGAAGCGCAGGCTAGTTTCCGGGTCGAAAATCTGGTGCACAAAAGCGGTTAGGGTGCCCTTTAGATCCCCGAATGAAACCTTTTCATCCACCAGAAGCCCCTCAACCTGGTGAAACATGGGGGTGTGGGTCAGATCCGAGTCGCACCTGTAGACCTTGCCGGGTGCGATTATGCGTACGGGCGGCTGGCGGGACTCCATGTAACGAACCTGTATGGGGGAAGTGTGGGTGCGCAGCACAACGTTGTCCGACACATAGAATGTATCCTGCATGTCCCGTGCAGGATGGTTCTTGGGGATATTTAAGGACTCAAAATTGTAATAGTCGGATTCAACTTCAGGGCCTTCTGCTATGCCGAATCCCATTCGTTCAAATATGCTTGAAATCAGGCGGGTGATACGGGTGATCGGGTGCAGGGTGCCAAGCGGCGCAGGTCTGCCGGGCAGGGAAACGTCTATGGCCTCCCCGTCTTGTTCCTGTTTTTCCGAGAATTCGGCCAGGGCGCTGTCAAATGCGGATTCAAGTTCTTTTTTGACCTCGTTTGCCCGCTTGCCTGCAGCAGGACGCTGGTCTGCCGGGAGCTGGGAGATATTGCGCAGAAACTTCGTTACCCGTCCCTTGCGGCCCAGGTACCGGACAGATAATTCCCGGACGGTTTCCGCTTCCTCTGCCTGCTGCAGTTCAGACAGGGCCTGTTGCCGAATTTGTTCAATTTCTTGGCTCACTTTGCATCAACCGTTTGCAGATGGGGTTTTACGCCTGGTGCGGCAAGGGCGCTTAAAGCACCGGGCGTTCCGGATTAAGGCCGGGAAGAGGCCTTTTCCGCCAGCCTGGAAAACGCGTATGGATCGGAGACTGCCATTTCAGCCAGGATTTTCCGGTCAAGCTCGATGTCAGCCTTTTTTAATCCGCTGATGAATTTGCTGTAGGAGAGCTTGTTCATTCTGGCCGCGGCATTGATGCGTGTTATCCAAAGCCGCCTGAACTGGCGTTTTTTTACCTTGCGGTCGCGGTATGCATACGTAAGGGCCTTGTCAACCGCGTCAGCGGCTGTACGATACAGCCTGCTCCTGCCGCCCTGCTGGCCTTTGGCCAGTTTCAGCACTTTTTTCCTGCGCCGCCTGGCTTTATATCCTCTTTTTACTCGCATTTTGTGATACTCCTTTTTTGCCTTTTGCCTATCTTAGCCGTAGGGCATCATCCTTCTGACTGCCTTGAGGTTGGTGGAGTCCATGACCTGCTTTTTTCTGAGCGCGCGCTTGCGTTTTCTGGTCTTTTTGGTCAGAATATGGCTGGCATGGGACTTGGCAAAAACGTATTTGCCGGTGCCTGTGCGTTTAAACCGTTTGGCAGCCGCGCGGTTTGTTTTGATTTTCGGCATGATCGCTCTCCCTTAAACAACAATTATAATACAGTATGTCGGGCGTAAAAATTGTTAAACAAAAAAATATGCCTCAACTCTACCGGGCCGTCAATAAAAAAATACAAAGCGCGGGAAAAGACTTTCCCGCGCAAGTGTGCCGGAGTTAACCGGTTTCCTCGCATTGAGGTTTCGGCCTGATACTCTGCCGGGGTGATGTTTTTTGCTTGGACAGCCCGGGATTGCTACCTGGGGCCCAGGAGCATCGTCATGGTACGGCCTTCCATTTTAGGGGGCTGCTCAATGGAGGCGAACTCGCTTGCATTTTCGGCAATGCGTTCGAGTACGTCCCTGCCCCTGTCTGTCATTGTAATTTCCCGCCCCCTGAACATCAGGGTGACTTTCACCTTGTTTTTCTTGTCGATGAATTTCCTGATGTGACCGAGCTTTATTTCCAGGTCGTGGTCATCTGTTTTCGGGCGGACCTTTATCTCCTTTACCTGGATCGCGGACTGCTTTTTTCTGGCTTCCTGCTGCTTTTTATCCTGCTGGTACCTGTAGCGTCCGTAATCCATTATTTTGCAAACCGGCGGGCTTGCATTAGGAGAAACCTCCACCAGGTCGAGACCATGATCCTCGGCTGTTGAAAGGGCGGAGTTTATGGGAATCACTCCAAGCTGGTTTCCCTCGGGATCAATAACCCTTACTTCCGGGGCCCTGATCTCGCTGTTGATATTTACCTTTTTATCGTTGCTCTTTGTCTTGGCTATTTGACACCTCCTTGAAAATATTACACAAATGCCTTATTCAAATATTAACCTGCCGCTGCAATTTACACGAAAACCTATAACATACTCGTTTCAGGATGCAAGGGAAAATCGCAGCCATACCAGCTTTTTTCACAAAAATCCATTGATTCGGGCAGCCAAAACGCATATGGTTGGGTGTCAATTTTAAGGAGAGCGCTTAAATGAGTCAACATGACAATCAGCTCCGCCCCGTTGGAATCCGGCAGACGTTC
>JBKHES010000043.1:0-16045 GCA_046540695.1 Desulfobacterales bacterium
AGCGATCTTGCAGCTGCTGCTGACATGCTCTCAAAGAGAACCGACCTGGCCGGCATCCTGGGCCTTTTCGGAAGCAGCCTCGGAGGGGCGGTTGTACTTTCAGTTGCCGCAAAGACAAAAGTCAGTGCAGTTGTCACCCTGGCTGCACCGGTGAGCATGTCTTCAATCATGGTGCCTGTGTCATATGAAACAGACCCGGACCTTTCAGGCATAAAAAAGGGGCAGATGGATTTTGACATATCAGACAGCCTCAATCTTTTGCACAGCGTGCTTATCTGCCACGGGGATGCAGACGAAGTGGTGCCTTATGAAAACGCCCTGCGTATCTATGAGTCTGCAAATGAACCCAAAAAACTGCTCCGCCTGCCGGGCTCTGATCATCCGGTAAGCAATCCGGAGCACCAGCAGACATTTATGGAAAACACCCTGGAGTGGTTTGCGCTGGCAAAATAAATGCTTGACAAAAAAAATACATTATTGGTATGGACATCAAAATCCGGCGGAGTTATGATGGATATGCACACATAAATTAAACTCGAACAAAACCAGGCACAGGTATGAATTCCAGGTCGATCATTTTCAGCCTCATTATTGTCCTTATTATCGTACCCGTACTGGGCGTACTCGACGTCCTTTACGGGAAACGGGGTTGATAATGGCTCGCGTGGAATCTTAAAGCTTCATAAATTCTTGCACAAACCGTTATCAGCCCCTTAAGCTGGTAACGGTTTTTTTGTTTGAAAGGAACTCAAATTATGAAAAGCGATATCGCAAAACAGGGCATCGGAAGGGCGCCTCACCGGGCGCTGCTCAAGGCCTCCGGCTACACGGACGAAGAGATAGGCCGCCCGCTGATAGGCGTTGCCAATTCCGCCAACACCATCATACCCGGCCACGTGAACCTCAACCAGATAAGCGAAGCTGTAAAGGCGGGCATATACATGGCCGGGGGCACGCCGGTGGAGTTCGGCACCATAGGGGTGTGCGACGGCATTGCCATGGGACACGAGGGCATGAAATATTCCCTTGGCAGCAGGGAACTGATAGCCGACTCCATTGAAACCATGGCAACCGCCCATGCCCTGGATGCTATGGTTATGATACCAAACTGCGACAAGATAGTGCCGGGAATGCTCATGGCGGCAGCCCGCCTTGATCTGCCTGCAATTTTTATCTCCGGCGGCCCCATGTTGGCGGGCAGAAGCCCCGGCAATCCGAAGGAAAAAGTGGACCTGATATCGGTATTCGAATCCGTGGGAAAGGTCAGGCGTGGCCTGATCTCGGAACAGGAGCTCTGCGACATAGAAAACGCGGCCTGTCCCACCTGCGGCTCCTGCTCCGGCATGTTTACGGCCAATTCCATGAACTGCCTCACAGAGGCAATAGGCCTGGGGCTTCCGGGAAACGGGACCATTCCGGCGGTCATGTCCGCCCGGATCAGGCTTGCAAAGCATGCAGGCATGCAGATTGTGGCCCTGCACAACGAAGGCATCGTCCCGAGCCGCATACTTACCCATGAAGCCTTTGAAAACGCCCTTTGCGTTGACATGGCCCTTGGGTGTTCCACAAACACCACCCTGCATATTGCAGCCCTGGCCCACGAGGCAGGCATGCCGCTTGATCTTGACAGGATAAACGAAATCAGCGGCAGGATCCCGCACCTGTGCTCCCTCAGCCCCGGAGGGGCCCATCACATAGAGGACTTAAACAATGCCGGGGGAATAGGTGCTGTCATGAAAACCCTTGCTGACGCAGGCCTGATAGACACTGACTGCCTTACCGCAACCGGGAAAACCCTGAAGGAGAACCTGGAATCCGCCCGGGTCATAGACCCCGAGGTGATTCGAACGCCTGATCGGGCCTATCATGCATACGGCGGCCTTGCGGTACTGTTCGGAAACCTGGCCCCCAGCGGGTGCGTGGTCAAGCAGTCGGCAGTGGCAGATGATATGATGCAGCACGAAGGCCCGGCACGGGTGTTTGATTCGGAAGAAGACGCCACTGAGGCCATAATGAACGGACAGATCAAAAAGGGCGACGTGGTGGTAATCAGATACGAAGGACCCATGGGAGGCCCGGGTATGAGAGAGATGCTTACCCCGACTTCAGCCATAGCCGGCATGGGCCTGGACGGGTACGTGGCCCTGATCACTGACGGCCGCTTTTCAGGCGGCACGCGGGGGGCTGCAATAGGCCATATCTCTCCTGAAGCCATGCAGAAAGGAACAATTGCAGTGGTTGAACAGGGTGATATCATATCAATCGATATCCCGGGCAAGACCATCATACTTAAAGTCGATGAAGATGAAATAGAAAAACGTTTTTCTAAATGGCAGGCCCCTGCTCCGAAGATCACCACCGGATACATGGCCAGATACGCCCGGCAGGTAACCTCTGCGGACAAGGGGGCCGTATTAAAGGGGTGAATCCGGAATCCGGGTTTTGAATTTTGAATCAAGGTTTTTTAAAACTGATCGAAAACAGCGAGGAAGTACAATGAAGCTCAAAGGGGCGCAGATTTTACTCAGAATGCTCAAGGAAGAAGGCGTGGACTCCATCTTCGGATACCCGGGCGGAGCTGTTATTGACATTTACGACGCCCTGATGGAAGATCCGGACATAAACCATTACCTGGTGAGACATGAACAGGGGGCGCTGCACGCGGCTGACGGATATGCCCGCGCCAGCGGCAGGGTCGGGGTGTGCCTTGTGACCTCCGGGCCGGGAGCAACCAATACCGTTACCGGAATTGCCTCCGCATACATGGACTCCATACCGGTTGTGGTGTTTACAGGCCAGGTGCCCACACAGCTCATAGGAAACGATGCGTTCCAGGAAGTTGACATAGTGGGCATCACGCGGCCCTGCACCAAACACAACTATCTTGTAAAAAATGTAGACAATCTTGCACGCATCATAAAGGAGGCCTTTCACATAGCACGCTCAGGCAGGCCCGGGCCGGTGCTGGTGGATCTTCCCAAGGATGTGATAAATGCCGTAACCGAGTTTAAAATGCCGGGCGAGGTCAAGCTGCAGTCTTATAATCCGACCTACAAGCCCAACATAAAGCAGCTGCGCAAGGTCATGGGCCTTATAAAAAAAGCACAAAAACCGGTGATATTTTCAGGCGGCGGTGTAACCCTTTCCAAGGCGCACAAGGAACTGACCGAGCTTGGGCGCAAAACCCGAATACCGGTGACATCAACACTTATGGGCCTGGGCGGATTTCCGGGAACAGATTCTCTGTGGCTCGGGATGCTGGGCATGCACGGCACGTTCAGGGCCAACATGGCAGTGTCTGAATGCGATCTTCTCATCTCGGTTGGTGTCAGGTTCGATGACAGGGTAACCGGCAAGATAGACGAGTTCGCACCCCATGCCACGATCGTGCAGATAGACATAGACCCGACCTCGATCCAGAAAAACGTGCCCGTTGACGTGCCAGTGGTCGGAGACTGCAAAATTTCACTTGCCAGGTTGAACGAGCTGCTGGATAACGCCGAGCTCGGTGATCCGGAAGAAACAAGAAAGCCGTGGCTGGACCAGATCAGGCAGTGGAAGGAAACAACCCCTCTTGCCTACAGGCAGCAGGATGTGATCAAGCCGCAGTACGTGATTGAAACACTATATGAGCTGTCAGGCGGCAATGCAGTGATAACCACTGAAGTCGGCCAGAACCAGATGTGGGCGGCCCAGTATTTTCATGTAAAAAAGCCCGGACACTTTATAACCTCCGGGGGCTTAGGAGCCATGGGATTCGGCCTGCCGGCTGCCATAGGCGCCCAGGTGGGGGCACCGGAAGAACTGGTTGTTGATATCGCCGGAGACGGCAGCATCCAGATGAACATCCAGGAACTGGCAACAGCAATGCAGTACAATCTGCCGGTTAAGGTGATCATACTAAACAACGGTTTTCTGGGCATGGTGCGCCAGTGGCAGGAACTGTTTTATGAAAGGCGCTATTCCTCCACCAGGTTCGCCCATGCACCTGACTTTGTCAAACTTGCGCAGGCCTACGGAGCCACTGGGCTGCGTGCGATCAGGCCGGACGAGGTCCGGGATGTTCTGTCTGAAGGAATAAACACCGAGGGCCCTGTTGTCATGGACTTTGTCGTGGAGGCGGAAGAAAGCGTCTATCCCATGGTACCGGCGGGCGCGCCCATAAAAAAGATGCTTCTGGTATAGGCAGGCAAAAACAGGAAAATATTAAGCCGGAAAATCTGCATGAAACTGCAGGCACCCGTTGAAAAAGGATTTGACCATGAACGAACAAAAACACCTACTCTCGATTCTCGTGGACAATGAACCAGGGGTTCTCTCCCGGATTACCGGCCTGTTTTCCGGCAGGGGCTATAACATCGAAAGCCTGAGCGTGGCGGAAACCGTGGACCCCACGATTTCACGCATAACCATGGTCACAAAGGGCAGCCCCATGATCGTGGAACAGATCCAGAAACAGTTAAACAAGCTGATAAACGTAATCAAGGTCATAGATCTGACAGACACGAAATACGTGCTGAGGGAAATGGTTCTTATCAAGGTTACGGCAAGGTCGGAAAACCGGCCGGAAATACTTCGTATTACAGACATATTCCGCGGTCAGGTTGTTGATGTGGGCAGCGAGCATTTCACGGTTAAAATCGAAGGCGACCAGGACAAAACCGAGGCGATTTTAAGCCTCTTAAAACCGTTCGGCATAAGAGAAATCGCTCGCACCGGCTGCGTGGCGCTGCCCAGGGAAAGCAAATAGTTAACCAGTTAAAATTATGGAGGAATGAAAAATGGCGAGGATGGATTTCGGCGGTGTTGAAGAAGAGGTGATCACCTCTGATGAATTTACCATGGATAAGGCAAGAGACGTCTTAAAAGACGAGACCATAGTGGTTCTGGGCTACGGAGTGCAGGGTCCGGCACAGGCCCTGAACCTCAGGGACAACGGACTGTCTGTCATCGTGGGCCAGCTCGAAGGAGACGAATACTGGGAAAAAGCCAAATCCGACGGGTTCGTGCCCGGTGAAACGCTTTTTCCGCTCGAGGAGGCTGCAAAGCGCGGCACCATAATCATGGAACTCATGTCTGATGCCGGCCAGGTGGCAAGCTGGCCGAAAATCAAGGAGTGCCTCAACAAAGGCGACGCCCTGTATTTTTCCCACGGATTCTCTATTGTCTACAAGGAGCAGACAGGCGTAATTCCGCCTGATTTTGTTGATGTGATCATGGTGGCTCCCAAGGGATCGGGCCGCAGTGTCAGAAACAACTTCCTGGAAGGCCGCGGAATCAACTCCAGCTTTGCCATACACCAGGACTATACCGGCCGGGCAAGGGAGCGGGCCCTGGCCTTGGGCATTGCAGTGGGCTCGGGTTACCTGTTTCCCACCACTTTTGAAAAAGAGGTATTCAGCGACTTAACCGGCGAGCGCGGAGTGCTCATGGGATGCCTGGCAGGCGTTATGGAGGCCCAGTACAACACCCTTCGCAGCCACGGCCATTCCCCGAGCGAGGCTTTCAACGAAACCGTGGAGGAACTCACCCAGAGCCTTATCAGGCTGGTTGACGAAAACGGCATGGACTGGATGTTTTCAAACTGCAGCACAACCGCCCAGAGAGGAGCACTTGACTGGGCGCCGAAATTCCGTGACGCAGTAAAGCCGCTGTTTGAAGAGCTATACGAAAGCGTTGCATCCGGAAAAGAAACCCAGCGTGTCCTGGAGGCAAACAGCACCCCGGATTACAGGGAAAAACTTACCAGGGAACTCGATGTAATCAAAAACTCCGAGATGTGGAAAACCGGCGCGGCGGTACGTTCGCTGCGGCCGGAACGACGCGGAAAATAACAACATAGAAGAGAATGTTTCCATGGAATCAGTACTGATATACGACACAACGCTGCGCGACGGCACCCAGGGCGAAAAAATTAATTTTACAGCCCTGGACAAAATGAAAGTAGCCAGAAAGCTCGATGACATGGGCATCCATTACATCGAGGGAGGATGGCCCGGAGCTTCGGCAAAGGACTTCGAGTTTTTCCGGATGGCTGCAGAGGAGCCGTTTGTAAATGCCAGGATGGCGGCCTTCTGCTCCACCCACAAGCACGGCTCTGCCCCGGAAGACGACCGCCAGCTGCAGGCCGTGCTGGAAAGCGGCGCGCACGTGGGCACCATTGTTGGCAAAACCTGGGATCTCCACGTAACAAAGATCCTGGGTATCCCGCTTGAAGCCAACCTTGAAATGATTCGCAGCTCTGTGGAGCATCTGAAGAAAAACAATATAGAGGTCCACTACGATGCCGAGCATTTCTTTGACGGCTACAAGGAAAATCCGGACTACGCTTGCAGCACCATAGAGGCGGCTGTTAAGGGCGGCGCGGATGCCGTTGTTTTATGTGACACAAACGGCGGGGCCCTTCCCCATGAAATAGAGGAAATCATGGGGGAAATAAACAAGGTTATCCGCAAAACCTCGGACCGCAGGTTGCGCGTGGGTATCCATACACACAACGACTCCAACCTGGCTGTGGCAAACACCATCACTGCAGTGCGAGCCGGGGCCTCAATCGTTCAGGGAACAATCAACGGCTACGGGGAAAGATGCGGCAATGCAGATCTGACCTCGATAATCCCCATTCTCAAAATAAAAATGGGCTATGACTGCGTATCAGACGAAAACCTTGCCAAGCTGCAGAAGGTGTCGCTCTATATAAGCGAAACAGCCAACATGACGCCGATAAACAGCAGGCCTTTTGTGGGAAAAAGCGCCTTTACCCACAAGGGCGGCCTGCACGTGGACGCCATTATGAAGGAACCCCGCTCCTATGAACACATAGAACCCGAACTTGTGGGAAACAAGCGTCGTGTACTCATCTCTGACATGTCTGGCAAGAGCAATATCAAGTACAAGGCCAGGGAGCTGGGATTTCCCGTGGATGAAAACGGATATGACTACTCAGAGATCGTCAACACGGTAAAACGCCTGGAACAGGAAGGCTTTCAGTATGACGTGGCAGACGGCTCTTTGCGGATTCTCATGGAAAAGCTGACAAACAGGTTCACCCCCTGCTTTGAGCTCGAGTCCTTCCGGGTGACTGTTGAAAAGGAAAAAGACCGCCCCTGCCGTTCGCATGCAGTAATAAAAATCAATGTTGACGGAGTCGAGGAAATAACCGCAGCAGAGGGCCATGGGCCGGTCAGCGCCCTGGACAACTCTCTTAGGAAGGCTTTGAACAACGTCTACGGAAACGCGCTTGATCCGGTACACCTGGTTGACTTCAAGGTGCGCGTGCTCGACGGTCGGGAAGGTACCGGCTCCAAGGTGCGGGTGCTTATTGAATCAAGGGACGAAGAGGCAATCTGGAGCACCATAGGGGTTTCAGAGGACATAATAGAAGCAAGCTGGCAGTCCCTGGCAGACAGCTTCCAGTACAAGCTGGCAAAGGCAACCAACGGTAACGGTCAGCCGCAATAAATAAACCATCAGGAGCACCTGTATGAAAGAGAAAGTATATATATTCGACACCACGCTGCGCGACGGAGAACAGTCGCCCGGGGCCAGCATGAATACCGCAGAAAAGGTACGAATTGCCACCCAGCTTGAAAAACTGGGGGTGGATGCCATCGAATCCGGTTTTCCTGCCGCCTCGGAAGGAGATTTCGAAGGGGTCTCAGAGGTGGCAAGAAAGGTTGTCAACTCGGAAGTAGTGGCCCTGGCCCGCGCCTCTGCCCATGACATAGACCGGGCATGGAAGGCCATAAGTCATGCCGCCCGGCCCAGGATCCACACTTTCCTTGCCACTTCCGATATACACATGCAGTACAAGCTCAGCATGTCGCGCGAGGAAGTTCTCAAAAGCGCAGTTGAGGCGGTAAAATACGCGTGCAGCTTCACTGAAAACGTTGAGTTCTCCGCTGAAGACGGCTCCAGAAGTGACCCTGACTTTCTGTGCAAGGTATTTGAATCCGTGATTGACGCAGGCGCAAAAACAGTGAACCTTCCGGACACAGTGGGGTATGCAATTCCCAGGGAATTCGGGGAACTTGTGGCATATATCAGGAAAAACACCCCCAATATAGACAAGGCGGTTTTAAGCGTTCACTGCCACAACGACCTGGGGCTTGCCACGGCAAACACCCTGGCCGCGATTGAAAACGGGGCCAGGCAGGCAGAGGTGACGATAAACGGCATAGGCGAGAGGGCCGGCAACACCTCCCTTGAGGAAGTGGTTATGACCCTTAACACCAGGCCCACTTACCTGCCCGTGACAACGGGTATAGAGACCACAAGGATATACCGCGTGAGCCGCCTGGTCAGCATGATTACGGGCATGATGATCCAGCCGAACAAGGCAATCGTGGGTGCAAACGCATTTGCCCATGAGTCAGGAATTCACCAGCATGGCGTGCTGCAGAACCCCATGACCTACGAAATAATGAAACCGGAAACAATTGGTTTGACCACCAGCAGGCTGGTCATGGGCAAGCATTCCGGAAAACACGCACTGCACAAGCATTTAAAAAATATAGGCTATGATCTTTCAGAGGATGAGCTCAAGCTTGTGTTCAAGAAGTTCAAGTCACTTGCTGACAAGAAAAAGGTGGTGCTAGACGAGGACCTCGAGGCCCTTGTAAACGAAGGGGTGCTCCGCACCGCGGATATCTACTCGCTTACCTACCTTCACGTTACTGCGGGCACAACTGTTATGCCCACGTCCACGGTGAAAATGCTGATAAACGGAACCGAAACTGTATGCACAGGAAGCGGAAACGGGCCCATTGACGCCACTTTCAATGCCATCTCCCAGCTCACTGAGACCGGCTCATCGCTGCTTCGCTTTTCAGTAAACGCGCTTACCGGGGGCACGGACGCCCAGGGAGAGGTCACTGTAAGGCTGAAGGAAGACGACGTGATAGCGCTGGGACGCGGAGCGGATCCCGATATTATAACCGCCAGCGCCTACGCATATATAAACGGCTTAAACCGGCTGGAATACCTTAAAAACAACCCTGCCAGAAAGGCGGAATCACTATAGAAAAACTCCGCACAACTAAAAAGCCGGGCCGGCGCAAAACATGTTTTACCTTACCGGCCCGGCTTTATTTTCCTCGGGTTTTTCAGCTATTCAACAATCCGGAACTCGGCCCTGCGGCTTTTGCTCAAGTCTTTTTCGCCGTCTCCCTTTAAGGCTTCAGCGCCGCGAACCTTGATGTAGATTCTCGACTCGTCAATGTCCCTGCCTGTAAACCATTTCCTGACGCTTTTTCCGCGTTGCTTTGCCAGCCAGGTATTGTAGTCTTCCGAGCCCCTAGGATCGCAGTAAACCTTAACTGACAAGTCCGCATCAGGATTTTTTTCAAGCCAGGCCGCCTTTTTCTCAAGCCTTTTTACAGCTTTTTCATTCAGTGATGCGTCATTTGTCTCAAAGTAGACGCTTTCACCCTCCACCTCGCCGCGGGTTGCAGAAGTTCCGGACTTTTCCTCATCAGAAGCCTTTTGCTCTTCGTCCCTTTCCTTTTCAGCCTCAGCCCCTTCAGACTTTTGCTTTTCGCGGGAGGCCCGTTTTTCAGCCTTTTGCTCCTCTTCTGCAGCCTCCTTCCCGGCTTTTCTGTCCTTTTGTTCTGCCTCAGCCCGGTCCTTTTGTTCGTCGTCTCCGCCGGCATCACCGCTTTCGCTGCCTCCAGCCGCTTCTGCACCGCCTGTGCCGGTATCTTTTTGGTCTGCTTTCTTGTCTTCAGCCTCTTTTTCCGCCTCTTGCCTTTTCTTTGCTGCTTCCTGTTCCTGTTTTTCTATATCAGCTTCTTTTTCAGCAACCTTTCTTTCCTCTTCAGCCTCCTGCTCTGAAGCCTCCTTTTCCTGCGATGCCTCCCGGTCTTCTTGCCCGGCTTCTTCAGCCTCTTTTTCCTCGTCGCTGATATCTTCCATGGCAACACGGAAATCACCGGCAAGCATGTCCTCTTTAAGGTCACTGTCAGCCGGCTGATCCGAAAGCCAGATTCCAAACATTGCCTTCTTGAAATCAAGGCCTTCTATCACGTCCAGCTGCTCGCCGGATTTGTAAACCTTCGTGCCCTCTTCTGGGGCATATCTGAACTCAAAAACGTCTCCGTCTTTAATGGAATCTGAAAAGCAGTCCATAAACTGATCTACCTGGTCCTGGATGGGATCAATGTTGTTATCAGTGGCTCCCTTAAGCCCGTTTAAAAAAGCCCTCTGCATTGTCTCCTGGCCAGCGTCCTCAATCATCTCCAGGCGGATTGCCATGGGTTCGTCAGCCTCCATTATGGCACTTTGGTCAGTGCCGGCTTCCCTCAGATAAAGCCCTCCAACGTAGTACTTGGCATCAATAATCTCGCGGACACCGGCACCGTTGAGCGCAACCTTTTTGTCTCCGATCTCAATGGTTTCCGGCATTTCAACGCCTTCTGTGGTTCTTGCATGGCCTGCTGCCGCCGACATTACAGAAACCAGCAAAAGGATAACAATTTTTTTCAACATGTCTGAACTCCTTTGTTCCGGGTTTCAGGTTTTTAAGGTGCCCACAATATCCTGAATGCTCTCGATGCTGTTTTTTTCCAGGTATTTTGCAAGACCGTCAATTATTTCCATGGAAACGTGCGGATTTACGAAATTGGCTGTCCCTATCTGAACCGCAGATGCGCCCGCTATCATGAACTCGAGCACGTCCTCTGCTGACATGATTCCGCCTATGCCCACCACAGGAATTTTCACCGCCCGGGCTGCCTGCCATACCATGCGAAGGGCAACCGGCTTGATGGCGGGCCCTGAAAGCCCGCCCGTTACATTGCCAAGCCTGGGCCGGCGGGTGTGAATATCAATGGCCATTGCAGTGAGGGTGTTTATAAGGGACACTGCATCAGCGCCGGCATCCTCAGCACACTTTGCCATGCACGCAATATCAGCCACGTTGGGGGTAAGCTTGACAATAACAGGCTTTCCGGTGTTTGCGCGCACTGCTTTTACCACCCTGCCGGCGGCCTGGGGATCCACCCCGAAAGCCACTCCCCCGGCTTTTACATTGGGGCATGAAATATTTACCTCGATGCCCGCGATTTGATCAACCTCTTCGACCCTGGCGGCAAGCTCGGCATACTCCTCAACTGCAACTGCGTATGTATTTACAATAACAGGGGTATCAAATGCCATCAAACCCGGGAGCTTATCCCGTAGAAAGGCATCTATGCCTATGTTTTCAAGGCCGATGGAATTTATCATGCCCGAGGCAGTCTCCACTATCCTCGGCGGGGGATTTCCGGCTGCGGGCTTCAGGGAAAGCCCCTTTACAATAATTCCTCCGAGCCGGTTCAAATCCAGTAGCTCCCCGAATTCGAGCCCGTAGCCGAAAGTGCCGGAAGCGGTCATAACCGGATTTTTAAGGCGTATACCGGCTATTTCCACGGCCAGGGCATCAAAAAACGCCTGTGTCATATATCAACCATTACAGTAAGGGTTAATTGCCTTGATACAGCTTTTCTGCAATTTAAATCATATCCGCGCCGCAGGTTCAAGCCAAAATTAAACAGGGTTTCTCTCATATGTTTCCGGTGAAACCAGAGCGGGCGAATAAATCCTTGAGCCCTTGGCCCGAGCCTGAAAATCGATCACGGTATCGGGATCGATCCCGATTTCGAAAAAAACAGATCCCGACTTCCGGGAATGCGGATTTTGCCGGCGCCGCCATGAAAAACGACTTGACGCAAACGCAGTTGACGCTGTATCTGAATACTTTACCCGGAATCCGAAGGTTACAGCAGATACAGGTTTTAAAATGATCCGCCCTCCTGACAGGCCCTTGCGCATCTGCCTGCTGAGCTACCGCAGCAACCCTCACTGCGGCGGACAGGGGGTTTACGTACGCAATCTCAGCTCTGCGCTGACGCGGCTGGGACACTGTGTTGACGTGGTTTCCGGACCTGAATACCCGATACTGGACGAGAAAGTGGGCCTGATAAGAATCCCGGGCCTGGATCTCTACAACCCTGAAAACCTTTTCCGGCTTCCTTCCGCAAAGGAACTGTCAGACCCGGTCAACCTGCTCGAGTGGCTGGGAACATCCACCATGGGCTTTCCCGAGCCTTATACCTTCGGAATCAGGGCTGGAAAATTCCTGGAGAAAAACAGGCGTAAATACGATATCATCCATGACAACCAGAGCCTTTCCTACGGCCTGTGGTCGATAAAAAAGAAAATGCCCGCAATTGCAACCATACATCACCCCATTACAGTTGACCGCGATGTTGCGGTAAAAACAGAGACCGCATTCTGGCGAAAGCTCAAAAGCATCCGCTGGTACTCCTTCATAGGCATGCAGAAAAGGGTTGCGCGCACCCTGCCCCGTCTTATAACCGTTTCAACCTTTACCCGGCATCATATAAGCAAAGAATTCCGGATTCCTGAAAGCCGGTTTTCCGTGGTGCCCAACGGCATCAACACGGACCTTTTCCACCCCGTGCCTGACATAAAAAGGGAGCCCAACAGGATCATTGTCACAAACAGCGCAGACACGCCTCTCAAGGGACTTCACCACCTGCTGCCCGCAGTTGCGCAAATTTTTGCAAAACGTGCCATAAAACTGATCGTGGTGGGAACGCCCAGGAAAAACGGCATGGTTGAAAAACTGGTCCGGCGGCTGGGAATTGGAAACATTGTAACCTTTACAGGCAGGATATCTCACGAGGAGTTCGTGCGCCAGTACGCCAAAGCAACCATGGCCGTGGTTCCGTCAGTATACGAGGGCTTCGGCCTGCCCGCCGGAGAGGCCATGGCATGCGCGGTGCCGGTTATAAGCACAACAGGCGGGGCCCTGCCCGAAGTGGTCGGCGACGCCGGGGTCCTGGTTCCGCCCGGGGATTCCGGGGCCCTGAAAAACGCCATAACAGACCTCATAGATCATCCGGAAAAGGCACGCCGCCTGGGTGAGGCCGGATATCAAAGGGTCTGCAGGCATCTTACGTGGAACGCGGTTGCCGGCAAAACCGCCGAAGCCTACCAGGGGACCATAGATGATTACAATCGATTATAACCGACTGGGCATCCGGCCGGGAGATTATATACTCGACATGGGCTGCGGCGAGGGCAGGCATGTGTGCATGGCCTGTGAATACCCGGGAACAAAAGTGGCAGGAGCAGACATAAGCTTTACAGACCTTTGCAGGGCCGGCGAGAAAATCCATTTGCACGAGCAGTACGGCGGTTGTTTCAACGGCAGCATTTGGGGGCTTTATAACGCAAGCATACTTGATCTTCCCTTCCGGGACAACAGTTTTGACCGCGTTATATGCTCGGAAGTAATGGAGCACATACGCGATGAAACACGGGCGGCAGGCGAACTCTGCCGTGTGCTCAAGCCCTCGGGCACACTGGCTGTAAGCGTGCCAAGGTATCTCCCGGAGCGGATCTGCTGGGCGCTTTCAGATGAGTATGCAAACACCGAAGGCGGGCACGTGCGGATTTACAAAAAAAAACAAATCACCGAACTTTTCGGGGGCCTGGGACTCTCCCTGACGGGCAGCCACTGGGCTCACAGCCTTCACTCGCCCTACTGGTGGTTAAAGTGCCTGGCAGGGCCCGGCAATGAAAGCTCCCGGATTGTCAAAGCCTACCACAGGTTTCTGACCTGGGATATGATGAAAAAGCCCCGTCTTACAAGGTCTGCGGAAAGGCTTTTCAATCCGGTCCTGGGAAAAAGCCTTGTGCTGTATTTCAGCAAAGACGCCTGAGCACGCCGAGGCTCTTTGTCATGGGCAGCTCCGCAAAAAGCCCGGAATCCAGGGCAAGGCGGTATATTTGATAGGGGGCCTGGCCTCCTTTTTCCGGATCTTTAAAAATGTCGTGTATAACAAGATATCCCGAGGGCATCACGTGTGTCGCCCAGGCGCAATAGTCCGCAAATGCGGCCTCAAATGTATGCCCCCCGTCTATAAACACCAGGGAAAGCGCTGTTGCCCACATGCGTGCGGCCGCCTTTGAGGTGCAGACCATCGGGACCACAGTGTCCTCCAGTCCCGCCTGTTCCAGGGTTTTTCTAAACAAAGGAAAGGTATCCACCCTTCCGGCTGAAGGATCCCAGGCTTCGGGATCGAAATACCCCTCACCCGGCTGCTGGTCTTCCGAGCCCCGGTGATGATCTATGGAAAAAAGCACCCCGTTGTTTTTCCTGCATCCGGCCCCCAGGTAAAGGGCGGATCTGCCGCAGTAGCTGCCGACCTCCAGGCAGGGGCCGCTTACCGAGGCTTCCAGGGCAAGTTCATAGAGCCGGCCGCCTTCTTCAGGATCAAGAAATCCCCTGGCTGAATCGATTGTTTCCGGATCAATTTCCATTTTCAAACGCTTTTGCCACTATCTGCTGTGCCTCTTCAATTATGTTTTCCAGGTGCGCCCCGCTTTTGAAGCTTTCCGCATAAATCTTGTAGATTTCCTCTGTGCCTGACGGCCGGGCTGCAAACCATCCGTTTTCAGCCACAACCTTGAGCCCGCCTATTGGTGCATCGTTTGCAGGAGCCCTTGTAAGTATCTGTTTAATCGGTTCTCCCGCCAGGTTCGCAGCAGTGATCATGTCAGGGGAAAGGTTTTTTAGAATCTGCTTCTGCCTGTGAGTTGCAGGCGCGTCCATGCGCTTGTATGAGCTTTTGCCGAACATATCTTCAAGATCCTTGTATAACTCCCCGGGGTCCTTGCCGAGCCTTGCCATGATTTCCGCGGCCAGCAGGTTCATTATAATCCCGTCCTTGTCAGTGGCCCAGGTGCCGCCGTTTTTGCGCAGAAATGATGCGCCGGCGCTTTCCTCTCCCCCGAAGCCGCAGGCTCCGCTCAAAAGCCCGTCCACGAACCACTTGAACCCCACGGGCACCTCTGCAAGCCGCCGGCCGAGATGAGCGGCTATCCTGTCGATCATCGAAGTGGATACCAGGGTCTTGCCCACAGCCGCATCTTCAGGCCACTGCGGCCGGTTGGCAAAAAGATACCACACTGCAGCGGAAAGATAGTGGTTGGGGTTGAGCAGACCGGAACTTTTTGTGACTATGCCGTGGCGATCCCCGTCAGGGTCGTTTCCGAAAGCTATGTCAAACCTGTCTTTTAACCCTATAAGCCCGGCCATTGCATATTCGGATGAACAGTCCATGCGTATTTTGCCGTCTTTGTCCACGTGCATGAACCCGAAGGCGGGATCCACTGACTTATTTACTATCTCAAGATCCAGTCCGTATTTTTCAGCAACAGGCTCCCAGAAGTAAACCCCGGCCCCGCCCATTGGATCAACCCCGATTTTAAGACCTGCAGACGAAATAGCCTCCATATCCACCACGTTTTCCAGGTCATCTGCATAGGGGGCTATATAGTCGTATTCATGGGTTGTGGCGGCATTCAAGGCCTTTTCGAAAACCACGCGTTCTATCTTGTCAATTCCCTCCTGCATGAGGGTGTTGGCCCTTTTTTCGATAAGTGCCGTGACATCTGTTCCTGCAGGGCCGCCATGCGGGGGATTGTATTTGAATCCCCCGTCTTCCGGGGGGTTGTGTGAAGGCGTTATAACCACACCGTCGGCCAGTTCCTGTTTTCTGTCCCGGTTATGGGAAAGTATTGCATGGGAGATTACGGGAGTCGGGGTATATCCCCTGCCTTCCTGGATCACCACGTCAATTTTCTCTGCTGCAAACACCTCCAAGGCAGTTGCAAGGGCAGGCTCTGACAGGGCATGCGTGTCCATCCCCATAAAAAGGGGCCCGGTGATATCCTGCGCTTTTCGGTATTCCGCTATTGCCTTGCTGACTGCGGCTATATGGGTCTCGTTGAAGCTTTTGCGCAATGACGATCCCCTGTGTCCCGAAGTGCCGAACTCCACCTGCTGGGCGGGGTCCTGAGGATCAGGGCGATGGGTGTAATAGGCAGACACCAGGCGGGGCACGTTTACAAGCATTTCCGCAGGAGCCTTTTTGCCGGCAAGTTCATGTACAGACATAATCCTTTTCCTTAAAACTCACGTATTGGAATGCAGAAATTATTCAAGCCGGATTGCTTTTTCCGGGCATACCTCCTG
>JBKHES010000044.1:0-15843 GCA_046540695.1 Desulfobacterales bacterium
TTATGAAAGTCGTTTTTGATGAGTATTTTTACAGGGTATACACTTCTGATCCTGCCTCGGCTCCGGGCAGGATTGAGGCCATTGTCGACGAACTGCCGTCTCATGCGGAGATGGTGCAGCCTGACTCTGCCCGCGACGATCAGATCCTGCTGGCACATACGGAAGCCCACCTGCGTGAAATCAAAAATCACGGCTTATATGATGTTGCAGCCCTTGCGGCCGGCGGTGCAATCGAGACAGCGCGCATCGGTCTTAAGGAACCTGCTTTCGGCCTGATCCGGCCTCCGGGCCATCACGCCTCTGCAGACAGCGCATGGGGTTTTTGCTTTTTCAACAACATGGCAATCTCCCTGTTGACGCTAAAGAGGGAAAAACTCATTGAAACCGCACTTGTCCTGGATTTTGACCTGCATTTCGGAGACGGAACCGTTAACATCCTGGGAGGGTCGGACTGGGTAAGGCTTTATAATCCCGCAAAAAATTCCAGGGAAAAATACATGGAAGAGGTTGAAGACATTCTTTCAGGCCAGGGAGTTGATATTATAGGCATTTCCGCCGGATTCGACAACCACATGCAGGATTGGGGCGGACTTATGGCGACCACCGATTACTATCACATCGGCCGAATGGCGCGAAAGGCAGCAGCTGAGGCAGGCGGCGGATGTTTTGCACTTCTGGAGGGAGGATACAACCATTCAGTGCTGGGCAAAAACGTTTCCTCGCTTATAAACGGCATGGCTGAACCGGTTGACTGACTCGTGCGACAAAGGTTCTGCTGATTTGCAGGATATACATGGAAAACAGAGAGCAGAAAAGCGATCCGTTCCGGGAGTTGACGTGGGGAGACCTGACTGTATGGGCCGGACCTGATGCGGTTGCATCAGGCGGGAGTCTGCAGAAGCAGGGGGCCGTGTACAATCTTGTAAAGACCCCGAACAAGGGACTTTTGGCCTGGGTTAAGGCCGAGGAGGTATTTGCCTCCCATGTGGGTTTTGAACACGGCGAACTGTACTGCAGGTGCGCCTGTCAGTGCGAATCCGCCTGCGAGCACGGAATCGCCTTGATCCTCCAGTATATTTCTCACTTGAAGAAAAACGTCCCGGTTCCCATAGCAGCACCAAATGACCGGAGGTTTTACCTTGTATAAGGACTCCGGTTTCATTGCAGCCACCTTGTATGCATCAGGCAGGGCTTGTTCATGAGGGCGGGCATAGGCTACGACATACACAGGCTGGTTTCAGGCCGCAGGCTGGTGCTGGGCGGAATCGAGATCGATTATGAAATGGGCCTTTTAGGGCATTCTGATGCAGACGTACTGATCCATGCATTGTGCGATGCGCTCCTGGGTGCGGCGGGCATGGGTGATATAGGCCGGCATTTTCCTGATACTGATCCTTCCTGGAAGGGGGTCTCGGGCATGACGCTGCTTGAAAAAACAAGGGAAATAGTCTCTGAGAAATTTTTTTCGGTTGCAAACATGGACGCCACCATTTTCGCCCAGAACCCTAAGCTGTCGCCTTACGTGGAATCAATGGAGGAAATGATTTCAAGCTGTCTTGGAATCGAAAAAGACCGTGTAAACATCAAGGCAACCACCACGGAAGGCCTCGGCGTAATAGGAGAGGGGTTGGCCATGGCAGCCATGTGCGTGGTAATGCTTGAATAAACAGATTTTTGTTTTATTTTTCAGATACCGGCATTCCGGACAACCCGAGAAAAACGGATGAAGCTTCAATGAGCATAAAAGTATACAACACGCTTACCCGGCGCAAGGAAATACTGGAACCGGAAATCCCGGGAAAAATAAGAATGTACGTGTGCGGTCCGACTGTCTACGATTCATGCCATATAGGCCATGCCAGGTCAGTGGTGGTCTTTGACGTGATATACCGCTATTTGGAAGAACGCGGATACGATGTATTTTATGTGCGCAACTTCACTGACGTGGACGACAAGATCATCAACAGGGCAAGAGAACTTGGCATGAGCCCGGATGAAGTGGCGGACAAATACATCAAAGAATTTCACCGGGACATGGAATCGCTGAACATGAGCCCCCCTGATCTGGAACCTCTGGCAACCGCGCATATCTCCCAGATCATAAGGATTGTAAGCATACTCGTGGAAAAGGGATATGCCTATCAGAAAGACGGGGATGTTTTTTTCGCAGTCAGCAGGTGGCCTGACTACGGAAGGCTGTCCGGCAGGCGGCTCGATGAAATGGAAGCAGGCGCCAGGGTGGAAGTGGACGAGCGCAAGGAAAATCCTTTTGATTTTGTTTTGTGGAAGGCCTCCAAGCCGGGCGAACCAGCGTGGGACAGCCCCTGGGGAAAGGGAAGGCCCGGCTGGCACATAGAATGTTCTGCAATGAGCGCGCAATACCTGGGAGAAACTTTTGATATCCACGGCGGCGGAAAGGACCTGATCTTCCCGCACCACGAAAACGAGATAGCCCAGTCAGAGGCGGCCTTCGGCAGGCCGTTTGTCAGGTACTGGGTGCACAACGGTTTTATAAACATAGACCAGGAAAAAATGTCAAAATCCCTCGGCAATTTCCTGGTAATAAAAGATATCGTCAGTGCCTGGCACCCCGAGGCTCTCAGGCTGTTTCTGCTGTCAAATCATTACAGGTCCCCCCTGGATTACACGGAGCAGGCCATGCACGAGGCCTCATCAGCCCTTGACAAGATTTACGGCCTTTTATTCCGCCTGTCTGAGTTTTTTGAGCAGTGGCCTCCTTCACGCGGCGGCGGACAGGATCTTAGCGAAAACGGGGGTGGAGATCTCTGGGAGCGGTTCTGCGGGGCAATGGATGATGATTTTAATACGGCAAGGGGCATGGGCGTATTGTTTGAGGCCGTGCGCCTGTTAAACCGCAGAATCGACGAGCAGGGTCCTGATGCAGTGGCTGGCGGCGGGGGTGATTTCAGTCTTGTAACCGACATTCTCCGTATCGGAAAAGTTTTCGGATTAATGTCAGAGGATCCGCGTCTTTATTTTGAAAGGCGCAAGCAGGCTGTCCTGCAGACAGGCGGAATTGATGAAAACTGGATTAGCGAAAAAATCAGGGAGCGCACAGAGGCCCGCAAGGCAAGGGATTTTGCCAGGGCCGATGCAATCCGCGACGAACTCGGGCAATTAAATATTGTCCTTGAAGACCGGCCCGAGGGCACTATCTGGAAGCACGGTGATGGAAAAGCGTAAGTTCAAACTTCAGACGCAAATGGTCCCCAGGGGAGATCAGCCCGGGGCCATAGAATATCTCAGCCGGGGGGTCGAACAACAATGGGCCCACCAGGTAATGCTTGGGGTCACGGGTTCGGGCAAGACCTTTACAATGGCCAATATCGTGGATTCTGTCCAGAGGCCCACCCTGGTTATCGCTCCCAACAAGACCCTGGCAGCCCAGCTCTACAACGAGTTCAAGTCCTTTTTCCCGGAAAATGCCGTGGAATATTTTGTAAGCTATTATGACTACTACCAGCCCGAGGCTTACATTCCGGTCTCTGATACCTATATCCAGAAGGATTCGTCCATCAATGAAATGATCGACAAGATGCGTCATTCCGCCACTCGTTCAGTGCTGTCGAGAAGGGACGTGCTTGTGGTGGCAAGTGTGTCATGCATTTTCGGCCTGGGTGCTCCCGAGGACTACCTTGCCATGAGGCTGGATCTCGACACTGACGCGGAAATGCCCCGGGAAAAGCTTTTGTCCTGCCTTGTGGAAATGCAGTATCAGAGAAACGACACTGATTTTTACCGCGGTGTTTTCCGCGTGCGCGGAGACAGGGTCGAGATTTTTCCCGCTTACGAAGAAGACCTTGCAGTGAGGGTGGAATTTTTCGGAGACGTTATAGATGCGGTCTCAGAGATCGATCCCCTGACAGGCCGCGTACAGAGGCGGTTAAACGGAGTGACAATTTATCCTGCAAGTCATTACGTGACCAGGCAGCGCAGCAGGCGCAGAATAATAGAAGATATCCAGGCGGAACTCAAGGAGCGGATTGACCATTTCAGGGACTCTGGCAAACTCATTGAAGCCCAGCGCATAGAGGAGCGCACCAACTACGACATGGAAATGATCCAGGAGCTGGGCTACTGCAACGGCATTGAGAACTATTCCAGGCATATCACCGGCAGGTCCGCAGGAGAGCCGCCCCCAACCCTGCTTGACTATTTCCCGGAGGACTACCTTGTTTTCATAGACGAAAGCCATATCTGCGTGCCCCAGCTGCGCGGCATGTTCAACGGTGACCGCTCAAGAAAGCAGACCCTGGTGGAATACGGATTCAGGCTGCCGTCGGCACTTGACAACAGGCCGCTGACTTTTGACGAATTCCGCGCGCGCGTTTCAAAAACGATTTACGTGTCAGCCACACCTGCTGACTATGAACTGGAAAAGTCCGGCAATGCAGTGGTGGAGCAGATCGTGCGCCCCACGGGCCTTATTGACCCTGAAATAGAGGTAAGGGGGGCTGAAAACCAGGTGGATGATCTTTACGCGGAAATACGGGAGCGGATAAATGCAGACCAGCGGGTTCTTGTAACCACTCTTACCAAACGGATGGCAGAAGACCTGACTGAATACTACACAGACCTGGGAATCAGGGTGAGGTACCTTCATTCTGATATCAAGACCCTGGAAAGAATCGAGATAATAAGGGATCTTCGGGCCGGTGAATTCGACGTTCTGGTGGGCATCAACCTGTTGCGTGAGGGTCTGGATATTCCCGAGGTATCCATGGTGGCAATTTTTGATGCAGACAAGGAAGGGTTTCTGCGCTCTGCGCGGTCTTTGATCCAGACGTTCGGAAGGGCTGCGAGAAACGCCCGGGGCAAGGTGGTCATGTACGCAGACAGGGTTACGCCTGCAATGCGGCAGGCAATGGAGGAAACAGAGCGAAGGCGCGGCATTCAGAAGCAGCACAATGAAAAGCACGGGATAGTGCCGGCCACTATTGAAAAAACGCTGGTTTCGGCCTTTGCGGCAAACCAGGCAGCTCCTGCAGCCGCGCCTGCGGACAAAGTTGCGGAAAAGACAGCTGCATACGGCTCTGAAAAGGATCTGGAACGCCGGATCCGGGACATGGAGGATAAGATGCGCAGGGCAGCGGACAACCTGGAGTTTGAAAAGGCTGCTGAATACCGCGACAGGATCCGGACCCTCAAGAAAATGATGGTTTTTGATTTTGAAGCAGCAGTCTGATAAATCCAAAAAGGAACATGAGCAGGATTCAGGCGCTTCGGAAAACACCCCTGCACAAAGCCTGGCCCGGGTGCCGCGAAGCCCCGGGGTCTACTTGATGAAAAACTCCGCCGGCAAAGTGATTTACGTGGGCAAGGCAGCGGATCTCAAAAGCCGGCTTGGCTCATATTTTTCAAATTCCAACCGCCTTGATGCCAAGACCGGTGTTCTTGTAAAGCATATAGCAGATTTTGAAACTGTTGTCACAACCTCGGAGGCAGAGGCCCTGATACTTGAATCCAACCTGATCAAGCGCCACCGCCCACGTTACAATGTCATCCTCAAAGACGACAAGCGTTATCCCTCACTGCGCATAGATGTGAGCCAGAAGTATCCTAACCTGACCATTGTACGGAAGACGAAAAAGGACGGAGCCCTTTATTTCGGGCCATATGCCTCTGCAAGCGCAGTCAGGCAGACCCTTAAGATGATCCACAGGATGTTTAAGCTTCGCAAGTGCCGCTCTCCGCAGGTCAAGCCCCGTAGCAGGCCCTGCCTGAACTACCAGATCGGCGTCTGCATGGCCCCTTGCTGCTACAACGTGGACCCTGAGGAATACCGCAAAATAGTAAGCGAAGTGCGGATGTTTCTGCAGGGCCGTACCCCTGACCTTATCCGCAGGATCAGATCCGAGATGCAGCATGCCTCAGAGGCCAGGGATTTTGAGACAGCCGCCAGGCTGAGGGACAAGATGTATGCCCTTGAAAAGACCCTTGAAAAGCAGGTGGCGGTAACCACCGATTTCGTGGACCGCGACGTTATAGCAATCAGGCGCGACCAGGACAGGTCGGTTGTAATGCTGCTCAAGGTGCGAAACGGTTACCTGCAGGGAATGAGGGATTTTTATTTCACAGACGGGATTTCAACAGACGAGGAAATAGTCGGTTCATTTATTAAGCAGTATTATGCTGAAAACCAATCGATTCCAGATGAGATCCTAACAGGCATACGCCTTCCTGAAATGGATCTTTACGGGAAATGGCTGTCTCAGATACGCGGCAGAAAAGTAATGCTGCGCAGCCCCGTGCGCGGGGAGAAAGTCAGGCTTGTCCAGATGGCAGCAGAAAACGCGGGCCAGCGCCTGACAGCCATTATACAGCAGCAGGATTCGGCAGAGCGTCTTCTTTCAGGGCTGCAGCAGAGGCTTTCGCTCATGCGTTATCCCGGCAGGATCGAGTGCGTGGACAATTCCGGGCTTTCCGGTACCGACCTGGTGGCCGGGCTGGTGGTTTTCGAGCAAGGCGAGCCAAAAAAATCGGATTACAGGCATTACAGGATAAAAAACATCTCATCCCAGGACGATTACGGGTGCATGCGTGAAGTTCTTTCCCGGAGGTTCGCAGCGGACAAAAAAAGCAAGGCTCTTCCCGAACCCGATCTTTTGATGGTTGACGGCGGCAAGGGCCAGCTAAACATAGCTCTTTCGGTTTTAAGCGAACTGGGTATTTCGGGAAGGTTCAACGTGATCGGCATTGCAAAAAAAGACGAGGATAAAGGAGAGCACGACGACAAGATATATCTTCCAGGAAGGGCCAATCCGGTTAATTTTCAGAAAAACAGACAGGAGCTTTATCTCCTGCAGCGCATCAGGGACGAGGCCCACAGGAGGGCGGTGTCGTTTCACAGAAAGAGGCGCTCCGGCAGAACGCTCAAGTCCGCGCTCGACGATATTCCGGGTATAGGCAAAAAGCGCAAGGAAGTGCTTTTAACGCACTACGGCAGCATAGAGGCCATAAGGAAGGCCAGCAAGCAGGACCTTGCCTCCCTGCCTGCAATGACGGAGAAGGCAGCAGAATCCCTGCTTTCGGGTTTATCTGCCGGATAAAGAAATACGCGTTTTATCTTTTGTATCAGCTTTAGCATTTAATAAGCCGGAAAGATGGATCATATGTCCATAAAGGGAACTCTCGAGACATTCGACCTTTCATCTCTGCTGCAGATGTTAACCAGCGAAAAAAAGACTGGCAGGCTTACAATCAGGTCAGACACAAACCAGGTGCAGATCTTTTTCCGGCAGGGAGACCTCGTTTTTGCCACTGAAAAAAACAAGAGCAACAGGATAGGACTGCTTTTGCTAAACAACGGACTTGTCAGCCGGCAGGCCCTGGATACCTGTCTTGACTTAAGCAGGGAAAAAAAACAGTTCATAGGTAAAACTCTGGTGGAAAACGGCTATTTAACCCAGGCTGAACTAAATGCCTTTCTTTTGAAACAGGCGGAAAATTCCATATACAATGTATTTTTATGGAAGAATGCAGCATTTGCATACAAGGACTCGGAAATAGATACAAGGGCAATGGCAGGCAGAAAATTCAACACCATGAATATTCTGCTCGAAGCCTCCAGAAGGATAGATGAGCTTGAGGTTCTCAAAAAAAAGATTCCGGATGACAAGGCGGTATTAAAATGCACGGGCCGTAAGGAAAAGGACAGAAAGGCGAAATTGAGCGCTGATGAGAAGCGGGTGCTTTCGCTGATCAACGGATATGCAACCGTGGGCCAGGTACTTGATCAGACCGGGTGGGACAGCTTCAGCGGATACAAGGCCATATATTCGCTTGTTTCCTGCGGGCTTGCTGAAATCGTTTCTTCGCTGCCGCCTGAGGAACTCGCCTCACGGGCGGTTTCTCAGCTCCAGGGCATAGACGGCAGGCAGTTCAGGGAAACCCTTGACAACATGGGTATTAAGCGCAGCAGCATCCTGCGGGTAGCACTTGTACGCCTGTTCAGGGATGCCGCGGATAAAAACCAGCTTTTGGACTCTGTGCGTCAAGAGGCCGGAAAAGTTATCTCAGGCCTTGACAGCGCTGAGCTGGACCGGCTCAGGCATGAAACCAGCCAGCCTTTTATAAGGGTTATGCTTGAACTTCTGCTGCATGAGGCAATCGATGGCTCAGCGTAGCGATGATTCATGTATGTTTTATTCGCTGCTTTTTTTGCAGGGAAGGCCTAAGAGCCTTCCCTGCGGGGAGTTGTTATTGCAGCTTTGCCATGTCATCGACAAGCGAGCGTACCGCGTCCGCTGATTTCTGAAGGTCCTCTGCCTCTTCGTCTTTAAGCGTGATTTCGATGATTTCTTCTATTCCGCCTTTTCCCAGTTTCACCGGAACCCCTATGAACAGGCCGTTGATTTTGTATTCGCCTTCAAGATAGACCGCGCACGGCAGGATTTTTTTTCTGTCCATCAGTATTGCTTCAGCCATTTCCACTGCCGCGGAAGCCGGGGCATAAAAAGCGCTTCCGGTTTTTAACAAAGACACGATTTCCGCTCCCCCGGTCCGCGTGCGGTCCACCAGGGAATCGATCCGGTCTTTTGAAAGCAGCTCGGTTATCGGGATACCGGCAACCGTTGAAAAACGGGGAAGAGGAACCATGGTGTCTCCGTGGCCGCCCAGGACAAAGGCGTGGGTGTTTTCCACTGATACATTCAGCTCCCTTGCTATAAAAGTGCGGAACCTTGCTGAATCCAGAACTCCGGCCATGCCTATAACCCGTTTTTTGTCAAACCCGGAGGCCTCGTAAGCCACGTGGCACATGGCGTCAAGAGGGTTGCTTACAATGATCAGGATGGCATCAGGTGATTTTTCAGCTATGTTTACCGACACGGTTTTAATTATGTCCGAGTTCGTTTTTAACAGATCATCGCGGCTCATGCCGGGCTTTCTGGGAATACCGGCCGTGATTATGACAATGTCCGATCCCGCGGTTTCCTCGTAGCCGTTTGTGCCGGTCAGGTTTGCATCGTGTTTTTCAATCGGCGCGGCTTCGGCAAGATCAAGCGCCTTGCCCTGTGGCAGTCCTTCTGCGATATCCACGAGCACCACGTCGCACAGTCTTTTTTCCGCAAGCCTCTGGGCCGCGGTTGCCCCTACATTGCCCGCACCCACAACAGTAACCTTTTTGTCCATAGTTCCTCCGCTGTTTATGTGATTTTATAAAAGGGTAAAATATACCCGCAAACATTTTTCTGTAGGTAAATATACTTTCAGGATTATAATATGCAATTTCATTGCCGCAGGCACTTGTCAAGCGCATTTTTCAGGGCCTTCATTCAGGGGCATTAATACTTAAATGTGTTTGACAAAATAATTTTTCAGGGATATCTGAAACTGGTATTTTAAATAACCCAACTGCTTAAGTCCGTGCGAGGTGGATATGAAGAAAAAAATGTTTTCCGGATTAAAAAATTCTGCAGCCGCCGTATTCATGGCTGTTTTAGCGCTGGTTTTTACTGTATCGTCCGCAGGCGCCGCAGAGGTGGGTGATGAGACCATTCCCGACGAGGTCCGCGTGGAGGGCGAAGAACTTGTTTTAAACGGTGCAGGCATCAGGGAAAAATTTTATCTTGATGTTTATGCGGCAGGGCTTTATCTAAGGCAGCCGGAAAAGGATCACGAGAAAATAATGGCTGCAGACGAAACAATGGCTCTGAAAATCCGGATTCTTAGCAGCATGATTGGTTCCAAAAAATTCAAAGAAGCCGCCCTGGAAGGATTTGAAGAGGCAACCGACGGCAATACCGACCCGATCCAGGATGAAATAGACCTTTTTTTATCCGCATTTTCCGGGGAAATCGAAAAGGGCGACGAGTTTGACATCCATTATATCAGGGGCGAGGGAACAAAGGTTTACAAGAACCAAAGGGACGACCCTGAAGTAGTGGTTCCCGGAATGCCGGTCAAGCAGGCACTTTTCGGCATATGGATCAGCAACAGGTCGGAAGAGAATCTGCAGAAACTGAGAAAAGAACTGCTTGGTCTCTGATTTTTTCCTCTTTTTCGAATGCTTATCCCCGGCAATATGTGCCGGGGCATTTTACCCTCCTTTAAAAGCTTTACATTCGTTGCAATAAAACTTTACATTGACATTTACATTTGCTCCGGTTATGTTTTTAAAAAACATAACCGGAGGCATTGTATGGAGCTGACATCCAAGCAGCAGCGGCTGCTGGACTATCTGCGGGAAAAAATCGAGGCTGCCGGAGCATCTCCGTCCCTGCGCCAGGCTGCAGCCGACCTGGGGGTAAGCCATGCAGCTGTTGCCCGGACATTGAAGCTGCTTGAAGAAAAGGGTCTGGTCAGGCGGGAGGGACGCTACGGGCGGACCATCCACCTGCTCAACAGGTCCGGCCGCACCAAAGGAGTCCAGCGATTCCGGGAGGTTCCCGTAATCGGCCGCATTACAGCCGGCCTGCCAATGTATGCCCAGCAGGAGTGGGAAGAGAGCATAGTTGTGGATGCAGGCCTTTATAAAGGCCCGAATATTTTCGCCCTGCGCGTCAGGGGGGACTCCATGACCGGCGCCGGAATCCTTCACGGAGATCTTGCAATCTGCAGACCCCAGCAGTTTGCAACTGACGGCGAAATCGTGGCGGCGCTCATAAGCGGGGAGGAAGCCACTGTAAAGCGTTTTTTCCTGCGGGCGGATCATGTCCTGCTGAAACCTGAAAACCCTGACTACGAACCCATGCACTGCAGCTTTGACCAGGTCCTCGTCCAGGGCAGGGTGATCGGGCTCCAGCGCGGCCCCGAGGTAATGCAGAGGCTGTAGCCGTGGCATCAGTAATCAAATCCCGGCTGACTGCCGCAGTGGTGCATCTGGATATAGCGGATTTTGCAGCAGCGGTGCAGCGCAGGGCAGACCGGCGCCTGGAAAAAAATCCCCTTATTGTGGCATCCCGGGAAGGCGGCAGGGCCGCGGTCTATGACATGAGCGAGGAGGCTTATCAGGCAGGAGTGCGAAAGTCCATGCCCCTTGCCCGAGCCAGGCTCCTGTGCCGTGATGCAAAGGTGCTGCCTCCTGACCCCGGGCTTTACTCCAGGGCCATGGAGGCGATGTTCCGTGAGGTCCGGGATTTTTCCCCGCTTGTTGAAGCCGGGGAAATCGACGGGCATTTTTTTGTGGATGTTACCGGCACGGGCCGGCTGTCCGGATCCCCCCAGGATGCTGCAAGGCTCATGTACCGCAGGATCCGCGATCGCTTCGGACTGGCTCCTGCTTGGTCTGCGGCCCCGAACAAGCTGGTATCAAAGGTGGCCACCAGGCTGGTCAAGCCGGCCGGGGAATACGTGGTTAAAGAAGGCGAAGTGGAGGGTTTTCTCGCACCTCTTCCCGTTTCCCTTCTGCCGGGCATAGAGGCGGCAGATCTGGACCGGCTGCGAGAGTTCAACCTTTTCCGGGTCAGCCAGGTCGTGGACCTGGGGTTTAACGATCTGGAAGCGGTGTTCGGAAAGCGCGCGTCTCTTGTTTATGATTCAGTGCGGGGTATCGATTCTTCACCGGTATCCCCGGCCGGACAAAAGCCTCGGAAAATATCGGCATCCTGCCGATTTTGCAGCCCTGTCAGTGACGCTGATGCTGCAAAAAGGCAAATGCGCCTGCTTGCGGAAAAAATAGGCGCGGAACTGCGCAATCGGGGCAAGGCAGCCCGCAGCATGGCCATTGCCCTTTATTACGCAGACGGAGTGCGCTGTTTCCGCCGGGTTTCAGTGAGCCCTCCCTGCTCGGATGACATCACCCTGTCCGGGGTATGCGTAAAACTTCTTGAAAAAGCATGGATCCGTCGGGTCCGGCCTGCCCGTGCATGCGTTGCCTGCCCTGATCCCGTCGCCCCGCAGTTTCAGATGGAGCTGTTTTCGGAAAAACAGGATGTCAGGGAGAAACGAGATTCCCTGATCCGTGCCGTGGACCGCATCAGGCATCGTTTCGGAAACAATGCCGTGTGCATGGGACGGACCCCGGTTTCATAATGATCCCGCTTGCGCTCCGTTCAGGCTATTCATTCATGTACGGTGCATCCTGCATAGATTCCCTCTGCAGGCATGCGGCGGCCATGGGATACCACACCCTGGCCCTGACGGATACAGACAACATGTGCGGGCTCTGGGAGTTTCTGGCTGCATGCAGGCGCCGTGGCCTGCGGCCCATCATAGGGGCGGAAGCAACAGAGCCCGGAAACCCCGCCCGTGCGGTGTGCCTGGTAAAAGACGAAAAGGGATACGCCAATCTTTGCCGGCTGCTTACCAGGCGCCATACACGCTCCGGCTTTGATTTGAAATCATCACTGGCGGAACTTTCAGAAGGCCTTGTGGTGCTTGTATCTGATCCTGATCTGCTCTGCCGTCTTTACGAGGCAGGAGCGGATGTTGCCGCAGCCATGCCTCAAAAACCGGTACCAGCGTCTCATCCGCTTCGGAAAACCGCCCTCCGCCTGGTCGTACCCCTGGTTGCCACCCCTGACGGCTGTTTTAACCGCCCCGAGGATTTTGCAGTGCACCGGGTTTTGCGGGCCATTGCCGCACGCAGCACGCTTTTTCGCTTAAAGCCGGATGATGTTGCTTCAAAATACGCCTTTCTGGCATCTCCGGAGGAATACGGGCGCAGGTTTGAAATCTGCCCGGAGGCTGTTTCAAATACGGTTGAACTGGCAGAACGCCTTGTTTTCAAAGGCCCTGAGTTCGGTCTCGTGATGCCGCCGTTTGAAAACGCCCCGCCCGGCCGGGCGGGTTTCCTGCTGCGCAGGGCTGCATATGAAGGTGCGGTTCAAAGATACGGGAAAATATCCGGAGACGTGGCACGCCGGCTTGAGCACGAACTGGATATCATTTCGGGCATGGGTTTTTCCGGCTATTTCCTGGTGGTGGCAGACATTGTCAGGCAAAGCCCCCGCACCTGCGGCCGGGGCTCAGGTGCTGCATCCCTGGTTGCCTATTGCATGGGCATAACCAATGTCTGCCCGCTCAAGCATAACCTTTATTTCGAGCGGTTTTTAAACCCCGGCAGAAAGGACCCGCCCGATCTTGACATTGATTTTGCCTGGGACGAGCGCGACGGTGTAATCGCCGGGGTGCTTTCGAAATACTTCGGCCGCTCTGCCATGGTTGCAAATCATGTCTGTTTTAAGCCCCGCATGGCGTTACGCGAAACCGCGCGGGTATTCGGGCTCACTGAAAGGGAGATCTCTGGGCTTTTAAAGCATAAGCGGCCCGGTGAGGCATACCCTGAAATTAACTTTCTTGCAGGCAGAATCACGGGCCTGCCGCGGTATTTGTCTTTGCACCCCGGCGGTGTGATTATAACCCCCGGGAGGATAGATTCATATGTGCCGGTTCAAAAATCCGCCGGCGGGGTGCCTGTTGTCCAGTGGGACAAGGACGGGGCAGGGGATGCGGGCCTGGTCAAGATAGATCTCCTCGGCAACCGGAGCCTGGGGGTGATCAGGGATGCGGCGGAGGATATCCGTGAAAACGGATTCAGGTTAAACGAAAATTGCTGGGTCCCTGAAGATGATACTTCCACGTGCGAATTGCTTGCCAGGGGAGAGACCATGGGATGCTTCTATATAGAAAGCCCGGCTATGCGGCTTTTGCAGCAGAAAACCCGGGCGGGAGATTTCGGGCATGTAGTGATTAATTCCTCCATTATCCGGCCTGCGGCAAATGATGTGATACAGGAATACGTCCGCAGGCTGCACGGAGGTGACTGGGAGCCGATTCACCCCCTGGCGGCAGACGTTCTCAACGAGACACTCGGCCTGATGGTCTTCCAGGAGGATGTCTCACGGGTTGCAGTGCACGTGGCCGGTTTTTCGCATGCCGAGGCTGACGGTCTGCGCAGGGTAATGTCCAGAAAAGACAGGCAGCTGCGTCTCGGCGACTGGTTTGAAAGGTTTGCACAAGGCGCCCGGGAAAAGGGCGTGAATCAGTCTGATATTGAAAGAATCTGGCGGATGATCATGAGCTTTAGCGGTTATTCCTTCTGCAAGCCGCACAGCGCATCTTATGCCAGGGTCTCGTTTCAGGCGGCCTACCTGAAGAAGCATTATCCTGCGGAATTCATGGCTGCTGTAATAAGCAATCAGGGAGGGTTTTATTCAACATTTGCATACGTCTCGGAGGCAGGACGCATGGGGCTCACCGTCCTGCCGCCGGACGTTGAGAAAAGCCGCATCCGCTGGACAGGACGGGGCATGACACTGCAGGTGGGGCTTTTGTCAATAAGAAATCTCTCATCTGCAACCCAAAACCGGATTGTCGCGGAGCGAAGCCGCAGGAAATTCGAAAATGCCGCGGATTTTTTCAGCCGCGTCCGGCCGGATGAACAGGAGGCCCGATCTCTTATCAGAAGCGGCGCCTTAGACAGGTTCCATCCGGAAAAGCACCGTGCCGGGCTTCTCTGGCAATTCTGTGCATGGCAGAAGGACCGCGGAGATAAAAACCCCGGCGGTTGCCTGTTTGCAGAGCCTGCCCCCGCAAAAATACCTGATCTGCCCCGGGAGGATTCCAGGCAGCGGATGCGCCGCGAGTATGCGGCACTCGGGTTCCTGTGCGGCACTCATCCAATGACTTTGTTTTCGGATCACCCGTCCGCCCGCGGTGCAGTCAGGGCAGAAGACATCTTCAGGTATGCCGGCCGCAGGGTTCGGTTTGCAGGGTGGCTGATCACCGGAAAGACTGTTTTGTCGAAAAATGGAGATCCCATGAAATTCGTAACGTTTGAAGACGAAACCGGAATCGTGGAAACCGTGTTTTTTCCCGGGGCTTACAGCCGGTTTTACCATCTGCTGGAATCCGGCCGGGCCTGCCTTGTTTGCGGAAAGGTTGATAAAAATCATGGAGTTTCAGTGCTTTGTGCGGAAAATGTCCAACCCCTAAAGTATCAGGGCTCAGGGGCCGATATGTAGTGTGTTGACAACCACATGACATCAAACAGCAACCAGGGGATAATACGCTCAGGCATGCAGGTAAACCAGGCAGATACATCACAGGGTGGTATGACCGGCACGATGCGCGGAAAAACCGGGGGTAAGCAGGGGTTATTCGAACAGAGCCTTGAAGCCGCCAGGGAAAACCGGGACAAAGGCGCTGTTTCCGGCGGCGGGGAAAAAATCAGCCTGGGCAGGATTTCTTCAGACCAGCCCACGGTTTCCCACCTTATGGTGGAAAATCCTGATTACGGGGGGCAAACCTGGGATATAATCCATTCCGAACAAAACCATGACAAGCCTTATAAGCATATTTCCGAGGGCACTGAAATTTTTCTGGACCCGGAAACACGGGAGATTTCCTGGCAGGCGGACCACCGTGTCACCCGTGACGGACATAAGCAGGACACGGCATCACCTGATACCTCAATGGAGGAAATCGAACGCTGCATCTCCCGGGCGGCTGCAGAAAACAACCTTTCAGAACAGCTTATCAAAAGCGTTATAAGAGCTGAATCAGGATTTGACGCATCCGCGGTTTCAGGCGCCGGGGCAAGGGGGCTTATGCAGCTCATGCCGGGGACCGCGCGTGAACTGGGTGTGACAGATGCTTTTGACATACGCGAGAACATAGAAGCTGGCGCCAGGTATCTCAAAAAGATGCTCAACGATTTCGGAGGCAGCCTTGAAAAAGCCCTGGCTGCATACAATGCCGGGCCCGGGGCGGTAGAGCGGTTTTCCGGCGAAGTCCCCTACACAGAGACCCGTCAGTATGTTGAAAGGGTCCTGTCCTTTCTTCAATCAGGCGGACAATAACTGAAAACCCGCCTGAACTGCAGCATTTTCCTGTTATTTCCCGGTATTTATAAATTGACACTTATTTTGTGTAATGGCA
>JBKHES010000045.1:0-15837 GCA_046540695.1 Desulfobacterales bacterium
TTCTTTCCGGATAATGTCTGCAAGCGCCACTGCGCCGACGGGTGTCTGGTCAATCCTGTTCCACCAGGTTGATCATCTGGGACAGGTATGAATCCTTGCCGGTTTTCTGCACCGCGATTGTTAAGGATCCTTCGCCGTTAACCGACCCGCCGATCACCTGCGTGCCGGCGCTTTTGGAAACCGGAGTGGACTCGCCGGTGACCATCGATTCGTTGACAGAGCTCCGGCCGTCGGCCACCTCGCCGTCCACGGGGACTTTTTCTCCGGGCTTGACCAGCACCCGGTCGCCTGCCTGGATTTCTTGTATGGAAACATCCTTTGTGCTGCCGTCGTCCATCACCTTGTGGGCGTCTGAGGGCATGAGTTTTGCCAGCTCCTCAAGCGCCCGGGATGCGCCCATGACCGAGCGCATCTCGATCCAGTGGCCAAGCAGCATGATGTCGATCAGGGTGGCAAGCTCCCAGAAAAACACCTTTCCGGCAAGACCGAAGACCACGGCACTGCTGTAGACATATGCCGTGGCAATGGCAACGGCGATCAGGGTCATCATGCCGGGCTGAAATTTTTTCAGCTCGTCAAAGATTCCCCTTAAAAACGGCCAGCCGCCGTAGAAAAAGATTGCCGTGGAAAGGGCAAACAAGATATATGGGCCACCGGCCAAGCCCGGTTCTCCCAGACCCAGAAACGACCGGATCATTGGTGAGAAAAACAGCACGGGAAGCGTAATCGCAAGCGACACCCAGAAGCGCGTTTTGAGATCCTTCACCATTTGGGCATGGTGATCCTTCCGGCCGGAATGACCGCCGTGTCCGCCATTGCCGGAGGAGGCCTGATGGTGTCCGGATTGTCCGGCGCCATGTGACTCACCTGAATCATGCGGCTGATCTTTCCGGATGTGTGTTTTCACTTCCTGTTCCGATTTATGCTGCGTCCCGGCCATTCCATAATCCTTTTTCAAGCGGGGATGCGCGCTTTGTTCCGGACTGCATCACCTTGCACACGGCCTAAGTGCCGTTTGCCGGGATTCTGGCTGATATTTTTAAGGATAATTGCCTTTGAATCGGCCCAGCATCAAAAGGATTTTTGCGCTTTTGCACGGTCTAGAAATTAAACACCTTCGCCTCTGCTGATATGTCAATTATTGCCGGGGCACCGCCGAGATACATGTTTGAATAAAAACGGCTCTCGTCAACCTGACGAGACTTTACACAAGGGATTCAGACCCCTGTGGGCACTTCATTTTCCACGAGATAAGGAAGATAGTCTCCGGGACAGTCGCCGGTCTCTGTTTTGCGGCTCAGGTCCCGGCCCGAGTCAGCCCATTGCACTCCCCCGTCAATCAAAAACAGATCCACCTGGTGATTTTTGTCAAAGGCCACCTTTGCAAACTGAAAACACCTGGTTGCTGCCTCATTGTCGTCTTTGCCGAGAATAAAAATAAAGCGCGCCATGAGTTTTTCCTCCTGTAGGGTAAAATATGAAAAGATAACTGTTTTCTTTTTACCATTTCAGGTATGATTTTGCAAAAGTTGAAATCCGCTAGCTGCCCTGCACCACTCAAACTTTTCTACATACCTGGCCCTATTTTTGCAAGAAGTAACTTTAACTTAAACGGCGATATTCAAGGTAAAAAATTAAAACGGTCAAATCACTCAAGGAGGACGCCATGGAAAAGGGAGAAAATCTCGTGATAGTAGGCTGCGGAGGAGTCGGCGGCCCTGCGGCAATGCTTTCCAGAAAGCTCATGCCGGATATCAACATCACTGTTATTCGTGAAGAAAACCGGTTTATCGTCAGGTGAGCGCTTCCCCATGTGGTGGCCGGTCTGGCCCCAAAGGAAGCGATTGTCAATCCTGACAAAATGTTTTCAGACAACCGCATTGAAATGATTGTCAGCCGGGTTGAAAATATTGATGCAGAGAAAAAACAGGTGCTGCTCACCGACGGAAGGACTCTAAACTACGACAAGCTGATCCTCGGCACGGGCGCAACACCGGTTATCCCCCCCATCGAGGGTGCTGAATCAGATGGGGTGTTCACAATTCGTTCGCTCGGGGATGCCGAAAAAATCCATAACTATATGGAAAAACGCAAGCCGGTCAGGCTTGCATTCGTGGGGGCCGGGTTCATAAGCCTTGAGATTGCGGCACTTGTCAAAAACATGAAAGAGAAATACCACGAAATCGATGTTATCGAACTCATGGAGCAGCCCCTGCCGTTAATGATGGACCCTGAAATGGGCAAAACCATAGGCACCCACATGACAGAAAACGGTATACGGATGCACACGGGGCGAAAAGTCGAAAGGATAGTCACCGAAAACGGCCATGTCTCCGGCGTTCAGCTCGATTCCGGGGAAACCGTGCAGGCGGACATGGTATTTTTAAACGTAGGAGCCCGCCCCAATCTCGGGCTTGCAAAAAGCATGGGTCTTGAAATGGGACAATTCGGGATCAGGGTCAACGAGTTCCTGGAAACCTCCAACCCTGACGTGCTTGCTGCAGGCGATTGCATTGACAACTGGAATTTTATAACCCGAAAACCTGCTGCAACTCAGCTTCGGGGACCGGCTGTAATCCAGGGCAGGCTCCTTGCAAAGCGGCTTGCGGGCTATGATATTCCGTTTCCAGGCCTGCTGGGCAACAGTGCAGTCAAGGTTTTTGACATGCATGCCGCGGCCACAGGCCTCACGGAAACCGAAGCCGGCAGGGAAGGCTTTGACACGGTCTGCGCCACAGTGGAATCGCGCAACAAACACGGCATGATTCCCGGGGTCAAGCCATGGACCCTCAAGCTGGTCTTTGACAGGGAAACCCAAAGGCTACTCGGCGGACAGATCATAAGCAGAAGCTCAGAGCCGGTAAAGGAAATAGATGCTGTAAATGCCCTGATCGTGGGACAAAAGACCATCTCTGACCTGACCACCTTCATGTGCGCAGGAAACCCGGACTGCTCCTCCGAGCCCAGTGCAGAACCAATTACCATTGCAGCAGAACAGGCCCTGCAGAAAATCGGCAGGCCTGCATGACCTGAAGCCGGAAAACGTTACCTAAACGCTACGTTGCGGCCGGGGTAGCGTTACATTTACCCGGTTCAGGCTCCGGAAATAACAAGGCAAACCAAAACTGCTCACCTCCACCCGGTGCATGAAGCCGCATGCACCGGGTTTTCAAGCTTTGAGGGAAACCCCTGCTCAAACACGGGCCCGTAAGGAAAGGCAGGGGCAAAGGGTCTTGACTTTCACCTAAAGAAGAATAAGGTTGACAATAACCGGCGGATCTTTTATTTGAAAGGTTTTGCAAGCAAAGCGTGCCCGCGGAGAGATGACCGAGTGGCTGAAGGTGCACGCCTGGAAAGCGTGTGTGCCTGAAAAGGCACCGAGGGTTCGAATCCCTCTCTCTCCGCCATTTATTCAAGGGCACCTGCACAAATCAACCCGAAGTCTTCCTTGCCGTTCGTGCTTCCGCAAACACCGCCTGCCTGCGGGTTCGGAACGAGGCCAACAATAGGAGCGTGTCCCCATGGCCCGGATAAACAGGAAGGAATAATACAGGCTTTCCATGGCGTACCTGGTTTTTGCACGCAAATACAGGCCCCAGCAGTTCGACGAGGTGATCGGCCAGTCCCACGTCACCCGTACTCTTGCCAATGCCGTGTCCTCCGGCCGCCTGGCACATGCCATACTGTTTTCCGGTCCCAGGGGCACAGGCAAGACCACGGTTGCAAGGATACTGGCAAAATGCGTGAACTGCGCATCCGGTCCGGCAACAACTCCGTGTGACGAATGCCGCTCCTGCCGGGAAATCACCATGGGCAGCGCGGCGGATGTATTTGAAATCGACGGGGCCTCCAACAACAGGGTGGAAAACGTAAGGGAGTTGCGTGAAAACGCAAGGTACATGCCTGCGGCCGCTCCTTACAAGATCTACATAATAGACGAAGTGCACATGTTAAGCGATGCCGCCTTTAACGCCCTTCTGAAAATACTGGAAGAGCCGCCGGCGCACGTACTGTTTTTCTTTGCAACCACTGAACCCAACAAAATCCCCATCACCATTCTTTCCAGGTGCCAGCGCCATGACCTAAGACGGGTTCAGATAGATGCCATAGTGGATCACATGGCCGAAATATGCGGCAAAGAAGAAATAGACATAACAAAAAACGCACTGGGATTGATCGGCAGGGAAGCAGACGGCAGCGTAAGAGACGCCCTGAGCCTGCTCGACCAGATCGTTACCTGCGCCGACGGGCAAATCGCGGAAGAACAGATAACCGATATCCTTGGAATCATAGACAGGAAAATAATCTTCGATTCCGCAGGCGCTCTTTTTACCAGGGACATGGAAACCCTTCTTTCAATCTGCGACAACCTATACCGGCAGGGCCGCAATCTCATGCGGTTTTATGCAGAACTGATCGAACATTTCAGAAATCTTCTCGTGACCAAAATGGGAGGAGGCCAGAAGGCGCTGTCAGGCGTGCCAGCGCACGAAAAAAAAATGATGGCAGAGCAGGTGGAAGATGTTTCTGAACCATGGATTACCCAGATCCTAAACACCCTGTTTGAAGACGAATGGAGGATACGACAGTCCATATCCCCCAGGCATGCAATGGAGATGACCTTTTTCAGGCTTTTCCAGATAAAACCCGCGATGTCCATAGACGAGCTTATTGAAAAAATAGATCTTCTCAGGCAGAATACCGGATCCGGGCAAATAATACAAGAGCCTGAAGGCGCGGCCCCGCAGTCAGCAGGCGCAGAGACTTTACAGCAGGCAGAAACCGAGCCGCCAACTTTCCCGACCCCGGCAACGGCTGAGGATGCTGCCCCTGCGCAGCCGGCCCTGCAGCCTACGGCCGAACAGGAAAAGCCGGCTGAACAAAAAGAAGAAAAACCCGATATTTCCTCCATGTCAAACCAGGAGATCTGGGATGCGCTAAAGGAGAAAATATCGGAGAAATCCCCCGCACTCGGGGCATGCCTTGCAGACAGCTCCCTGGCGGGGTTAAACGGGAAAAACCTGAATATCGAGGTCCGCTCCGCTGGCACAAACGTCAATCTGCTCAAGGGGGAAAAAAACATCTCAGCCCTGGAAAACATATGCGGGCAGTATCTCGGAAAATCCGTAAAGGTAAGCATTGATATCAGGGAGGCTGAAAACAATTTCATCAACCGCAAAAAAGAAGCAAAACATCTCAGGGAAGAGGCTTTAAACCACCCCCTGGTGGGGGCCGCGGTAAAAACCTTTAACGGCAAGATAGTTGATATAAAGATCCTACCAACAGGAGGCAAAGAACAATGAAAAACATGGGCAAACTGATGAAACAGGCCCAGCAGCTGCAGGAAAAAATGAACAAGCTGCAGGAGGAAATGGCTGACAAAACAGTGGAGGCCACTGCGGGAGGCGGCATGGTCAAGGCCGTTGCCAACGGGAAACAGCAGATTGTATCGATTAGCATTGAAAAGGAAGTGGTGGACCCCGAGGACGTGGAAATGCTCCAGGACCTTATCGTGGCTGCGGTCAACGAGTCCCTTACACGCGCCCAGTCCATGGTCTCCGAAGAGATGAACAAGCTCACCGGCGGAATGAACATCCCGGGAATGACCTGATAATGAACCATTACCCTGACGCCATTGTCAAGCTTATCAGGCACCTTCGCAAGCTGCCTGGCATAGGCGAGAAAACCGCTGAACGCTTTGCCATGCACCTGCTTGCGGCCCCCGAGCAGGAGGTGAAAGCGCTTGCAGCAAGCATCTCCGAGCTGAAGAAAAAAGTAAGGATCTGCAATACCTGCTTTTGTTTAAGCGATTCCGAAACATGCCGCATATGCAGTGATCCGGCCCGGGACCACAGGCTGGTCTGCATTGTTGAAAGCCCTGCTGACATGGCGGCAATTGAAAAATCAGGCTCTTATCCCGGGGTATATCACGTGCTGCAGGGGCTTTTATCCCCCATGGACGGCATAGGTCCTGATGAAATACGCATCCGGGAACTGGTCAAAAGGGTGGCCTCGGGCGAAGCAAAGGAAGTGATAATCGCCACCAGCACAAGTGTCGAGGGCGAGGCAACTGCTGATTACATAACCCGCTCGCTGAAATCCTACCCGGTGAAAATAACCAGGATCGCCTCGGGGGTTCCCATGGGCGGGGAGCTCAAGTACATCGACCAGGTAACGCTTAAAAAAGCCATGGAGGCCCGCCGTGCCGTCTGAACACCCGGCGCCTGAAGACCTTTTTGAATGCCGGCAGTGCGGGCAGTGCTGCCGTGGCTACGGCGGCACCTATCTTACGGAGGCAGACATTGAAAACATTTCCGCATATACCGGAATACCGCGCCGCGACCTGATAGACAAGTATTGCACGGCTTCTGCAGAAAGATACGTGCTGCGCCAGAAAAACGACGGATACTGCGTATTCTGGGACGGCCTGTGCACCATACACCCGGTGAAGCCGCGAATGTGCATGGCGTGGCCGTTCATAGAAAATCTTCTTTCCGAGCCCTCCAACTGGGAGGCCATGGCAGAGGCCTGCCCGGGCATGCGCACGGGATTTGAGAAAAAAGACGTGGTCCGCTGCGTGAAAGAAAAACTCCGGGAACTTGACAGTTACAGAGACGACTCAACTTATTACATAAAAATCGACGGCATCTCATGATCGGCATTTTCGACTCCGGCATAGGCGGCCTGACAGTTGTCCGCGCGGTCATGGACGCGCTTCCGGAATACGACATAGTCTATTTCGGAGACACTGCCAGAACTCCCTACGGCAACAAAAGCAGCAGGACGGTGGTTGAATATTCGCTTCAAAACACTGAATTTCTCGCGGACAAGGGTGCAAACATCATCGTAATGGCATGCAATACCGCCTCCAGCGTGGCCACGGAGGCTGTACGCGACAGATTTGACATGCCGGTCTACGAAGTAATAAGCCCCGCTGTTGACCTGGCACTGGACAAGACCCGAAAAAACAGGATAGGTGTAATAGGCACCCGGGCAACTGTCGAAAGCGGCATATACGAGCAGAAGATCAGGCAGCTGCGGCCTGAGGCAAAAATTTATTCCGCCCCCTGCCCACTTCTGGTCCCCCTGGTTGAAGAAGGCTGGGTTAACAAGCCCGAAACCCGCATGATAGCCAAAAAATATCTCCATCCCCTGAAGGTGAGGCAGATCGACACCCTTATCCTGGGATGCACGCATTACCCGGTTTTAAAGGACGTAATAGCAAGTAAAGTGGGAAAAAGGGTGAAAATCATAGATTCTTCAGTGGCGCTTGCAGGTCAGATAAGGCAGTTTCTGGCGGATTTCCCGGATACGGACGCAGGGCTTAGCAAAAAAGGCAAAACCAGATTCTACGTCTCAGACTTGACCCCCCAGTTTGAAAAAACCGCCAGAAACGTGCTCAGGAAAAATATCGAGCTTACACCGGTTGATCTCTAATGGGCTGCGCGCGGCCCTGTCAAATCGTTGCCCTGTAATTGGGGCCCACGATCAGCATCGAGTTTGGGCATACTGACTGCACGGTTTCCATGGTGCTGCCGAATAAAAGCTCCCTTATAAGTCCGTGGCCGTAGGCGCCTATCAAGACAAGGGAGTCGTGGGCAACCTCGTAGAGATTTTCCTCAAACCGGCCCTTTTCAAATATCTTCCAGTCCCTGACATACTTGCCCATCTCTTCGCTCAGGCCGGCCTCGCTGATAATTTCCTCGTAATCCGCGCGCTTGCGCCTGCCCTCCTGGGTAAACACGTCCAGAGGGAGACCTGATACCCGGCTGAGCCTCATCCCTAGTTTCAGTGCCTTCAGGGCATTTGTCGAGCCTCCGAACATAACCGTGAGGCTCTGCCAGGGTTTATACACAGCGCTCGGGATCAGAACCGGAAAACGGGCGGACTGAACTATCCTGCGCACGCGCGGGCCTATATAGCCGAGCCCTATCTTGGAGGAAAGATCGGAAATGCTTCTGGGGCAGCACATGAAATCGAAATTCACAGGAATATCCGGCAGAGTGGATGCAGTAAAATTCCTGGGCTCAAGGAACTTGGACTCGGCAAGGCCCATATCTTCGCATATCTTAGCTGCATGCTTTCTTGCGGTTTCAGGGGCCCTGAGATAGGAGCTGTCAAGGTCCACCTGTACAACGTCATTTTCGAAATACATCAGGAACTTGACATGGGCTGGAGCGTATATTACGGGCAGTATATCCAGCTGCCTGCTGAAATATGTGCTTTGCAGCAGCATTTCCCTTCCCAGGGGCGTATTTCTGAAAATATGCAGCATCTGCGTTTCCATTGCAAACCTCCTCCGGCCCTTTAAAGGCCGCATACAACTGATAGTAAAAAAGTGGGTCTTAACCCGCTTAGCAGGTGGCTTCTTTAAAAGATCCAGAAAAAAATACAGGAAATAAATTCGAAATTCGAAGCACGAATTTCGAAACAAATTCCAAAATTCAAAATCCGAAACATATGCAGAATGGGACAACGGTCAAACCTTTCCGGGTCCTCCAACATAGATGGAGGATTTTAATCTTAATCAAGTCTGCACTATGAGTTCATGGCGGTATCTGTCCAAAAGAGTCGCCTTGGAAATCATGCCCACAAACCGCCTGTTGGATACCACCGGCATGCTGAAAAGACCCCTGGTATCCATTTTATCCAGCACGTGCGAAAGCTCTTCGTGGATATCCACGGTTTCCACGTCTCTTTGCATTATCTGTTCCAGGAAAACTGTTTCATACAAAAACGGATCAAACAGGTAGGGCCGGATGTCATCAAGGTGGATCATGCCCTGGAGTTCCCCTGTTTCAGGGTCGAGCACGGGAAAATAATTCCTGTGCGACTGCTGTACCACCTTTATGAAATCCCACAGCATCATGTCAGGCTGCACGGTTATGCAGTCCTTTTCAACCAGTTCGCCGATGCTCAGATCAGCCAGAACCTTTGCGTCAGTTCTGGGCCGCAGGTAATGGCCCCTTTCCATGAGATCCTTTAAATAAAAGGATGCCGGCTCCCAGGCGTGACAGACCGTTGTGGAAAGCGCAGATACAAGGATAAGCGGCAGTATGGTTTCATATCCGCCGGTAACCTCGACTATGAGAAAAATCCCGGTAAGGGGCGCCTGCAGGATGCCGCTCACAAGCCCCGCCATTCCAAGGAGAGCAAAACAGCCCTCGTTTACCCAGGAAACCCCGGGCCACAGAAACTCCACAAACCTGTGATAGGTAAGCCCGGCAAAGCTCCCGATTACAAGGCACGGCGCGAATATGCCCCCGGAGCCGCCCCATCCCAGGGTAAACGCGGTGGCAACAATCTTGGCAAACACCAGCAGGACGACCAGTCCAAGGCCCTCTGCAAAGGCCCCCTCCACCATTTCCTGGATTGAGTGATATCCCTCGCCCAGGACCTGCGGCAGCATCAGGCCGATGGCCCCCACCATGCAGCCTCCGATAAAGGCGCGCACCCATAGGGGCAGCGGGACCCTGTCTGAAACATGATGCGAATAGCGAAGAGTATGGGTAAGTGCAATGGACACTGCTGCCGTAACAAGCGCCAGGCCCACGGCCGCAAGTGTTGTGGTGACATCCACGTCAAAGCGAAGATGCGTAAATGCGATCTGGTTGCCCTGAAGCAGGCGGCTTATCTGGGCGCCTGCCACGGAAGCCACTGCAACTGGTACAATTGTGAGCGCGGACCATTCTCCAAGGATGATCTCTATGGTGAAAACCATCCCGGTGATTGGGGCGTTAAATATTGCAGCCAGGGCGCCCGCGGAACCGCACCCTACAAGGGCGATCCTCTGGCGCTCGTTTAGCGATAAAGCCTGTGCTATATTGGATCCTATGGAGGCTCCGCTTATGACCACCGGCGCCTCAGGACCGGCGGATCCGCCTGTTCCGATGGTCAGGCAGCTTGATATGAGCCTTGAAAACGCGGAGCGAAGACGCAGCAGACCGCCGTGCCGCGACACGCTGTAGACGACTTCCGGAACGCCGTGGCCGGCTCCCTCCTTCATGAATTTTTCCAGAAAAACAGAGGAAAGCGCGGCCCCTGCCCCGGGCACAACAAATATCCACCAGTAATTCTCAAGACCGGACAAGGTTTCGAACATGGCGATTAAGCCGCGGTTAAGACCCACGGCTGCCACTCCGCCGCAGATCCCGACAACAGCGCCAAGGAAAATGAGCAGCAGCCTGTCATCCAGGCGGAACCATACGGTCCTGCCCGGGTTTCGCCATATTTTCCACCGTGAAAACATTGCCAATGTTTTTTAGCCAGCCTCCCCTGGATTGAGCGGAAACCGTCTTATCTTATCAGCACCTGCCGTTTAAGTGTTCATCAAACTCTGCGATTTTATTCCTGAGAGTTTCAGATCCGGGAATCTCTGAGATCAGTTCGAGAAACCCGTGGTCGCGCAGGCAATAGGATATCCGTGAAAGCAGGTGCAAATGCTCATTTGAAGTTTTGGCCACCAGTACAAACAATGCGTGTACAGGTTTTTTGTCCACTGCATTATAGTCCACCGGTTTTTCCGGAAAGCAGGCCGCTATCTGCGCCGGGATTCCCTCCCGGCTCAGCGGCGTGCGGGGATGCGGAATCGCGACCCCGTTGCCGATACCTGTTGACATCATCTGCTCGCGGGCCACCAGGCTGTCGTAGAGAACCTGGCGGTCTTCGGGGGCTTCGATGTTCTGCATCCTGCTGACCGCGGCATCGAGGACTTCTTCAACAGAAGAACCCGGGATATCATAGTATACACCTCCCCGGTCAATGGCCTCTGTTAAGGTTTCGAGTTTTTCCGTGCTAGCTTCACACTGCTTCTCTCCGGGGGCATGGTAATGAAGATTATGCTCCTCCGCCCATTTCCTTATGGCTGTGTCACTGAAAATACAGGTATTTCCAAGCTGTTTTGCCGGGATACGCCCCTGCCGTATCCAGCGCTCTATGGTGGTGGCCGGCATATCCAGGCACCTGGAAAATTCCTCGAGTTTTAATTCCATTTAAAAACACCCTTATGTTAAGCCCTGCAGGCCCCAAATAACACAAATAGACTCATGTAATAAAAAAATCTTATGAAATCAATCATTTTCTTTACTTGCCATTCATCTTACTCCGAGTAATCCTCCCTCCACCAGGCATCCCAGCTTCGCCCGCAGATCTCTGCCGCAAGGTTTCTGCCGAGTTCTGTTTTAAGCCTGCTCCTGACAACAGGAAGCCAGTTTTCAGGGCTGCTGCAGCCCAGGTCCGAAATGGTTTTCAGATCCAGGATAAAGGCAAGCTGATCAGCATCATGGGCGAGCTTTGCCTCCCTGGTTACCTGGCGGTTGAACTCATCCATGAGATCGCGCACAGCGCCCCCGAAAGGCAGGTCTTTAGTGGCATCGTCAACTGCCTGCTTTTCGTCAGCCTGCACGTATTTCTTCTGCACGTAATTGAGATCACCTGTCCTGGCTTCAGGAAGGTCATGGACAAGACACATGTTAACCAGCCGTCCGGAGTCGGCATCCGGATCCATTTGAGACATCACGTATGCTATAAAAGTGGCTGCAAAACAGTGCTCAGCCACGGACTCCCTCCCGGCGCCGAGAAACGCAAACCCGGCCCTTGGGATGTCCTTTAAAATCCTGGCTTCAAACAAAAGATCCGCAATAGCCTTCATTTTTACTCCTTATCAGGTATTGAACCTTTAATACATCCACATTCCCGCCGCCCATGCCCACAGCACAACAGCAGCGGCCGCCCCGAGGCTGGCCTGCTGGCCCCGGTAATCGATGGTTCTGTTTAACATGGCATATCCGATTCCGGCAACAATACCAAACATAAATCCGAACAGATGTGCAGTGAGATCCACGTGAGCGCCGGTGCCGAGAAAGCCCAGAAGCGCCATGCCGCAGGCGATGGGCAGCCAGGCGGCAGCCCTCCGGCGGGCGTTTTTTCGCCTTTTTAAAAACTGGTAGCCTGAAAGAATCCCGATCGCCCCGAACACGGACGTGGATGCGCCTATGGAAAGATGTCCTGATTCATAGATCCAGGCATTGAGCAGATTGCCGGCAATTCCTGAAAAAAGCACCATCAGAATCCCGGCGCCCCAACCGGCGGCGTGACATACGGCTGTTGCGAAAACTGCCAGCCCGGCCATGTTTCCTAGAAGATGGACAGCGTCCGCGTGCAGGAAAAGCGCCGTCACCACCCGGTAAACCTCGCCGTCCATTATCCTCCTGGCAGAAGCCCCGAAGCCGGACCACACAGAATGCACGTCACCCGTCCGGGACACTGCGGCATATACAAAGGCGAGCAAAACCGCTGTCCATACCCCTGTGTAGCCGTGGGCCTGGCCGGCGAACTGCATGTCAGTGTCGGCCTCCTGCGAACTGTTTTCCAGGAAATAGGCCCTGACTGCATCCTTGGCCCTGCCGTAATCCCGGGCCTGCACCCATATCCCCCAGCCCCGGCCTTCGCGCCTTATCCTGTGCGGTATGTTTGACGCCCTGAGAATAAGCCCGCAAAGCTCTGCTGAATCAGGGTCCATGTTTTCATAGAGCTGGATCATGGGTTGACAAATCCAAAACAAGCCTAATTATATGTGCAAACAAGTAGTTCTGCATAAAACCTTTCCCGGGTAATCCTTTAACAAACATTAACATAAAATAAACAGGAGCGGGCTATGACACCAAAGACGGAAACCTACGAATTTCAGACAGAAGTAAACCAGCTGCTCAATATCATTATTAATTCCCTTTATTCAAACAAGGAAATTTTCCTGCGCGAGCTGATTTCCAACGCGTCTGACGCAATTGACAAAATCAGCTTCGAGGCCCAGACAAACCCTGACATCCTGGGAGATGAGACGGAATTCAAGATCAAGATCACTCCTGACAAGGAAAACCGCACCCTGACCGTTTCAGACAACGGAATCGGCATGACGAGGGACGAGGTAAAGGAAAACCTGGGAACAATCGCCAGAAGCGGCACTGCGACATTTCTTGAAGCCCTTGAAAAGTCAAAACAGGAGGATGTGCTTAGCCCCGAACTAATAGGCCAGTTCGGCGTCGGCTTTTACAGCTCCTTTATAGTGGCAGACAGGGTAACCGTCATAACCAGGGCCGCTGGTGAGGAAACTGCCACCAGGTGGGAGTCCGCAGGAGACGGCACCTACAGCATTGAAGATACAGAGAAAGCAGGCAGGGGCACGGACGTGATCCTCGAGCTTTCTCCAAAGGTCCAGGAGGAGGAGGACTTTACCGAGGAATGGACCATCCGCAGGATTGTAAAACGCCATTCGGATTTTGTCCGCTACCCCATTGTCATGGACGTGGAGCGCGAGGAACAGGAAACCGATTCCGAGGGGAAACCCGTCGAGGGAGCTGAAAAGAAAAAGGTGGTCCGGGAGGAGACACTTAACTCCATGAAGGCCATCTGGGCCAAGAACAAAAATGAAATCACCGAAGAGGAATACAAGGACTTTTATTCCCATATCAGCCATGACTGGAATCCGCCCCTGGACCGCATGCACATAAAACTCGAGGGATTTACCGAGTACACCGCTCTTTTGTATATCCCCTCACAGGCGCCCATGGACCTTTTTCACCCGGAGCGCCAGCACGGGGTGCAGCTTTACAGCAGGCGGGTATTCATAATGGAAAACTGCAGGGAGCTTTTACCTGAGTACCTGCGCTTTATCCGCGGGGTGGTTGACGCCCCTGACTTAAACCTCAACATCAGCCGCGAACTGCTGCAGCAGGACATGCTTGTACAAAATATCAGGAAAAACCTGGTCAAAAAAGTCCTGGAAAAACTCGAGCAGATGGACAAGGAAACATATGGTAAATTCTACGAGCAGTTCGGCCAGGTTCTAAAGGAAGGCGTCTACATGGACTTTGAAAACCGCGACAGGCTCACTAAGCTGATCCGGTACAAAACCACCAGGTCGGAAGACAAGTGGCGCTCTCTTGACGATTATGTAAAAGACATGAAACCCGACCAGAACAGCATATACTACATCACCGGAGACAACATAAGCGCCATGTTAAACAGCCCTCACCTGGAGGCCCTGAAGGAAAAGGACTACGAGGTGCTGCTGATGACCGACCCTGTTGACGAATTCGTGGTCCAGAGCGTTACGGAATACGAGGGAAAACCGCTTAAAAGCGCTGAAAAAGGAGACCTGGAAATCGACGGAAAAGAAGAAGAGCAATCAGAGGCCTATTCCGAGATTTTCAAAAAGATCCAGGAGCACCTCGACGACAAGGTCAAGTCAGTAAAGGCCTCTTCGCATCTGAAAAACTCGGTTTCCTGTCTTTCAGGGGACTCCTACGACATAAGCGCATACATGGAAAAGCTTTTGAGGGCATCCGGCCAGCCGGTGCCGGAAAACAAAAGGATACTCGAGTTAAACACCGGCCACCCGGTCATGGAAAAGATCCGCAGCATTTACGAAAACAACGGCGACGAGGAATCGCTGAAGGACTACAGCCGGCTGCTGTATGATCTCGCGGTGATCGCTGAAGGCGGCAAGGTTGAAAACCCGTCGCGGTTCAACAAGATGGTGGGAGACTTGATGGCAGGGGCAATTCATTAAAAACCTTCCTGTCTCATGCGCGGGCGGGCCCGGACCGCCCGCGCCCCTGCCCTTATCCCGCCAGACTGCTTATATTTTCCCCGGTCAGTGCATCCCTGACCGTCTCAGACACCGGAAGATCCATCACCTTTGAAAGCTCCGCCTTCGGGTCGCCGAAAGGAAAATCAGAGCCGAACATGATGCGCCCGCTTCCGTAGCATTCAATATAGTCCATGATTTCGCCCCTGGCAGCAAGGCTGGTATCCGTGTACACAAAAGGGTTTTCCCAGAGTCCGTTTTCTTTGATTGCCCGGTAGCCGCCGTTTAGCATGCCAAGATGAGGTATAATAACCTTTACGCCCCGGGCCTTTTCATTTACAAACCGGATTGTATTTGAAAGCTCCTCTTCAAACACCACCGGCAGATTCCTGCGCCTGATTTCCTCTACTGCGCGGCTGCACGCGGGATCATCATAGAGATATCGCGGCTCATCCGCGTGTCTGTGCCACTTGATTCCGCAATGGCGGTCATCGAGCTGGTCCACGGCAAAATCGTTCCAGATGAAAAAAAACGGAAAAACTTTTATTTCAGGATTCTGCAGGCTCAGCAAATACTGGTTTGATCGCCTTCTTTGCTCCTGCCAGGCCTCGTCATCAACAAAATCCGGATCATTGCGGTCATAAATCTCCATTACCGGGGAAAACATAACCACCCCTTCAATGGGACTGCCCCTGACAGCAGCCAGGTAATCCTCAAATGACTGTGGCGGGAACCTGTCTATTATCCCGCAGTGCGCATGGGCGTCAATAATCATGGCCTTTTCCTCCGTAAAGCATTAATATAAGATAGGCTGAGGTTATCTTGTGCTACCTTAAAATATTTAAAAAAGAGGTGCAAGGTGCAAGGGGGCGACCGGATTTGCCTGCTTTCCGTGTTGACTTTGCCGGCAGATACCGTATATTTTAAATAAAAACATTTACCTGCATACCCAATTCCAAGTCGGGGGCCAATGTCATGGACAGGGAAAAACGCATGCTCAATGCAATCCTCGAAACCATTGAGGACGGCATCTACGTAATCGATCAAAACTATAACGTTGAATACATGAACCGCCGCATGATCGAGCTTTTCGGCGAAGGCATAGGCAAAAAATGCCACAGGCTGATAAACAACAGCGAGACCCTTTGCCCGTGGTGCCGCGCGCCCGAGGTGTTCAGCGGCAGCAGGCTTTACTGGGAACTTTACGTGCCAAGGGCTGACAAAACATTCGGACTGACTGAGCTGCCGCT
>JBKHES010000046.1:0-15698 GCA_046540695.1 Desulfobacterales bacterium
AACCTACTGATTAAGAGTCAGTTGCTCTGCCAATTGAGCTAACGGCCCGTAGGAAAGTAAAAATCACCATGTAACCAAATTGTTTCGGGTTGTCAATGAATTTTTGTCAATCAGCCCGGAAGCATGCGGCTTATCTGTCCGGATTTATTACCTCCGGCTGAAAGTCGATTTCATGGCCCCGGCCCGCGGTCTGTTGCGGGGGCGCGCCGGCGGGTTCGCAGGTGCGGGCGTGCTCGTCCGGCACATCGAATTTGTAGGCCAGCATCGACACCACGTCATCGTATTTGGACATGATTTCCTCGCGGCTGTTTCCGGGCACGTCGAGCACGCAGTAGCGGAAGCTTTCCGGGTTGTGCTTGAAATCCGAGAGATTGACGTTTTCATGGATCAGGTTGCGGATGCGGACTTCCGGGTATTTCAGCGCGATTTCATCAAAAACGCTTTTTGTGGGAGTCTGCAGGATTTTTGCATCAGAGAAGCGGTGAAGCTCGAAGTTGTAGCAATAGTTAAACAACTGGTCCTCGGCCTTGGGGGTCAGGGCGGGGCGCCTGCCCACTGCCACGTCGCAGAGCATGTGAAGGGGCGAAATTCCGGTTACCGCCTCGATGGTCCTGGCGAACTGAAAGGCGATGCGGGAGTTGACCTCGATGATTTTAAAGGTTTCGGCTGTCTCGTCGATTCTCATTTCCACGTTGAAAAAGCTGTTGTTGATGCCGGTGGCGGGAATCAGGCGGCTTAAGGTAGAGGTGATGGCCGCGTGCAGTTCGGCGGACAGTGGATAGGGAAATTCGTGATGGCTGAAGCAGTTGGTGCGGGGGTGGTACACGGCTTTTGTCACCCCGAAGCAGGTGACTTCGCCCTCGAAAATATAGCCGTCCACCGTAACCTGGTCGCCGTCGATCAGATCCTCACAGAGAAAGCTGTTGCACGTGGCCATGTTAATTGCGTTGTAATGCCTGGCATAACTGCCGATGGCTTCCAGATAGTACTGGTTGAACCGGGCGATGTCCATGCTCTCGGCACCGATATAAAATTCGAGCTGCTCCGGGGTCTCGATGCGGTGGGTGCCAAAGGAGATGTTGGCCCGCACCGGCTTGATGAAAAACGGGGTCTGCAGCCGCTCCGGATTTCGCAGGTAGTCCAGGGCCAGGCAGAAGTTGGGCGTGTATTCGGGAATGCAGGTGCGCTGGATTCTTCGGCAGAGGTATTTGTTCTGACACGAGATGATACTTTGCACGGAGGCAAAGCGTTTTCCGGTTTCCTCTGCGATAATTGCGGCAAACACGGCCGAGGAGTCGTGCGTTCCCACAATGCCGTCGTAAATTTCCGGGTAATGATTGATGCGCTCCACGGTCTGGTACAGGTATTCCCGGACTCCGAAGCTCAATATCTTTTCCGTGGTTTCAATGGTCACGTCATAGGCGGACTGGTCGGCAAAGCTGTGTTCGACTTCCTCGATGTCGCTGGCATCGCAGAGAAATAAAATTTTATGCTTCCCTTTCATGGGAGATGTCCTTTATTTATTTATGATAAATCAAAAATGTTTTGCCGCCGGTTTTCAAATCATTGCAAGGCTTGATTCGTTTGACCACTGGCTGGTGTCAATCTCTCCGTTGATGAGCTCGCCGTCCTTGAAAATCATGTCAATGTTTTCCGGTTCCTGCAGGCAGGTGATATCAGCTAGGGGATCTTTGGTCAAAACCAGGCAGTCCGCAAATTTGCCGGGCTCCAGGGTGCCGAGTTGATCCAGCAGACCTATGGCGTCTGCTGCAATGCGCGTGGCAGCGGCGATGGCTTGCATTTCGTCCATGATTCCCAGTTCAACATATTGAATCAGCTCCATGGAGTTTTTACCGTGAAAATTATAGGGGGTGCCGGCATCCGTGCCAAGCACTACCATTATACCCTTCTCAACTGCCCGCCGAAGGTTTTCACGCCTGATCCTGGAGATCTCTTCAGCCTTTTCAGCCATGAACTGGGGCAGCCCTTGATTCTGGAGGCCGTAGAGCATCCAGAAATTGGAGGAAAGCGTGGAGGTCATAAAAATTCCCTTGTCCGCCATCATCTCCAGGGCCTCTTCATCAGCCAGGGTGCCGTGTTCTATGGTTCGCACTCCCGCGCGGATGGCGTTTTTGATACCTTCGGCCCCGTGGGCGTGAGCAGCGGTATGCTTGCCGATTTTTTCGCCTTCCTCTACCACAGCCCGGATTTCTTCCTCGTCCAAATGCGGTGCCCCGGGCACACCCCCGGGATTCATTATGGCCCCGGTGGCCATGACCTTTAGATAGTCGGCGCCTTCCTTGAGTTGTTCTCTTGCTGCCTTGCGGTTTTCGTCCACCCCGTCTGCCTCCCTGTACAATCCCTTGAAATATTCACTGCCTGCAGACAGCATGCAGATGATTTTGCCGCTTGCAAGGATCCTGGGGCCGGCTATCATTTTTTCCTCCACGGCCTTTTTGACCGCGATGTCTATGAAGTTGGCAGAGCCTGCGTTGCGCACGGTTGTAAACCCCGCGCGTACCGTGTTGCCCATTTCTATGGTGGCCCTTATGGCGCGCAGCTTGTCTTCAACCATGCTTTCATGCATGGTGTCGGGCATTCCGTGCAGGTCCATGTGGACATGAGTATCAATTAAGCCGGGCAGCAAAAATTTGCCTGTAAGGTCGTAATGCTTTGCCTTTTCAGGAATCCTGACGTCCTGTTTTCTGCCTGCGGCCTCGATCAGGTTGTCTTTGAACACCAGCACTCCGTCCTTGATAATGTCTCCGTTGCCGTCAATGATTGTGCCGCCGCTTAAAACCTTATACACTTGTGTCTCCTCGTGTTATGACGCATCAGTCCTGCGCCGGGCGTTGCCCTGGCCTGAGGTGTCCGGATTATCTGCGCCTATTTTTACGCTGTTCTTTTTTCCAGGAAGGATCTTTTTTCTTGCCCTTGCCCTTTTTGGACTTCGGTTCCACGACCCTCAGCGGGTCAATGTCTCCTGCGCCCACGTTATAGCTCCCGCCGCCGGCCCTGCGCTTGTGGGCTTCGGTTTTTTCCTTTTCTTTTTCCTGTTTGCCTTTTTCAGCTTCCTTTTCCCTTTCTGTCACCCTGGGCAGGGGCGGACCGGTAAAGGTCTGGGGAGGGATGAAGTCTGCCAGATAAAGGTTTTCTCCCATGAGCTCGAAGCTTGCACCCTGTTGTGAGGCTCTGGTGGTGTACACGGTAAGGATTACCGGGTTGTTGTCCTTTCTTTTGCCCATCCGTTTCGCGGATTCCCGGTCAGCGGTGCAGATTATCCTGCCGTCGCCTGATTTTCTTATGCCCTTTTCCAGGACAACCGGGTAAGCTTTTTTCCGGATGCTGGTGTAGAGGGTTTTGGGAGGATTTTCGCAGGGTGCGGGTTTGGGCAGCTGCTGCCTGGATTTGCCCCGGATTAGGTTTCCGCTGACCTCCACGGGTGCATCCACCTGGGAAAGAATCAGCTCGTTTATGTGGCTGCGTCTTATGTAACTCCATTCACCGGTTTCTGCAAGGGCCTTGAGCAGTTCCTTTATGTTTACAAATCCTTGCCGGTCAGGGATCAGCCCGAATTCATCGGGGCGCTTTTCAAGGATATAAGAAAGCAGCTTTGCAAGCTGCTGCATCTGCTGTCTGTGATTCATAAATGCTGTGAAAAATTTAAAATTTAATTGCCTGCAGCCCGCGATCAGTCGCTTGACCCTGTAGCCGGTCTCTGTTATTGTTTTTAACTTTAACAGGAAGTTGTGTCAACACGGATTTACGGACAAATCAACAAACAGGGGGATAAATGAAATCTGATCCTAAATCATATCTGCTTTTTGAGCGGGCAAAAGAGGCGATCCCCGGGGGTGTCAACAGCCCGGTCCGAGCGGGAAAGGCCGTGGGCCAGGACCCGCTTTTCATAGACAGGGGCGAGGGCTCCAGGATTTATGACATGGAAGGGCGCGGCTATATAGATTACGTGTGCTCCTGGGGGCCTCTTATACTTGGACACCGTCATCCTGCTGTTATCAGCGGGGTGGAAAAGGCGCTTTTGCGCGGAACCAGTTTCGGCGCACCCATTGATCTGGAGGTTGAGCTTGCAGAACTGATAATTGACGCTGTTGACTCGGTGGAAATGGTGCGCATGGTCAACTCTGGCACGGAGGCAACCATGAGCGCCATCAGGGCGGCCCGCGCGTATACCGGAAGAGACGATATAATAAAGTTTGACGGATGCTACCACGGCCATTCAGACTCGCTTCTGGTGGCTGCCGGCTCAGGAGTGGCAACCCTTAATATTCCGGGCAGCCCCGGGGTCCCTGCATCCTTTGCCGCCCATACCATGTCGCTTCCCTACAATGACGCTGAAACGTTTACAGCAAAAATGACGCAAAAGGGCGACGATGTGGCAGCGGTTATAGTGGAGCCAGTGGCCGGCAACATGGGCATGGTGCCGCCTGATCCTGAATTTCTGGCGGCCCTGAGGCGGGAGACTGAAAAGCACGGAGCGGTGCTGATATTCGACGAGGTAATGTCCGGATTCAGGGTGGCATACGGAGGAGCGCAGCAGCTCTACGGGATTAAGCCAGATCTGAGCGCTTTCGGCAAGATTGTCGGCGGCGGCCTGCCCGTGGGCGCCTACGGCGGCAGAAAGGACATAATGGAGCAGATCGCCCCCCAGGGCCCGGTATACCAGGCAGGCACCCTTGCAGGAAATCCGCTTGCCATGGCAGCAGGAATTGCCGCTTTAAAAGAGATAGGCAAACCCGGTTTCTATGAAAGCCTGGAAGAAAACTCGGCAAGGCTCGGAAACGGCCTGGCCCGCCTGGCCGAGCGGCTCGGAATCCCCGCCGCTGTCAACCGGGTGGGATCCATGCTGGGCCTGTTTTTCACCGAGGGGCCTGTCACCAACTTTGAGCAGGCCAAGGGATCTGATACGGAAAAGTTTGCAAGCTTCTACAGAAGCATGCTGGAAAAGGGTGTTTATTTGCCTGCAGCCCAGTTTGAGGTTATTTTTGTGTCATCGGCCCACGAGGTGGCAGATATTGACGAAACCCTGTCTGCTGCCGAAGACGTGCTGGCCGGGCTGCAGGATGCTTCTGCCGGAGCCTGAAAGATAAGATACGTGAATCAGAATAAAATTCCTGAAAAGGTTGAATCCGTCCATCTCATAGCAATCTGCGGCACGGCGATGGGCGCCCTGGCAGCAGCCTTAAAAGAACTGGGTCTTGCTGTTACCGGATCAGACAAGGGGGTCTACCCGCCGGTAAGCACGTTTCTGGCTGAAAAGGGCATTGCAGTAAACGAGGGTTTTTCAGCAGGCAACCTGGAATACCGCCCTGATCTGGTCATAGTGGGAAACGCTGTAAGAAGGGACAACCCCGAGGCGGTTGGCATGCTTGATCTGGGGTTGGCGTTTTGTTCCATGCCCCAGGCCGTAAACCGCTTTTTGGCCCGGGGAAAAAAGACACTGGTGGTCTGCGGAACCCACGGAAAGACCACCACGGCCTCCATCGCCGCCTGGCTGCTGTACCAGGCGGGATGCGACCCGTCCTTTTTAATAGGCGGCATCCTGAACAACTTTGGTTCAAGCTACCGGGTGGGGGGAGGCAGATACATGGTAATAGAAGGAGATGAATACGACACGGCCTTTTTTGACAAGGGGCCGAAGTTTCTGCATTACAGGCCGGATATAGCTGTATGGACGGGCACGGAATTTGATCATGCAGATATTTTTGAGGATTTTTACCATGTAAAGTCTGTCTTTGATGTTTTTTTCTCCGGTATTGCGGAACAAAGCAGGCTGATCGGCTACGGCCAGGACCCCAATGCAGGGGAAATGCTTGGTTCAAGGCGCTGCATGGTCGAGACCTACGGAACAGATTTTCACGATACCTGGAGGCTGGAGGACGAGGCCCCTCTGCCGCCCTGGAACAGGTTTTCATTGTATAGGGGCCCTGAGCTGTTTGCAAAATTGCGGATGAAGCTTTACGGTGCTCACAACCGTTTAAATGCGGCAGCGGCAGCAGCGGCGGCCGCCAGATTCGGCATCTCCGCCGGGGAAATTGAAAAGGGAATGGAAACATTTTCCGGGGTAAGGCGCCGCCAGGAGATCAGGGGGGTTAAAAACCGGATAACGGTGATGGATGACTTTGCCCATCACCCCACAGAAGTCCGGGAGACGGTTTCAGCGGTGCGCTCTGTCTACCGGGAGAACCGGCTGATAGCAGTGTTTGAGCCCAGGACCAACACCAGCATGCGCACGGTTTTCCAGCAGGCATATCCTTCGGCCTTCAAAGAGGCTGACCTGGTATGCGTAAGAAAGCCCCCGCTTCTGCACAAGGTCGCCGGCAGCCCGAAGTTCTCCTCGCAAAGGCTTGCAGAAGATATTGAAAAACAGCACGGTGTAAATGCACTTTATTTCGAGGATACTGAAGGTATCCTTGATTTTCTGTCACAGGAGGCCTGCCCCGGGGACATAATCCTTGTTATGTCAAACGGGGGGTTTGACAATATCCATGAAAGATTGCTGGAATTATTGTGATTTTTGCCGTTTATCCAGCGCAGTTTTCAAAAGGAGCGGTTTTAATTTAATAACCATGAATTCATTTGCTCTCGGAAAAAGACATCTTGTTTCTTTTCTTCTTGTTTTTGCAGCCCTGTCGGCCCTTTCTGCGGGTTTATACATATATTTTTTCCATAGGGCAGAAGTTTCTGAACTTTCAAGATATTTTTTAATTCTTCTGCAAAAGCCCTCGGCGCCGTCTTTTTTTATCGCCGCCATGATTTTTCTTCCGCCGCTTGGTTTTCCGATCAGCTTTTTTCTGGTTCTGGCGGGCGTTCGCTTCGGCGTCTGGGATGGCATGCTGCTTACTTTCTTTATTCTGCCCGTGCATATGACGATTTGTTATACAGTGACCCGCTGTTTTTTCCGGGGACCTCTCAGGCGTTTTCTGGAAGGCAGGGGCTATGAGATCCCGCTGTTTCAAACCCGCCGTCCCGGCCTTGCCATGCTGGGTTTTCTTCTTATGCCCGGCCCGCCTTATGCGCTTAAAACCTACCTTCTGGCCATGACTGATATGCCTTATTTAAGGTTTCTGCTTTTCAACTGGATAACCGAAAGCTTTATGACCCTGCCGATAGTGGCCATGACAGGAGCGGCAGCAGAAAAAAACTGGTTTTTGTTTGCTGTGGCGCTCCTGGTATTTGCACTGAGCCTGTTTCTGCGCTGGCGAAGGAAAAGAAAAAGCAGGTCTTTAAAGGCAGAGATATAAAAACCGGCACAAGGCCGGATGCCCCGTGCCGGCTCGTCGCTTTTTTCGTCCGGGATACCGCGGCACTCCGGCGGTATCGGGCCGGAGTGCTCGCGTTATGACCCGGTGAAGCGAAGCGGCTTTTTTGTTACTTGGTTTTGATCCCTGCCAGTTCTTGTACCAGGCGTTTGCGCTCCTTGATGTCATACTGGGAGGTAATGGCGATCTGTTCCATGATCGGGGATCCGCCGCCGTGATAGTTGCCGTAATTGGTGGTGCCGGCTGCCCCGGTGCAGGTGTTTTCGATGAAATACAGCCAGAACTTGATCTGATCATCCACCGGAATATCTGGATTGCGCTTGAGGTATTTTTCCAGCAGCGGCTTTAATTCCGGGTTTGTGATGTCTTTTTCATACGGGAACGTGGCCGGAAAACCACCGGCAATGTTGCACAGCATTTCCTGCTCGTGAAAGACCGCCTCCCCGGTCAGGCAGCGGCCCACATTGGCGTATATGGAATCCGGAATACAGCTGCCGGGTCCGTAGGAAGCCCGGCCAATGCCCGGGATGTAGACCTCAGGTTTGCCGAAGTCAGAGGCGGTGTAACCGGCTGCATATCCCAGCTCTGTTACCTTGATGATCTCGGCAAACATTTCCCGGACATGGGATGTTTTTTCAATCCCGTTGTATTCCGCGGCCGTTGCAGCCAGGCCAAGCAGGACATCGCCCAGGGCCGGCTTGCAGCCCGAGTAGCTGTGGCGATGGAACAGGGCAAACAGCAGGGCGCAGATGCCGCCGTGATCGTTTTCCCCGCAAAGAAACACCCGGTCCCAGGGGATGAAGGTGTCTTCAAACAGCAGGTAGGAATCCGTGTATCCGCCGTCAAAGCCTCTCTTGTAATGATCCCTGGGCCGGGAGCTGTGGGGATGGACCACCTGGATGACGCCCTCGTGGTCTGCGGGAACGGCAAAGGCCACGGCATATTCCTTTTCACCGGGCCCAAGTGCCCGGGTCGGCACCACCAGGATTTCATCGGCAATGGATGCCTCGGAGATATGCAGCTTGCAGCCTTTTACAATGATGCCGTCCTTGTTTTTTTCAGTGACGCGCAGATACATGTCCGGATCCGCCTGGTCGGCCGGGCGCTTTAAGCGCTCGCCTTTCATGTCGGTCTGGGCACAACATCCCACCAGATCGTTTTTCTGGAAGTTTTCCAGCCATTTCAAAAAGTTTTCGTGGTACGCGGTGTTGCCTTTGTTGAGCTTGTCAGCCTCAAACGAAACCGCATTAATGGCATTTACCGCGTCCACGCCCATGCAGCGCTGGATGCAACCTCCGACTTTTTTGCACAGATACCGGGTCATGTCCTGTTTTTTGTGCAGATCCGCCGGGGACTGGTGCACGTGGCAGAATCGATTGATTTTTTCCCCGGTCAGATGAGAGGTGGCCGTGCAGAGTTCCTCGCCTTCGGCACTGGCGGCTTCATCAAAGGTCACGCCCATAACGTTTAAAGCATTCATCTGCACTTCATCATCCCGGTCGATCTTGTCGCCGTTGAAGTACAGGTTTCGCCGCATTTTTTTGAGACCAGCTATATATTCCTGTTTGGTTCGCATCTGAATTTTCCTCGCTTGTGTGCGTGTTTTTGTTTCAAACTACAGGGTTCATAAGGTTTTCCGCATGTTTTCAAACCATGTGCTTAAATCGATGCAATGCCGGGCGGATGTATTTTGTATAAAGCCATTTTATTTATCTCCTTGCTGCATTTCCGCGCGCGCCTCTTCCTGGACTTTGCGCCAAAGGGTTTTACCGGTGGCGCTTTTTGGCAGAGAATCCACAAACCGGATCTGCCGGGGATACTTATAGGCGGCCATCTGTTTTTTGGACCAGTCGATGATGTCTTTTTCCGAAACCTTGTCCCGGTATTCATCCCTGGGCACGATATAGGCGCGGACCTCTTCGACCCGCACGGGATCCGGAACGCCCACCACGCATGCTTCGAGGACTGCGGGATGCGCGTACAGGCTGCTTTCCACCTCAGCCGGCCAGACCTTGAAGCCCGCGGCATTGATCATCCGCTTGGTGCGGTCAACAAGGAAGAAATAGCCCTCCGCATCCATTGTGCAGATGTCGCCGGTGCGGAAAAACCGCTTGCCGCTGATTTCAATAAAGGCCTCGGCCGTGTCTTCCGGGCGGTTCCAGTAGCCCTGAAACACTTCGGGGCCGTTTATCACCAGTTCCCCGGAATTGTTCGGCGGCAGTTCCGCCCCGGTTTCCACGTCAATGATACGGGCGTCCACGCCAAAATCAGGGATCCCGATGCACTGCATCTTGGGTCGGTCCGGCGGATTGAAATGGGTCTGGGAGATGGTTTCGGTCAGGCCGTAGCCTTCCACGTAGGAAAGCCCCGTAAGTTCTTTCAGCCGGGTGCCCACGGCTTCCGGCAAAGGCGCCCCGCCCCCGCCGACAACCACAAGGGAACTCAGGTCCCGGCCGGAAACATCCGGGTCGGACAGCAGGTCCACCACCATGGTCGAGATGTTGACCCAGTGGGTCACCCGGTATTTTTCGATGGCATCCAGGGCGGCGGTGCGGTCCCAGCGGGTCAGCAGCACCAGGGTCGCCCCGGCAAAAAGCGGGGCCAGCATGCTGTGGATCAGGCCGGTGACGTGAAAAAACGGCAGAACCGATAAATGCACGCTCGATGACGTGTTGGTGAGCCAGTAATAGGCACTGATCAGGTTGGCCATGACAGTGCGGTGGGTATGAATGCAGCCTTTGGGCTTGCCGGTGGAGCCGGAGGTGTAGGGCAGCATGCACATGTCATCGGCTCCGACGGCCACATCCGGCGCCGGGGTCTGTTCTGACGTCAGGGAGTTCCATTCCAGGCATGATTCCGGGCAGGCAGGCGCTTTGCGCACGGGCTCGGGCACCGGAAGTTCCGGATGGTCCGGCAGGTAATCGGGGTAGCGCCCGGCAACGATAAATTTCAGTTGGGCATTTTCCCGGACAGCTTCGGCTGCGGGCAGCAGATCCGTGGTGGTGATCAGGGCGGATGCACCTGCGTCTTTGAGGATAAAATCCAGCTCTTTTTCATTGTTCATTGGGTTTACCGGAACCACCACGGCGTTTGCGCGCATAACTGCATAAAAGGAAACGATGTAATGGGGCGTGTTCTGCATGTAAACCGCCACCCGCTCGCCTTTCTGGATGCCGTTTTCTGCCAGGGCAGCGGCCAGGCTTTCGATTTCCCCGGCCAAGCGGCGGTAAGTAAACGGGCGGCCGTAATAGTTGACTGCAGCTTTTTCCGGGTAAAACTCCGCGGCTGTTTCCACCAGCCGGAAAAGCGGTACTTCCGGATAGTGAAGGGTTCTGGGCAGCCGGTTTGGCCAGAAAGCTTCGTGAAGCGTGTTCAAGATTTTCCTCCTTGTTTTTGAATTCGACATTTTATAGGTCGACGCTTTTGCTAACATTGTTTCTTCGGGAAGCAATAGCCGTGCCGATACAGGAAGCGTCCAAAACGGTGGTCATCCGGAGAGGGCAGGGGGTACAAGCCGGCATGATGCAACAGCACCGGCAACAGAGGGATACGCAAAGGCGGTGTGAAGGGGCGTTTCTGCCTGTTGCGCAAAGGCAACAGGCGGCGTTGCTTTTGGCCGCCGGATTAAATGCCGTATTTTCTTTTCTTGCGAAGGACCGTGGAAGGGGCCACTTTCAGGGCGCGGGCCGCGGCCCGGATACTGCCGTGGGCTGCCAGGGCCCGTTTGAGTGTGTCCCGGTCCCACAGGTCTTTTACCTGCTGATAGGAGCTGCCTTCCCGGCCGATTCCTGAACCCGGCAGGTTTTTGTCGTCAATCCAGCAGCAGACATCCTCGGCCGTAATTTCATTGTTTTTTACAAGCGCAAGTACGCGCTGCATGGTGTTTTGAAGCTGCCGGACGTTACCGGGCCAGGTGTAGGCCGCCAGGGCTTTTACTGCGGAAGGGGCAAGGGTTTTGCCCATCCCGGCGCCGGGCGCGGCGGTGGTCAAAAAATGCCGGGCAAGCGGGGGTATATCGTCTTTCCTTTGCCTTAATGGCGGAATAAAAATCGGCATGCCGGCAATGCGGTAATAAAGGTCTTCCCGGAACCGCCCGGTTGCAACAATGTCGGTAAAATCCCTGTTGGTTGCACAAATGACCCGCACATTCACCCGATGCATGCTTGTTGCGCCCACAGGGAAATATGCATTGTCCTGCAGAAACCGCAGCAGCTTGGCCTGGGCTTCCATTGGCATTTCCGCCACCTCGTCGAGAAACAGTGTGCCGCCGTGGGCAAGCTTGACCAAGCCCGGTTTTCCATGTCGGCTGGCCCCGGTGAAAGCCCCGCCCTGGTAGCCGAAGAGCTCGGCTTCAAAGAGCTGGCTGTTTATGGCTGCGCAGTTTACCGGAATAAAAGGGCCGTTTGAACGCTCGCTGTGGCCGTGGATAACCCGGGCCACCAGGTCCTTGCCGGTGCCGGATTCGCCGAGCAGCAGCACCGGCAAACCGGATGGGGCGATCTGCCGGGAGAGATCCATAACTTTTGCCATCTCCGGGCTTTCCGCAACCAGGCGGGGCGTATGAGGGTCCGGCCGGGAATCCCGGTTGTCGGCAGTTTTTTGGGAAAAGTTAAGGATGTCCGGATTCCGCACATTGGTCACCACTGCCTGAAGGCGGCCCGATTCATTAAAAAGGGGATTACCCGTGACCAGCACCTGCTTTCCGGTTTTGATTCGCTGGACAAGCGTTACAGGTTTTTTTCGTCTGAGCACTTCAACAGTAACCGAGGGGGTGACAATGCCGTCTTCAACCAGTTGGTGCATGGGACGTCCCATGGCTTCGCGCACATCCTGATCTGTAACCTCGGTGATCCGGCGATAGCTTTCATTCACATTCATCAGCACGCCGTTTGAATCACAAAGCACCAGGCCGTCAAACGAGCCTGAAAAAGCCATCATCAAGTCCTGGAGAAGGTTTGCCGAAGGCTCTGGTTTCATTTATAAGTCCTTTTTGAATTCAGCGCAGCCTGGAATCCCCGGCGACGCGGGCCCGTCATTGGTATTCCCTGTCAGCGGTTGTTGCGCAAAAAGCCGCCCCCGATACATGAGTGCCCGAAGCGGCTTTTTTGAATTCGGTTTTACGGTCTTGCTCTATTCAGATTTCTTGCCCAGTTCCTCGTCGCGCAGGACGCGGCGCAGGACCTTGCCCACCGGTGATACCGGTATGTCGTCTCTGAATTCTATGTGTTTGGGCCTCTTGTAGCCGGCCATGTTTTCCTTGCAGAAATTGCGGATTTCTTCTTCTGTCGCCTGCTCCCCGGGTTTGAGCTGAATATAGGCCTTTACAGCCTCGCCGCTTTTTTCGTCCGGGATGCCTACAACCGCAACAAGCTGCACCTTGGGGTGCTGGTACAGAATGTCCTCGACGTCCCTTGGATAAACGTTGAAACCTCCCACAAGGATCATGTCCTTTTTGCGGTCCGTTATGATTATGTAGCCTTCCTCGTCTATATGGCCTATATCGCCGGTGAGAAAATAGCGTCTGCCATCGATGTATCGGAAAACAGCCTGGTTTTCCTCCGGCCGGTTCCAGTAGCCTATCATGACCTGGGGGCCGGACACTGCGATTTCCCCGTCTTCTCCCCTCTCGAGTTCCTGCTGGCCTGTTTCCAGGTCCACTATCTTGATGTCCGTACCGGGTACCGGGAAGCCTATACTGCCGATTTTGCGGTTATCCCTTGAAGTGGGGTTGGAGGTGATCACGGGGGATGTTTCGCTCAGGCCGTAGCCTTCAAATATCACCGCGCCGGTTTTTTCTTCAAACTGCTTGCACACTTCGGGCGGCAGAGGGGCGCCGCCTGAAAAACATCCCATCAGTGATGTGAGATCGTATTTGTCAATGTTGGGATGGTTTGTAAAGGCCACGAAAATCGTTGGAACAGCGGGCATGATAGTGGCCCTGTGTTTCTGCACGGTTTCGAGCACATCAGTGAAAGGGGGGTCGCCGGCCCTGGGATCCGGTATGCAGATCATTTTGTTTCCGCTTCCGCAGGCTGAAAGCATGCACACGGTCAGCCCGAAACTGTGATACCAGGGAAGCACGCCGAGATAGGTGTGAAATCCACCTCTACGCAGTTTTTCCGGCTTTCCGCCTTGTTCGTGTACGAATCTTCCCCATTCTTCGAGTGCTTTTATATCGTAGTAGAAATTTACATGGGAAAGGGCCGCGCCTTTGGGCCTGCCAGTTGTGCCGCCCGTGTAGATTATCAGGGCAGGATCTTCATACGGGTCAATGCTTACCTGCGGAGGCCTCGGTTCAGCGGATGCCACGATGTCGTCAAATGAATGATGGGATGGATCATGGGTTTCGGCCTTGGGGATTTTGCCCAGAAGAGATCCGAGTATTGCCTTGAGCTTGGGCAGGTATTTTTTCACGCTGCAGTAGATAACTGTTTCCACGCCCGTGTTTTTGACCGCTTCCGCTGCGGTGGGGTAAAACTGTGGATGATCCATGCAGAAGACTACGCTCGCGCCTGAGTCGTTTAACTGGTAGTTGAGCTCGTTTGCCGTATATAGCGGATTGCAGGTCACGCAGATTGCACCGGCTTTGAGAATCCCGAAAAAAATTTCCGGGTAATGGGGAAGATTGGGCAGAAAGATCGCCACCCTGTCCCCTTTTTTTATGCCTGACGAAGCAAGGAAGTTGGCCACCCTGTCTGCAGTGTCCTTTACCTGGGCATAGGTTCTGACCGTATCGTTGAAGATGGTATAGGTCTTGTTCGGGTACTCACGTGCAGACTCGTCAAGTACATTAAAAAGAGGCTTTTCATATTCAGCCGGATCGACGTCCTGGGCGACCCCCTCGGGCCATTTGTCTGTTGGCCAGGATGTAGCAACCATGGTGACTCCTTTTAGTTGTTCGGGTTTGGGTGGCTTTTTAATCGGAAAGATTAAAATATTTTTTCAATATCATACGGCATTGTAAAAGTCAAAGTAAAGCGCGGTATACATGTCTTACCTTTCGGCAAGCTTTGCCTGAAGATCGTCGATTCTGCGGTGGTTTTCCGCGGAGCCGATATAGCTTCTAAACAGCCATTCCTGGATCCGCATGGCTCCGTCGATGTCCTGGTCAGCGATCATGTTGGCAAGCTGCTTGGTTTCCCTGAGGCAATTTCTGTCATATCCGGCCATGTTTTCAGCGATCTCCGCGACTGATTCCAGAAGGCTTCCCTCGGCAAACACCCTGCTTACATAGCCCATTTTCTCTGCCTCTTGCGCGTCATAGATTCTTCCCGTAAGTGCGACCTCTTTTGCCCTTCCCATGCCTATAATCCGCCACAAAGGATCCATTATGGGAGTCAGGCTGAGCGCGATCTCTCTCTGGCCGAACTTTGCCCGTTCTGATGCATACCTGATATCGCACATCATGGTAAGATCGAATCCGCCCGCGATTGCAGGTCCTCCGACAGCGCAGATTACAGGCTGGGAGCAGAAAAGAATGGAGCGGTAGGCCTGGTGGAAAAGTGCGATGTAGTCTTCGTTGGAGTCTTTTTCAAGCTTGCGGATCTCGTTTAAGTCAAACCCTGCGGAAAAATATCGTTCCCCGCCGGTAAACACTATTACGCGGATGTCGTCTCTTTTGCTCAGTCCAGTGAAAACGTCCCTGATTTCTTCGAGCACGGCAGGCGAAAGGCTGTTTCCCTTGTCCGGGCGGTTGATCGTTACACGGGCCACATTTTTTTCCTCTGCAAGCAGAAGGTACTTGTTTCCCATTGCATATCTCCTGGTGCGGTTGATGGCAGGCATTGAAAGACTGAATTGTCAGGTTTACAGTTTGCACGAATTTCTCTGCTTGTCAAGCCGGACGGCACGTGCGGGTTGCCCCATACCGGCGGCCGGGCTGTTTATTCATCCGCCTCGGGTACAGTCCCTGCAAAATGGATGCTGTCTCCCGCATACAGTCCGGCCTGTTCGAAAAATCCGCGCTTTGCTTCCAGGGCGTATTTTGCCTTTCCTGCGGAGCGGACCAGGGTTTCGTCCCGCGGCTTCATGCTGCGGATGTTTATTACCCGCATATCCCTGCTGATAAAGGCGATATTAAGGGCGATATATGTATTTTTCATGTAAAATTTCAGGTGCTGTTCTTCCGGATACACAAACAGCATGCCTGATACTCCCTCCAGTTCTTTTCTGAACATCAGGCCTTTTTTTCTTTTCTGTGCAGTGTCTGCCAGTTCGAAAGCATATGTCTGTTTATTTATGACAATTTCGACTGTTCGCGTGTCACCTTCATCAGCGTGAATGCTGAAAGACACGCAGAGGATATGTACGCAGCAGATCAGGATTAATAATGGATTTTTGTTTTTCATGGTGTTGTAAAAACTTCCTGAAAATTTTCGGTAATAAGTAAGATCCTGTATATTCAAAAATTTAACAGAT
>JBKHES010000047.1:0-15267 GCA_046540695.1 Desulfobacterales bacterium
TGCCGTTAGCCTGACAGAATCACCCTGCAATGAAATGGGGATCGCCTGCATTAAAAAGACTTGGAATAACCCTGGAAAGGACGGCAACCCTGATGGAAACAAGGCACAGATACACACCCTTGAGCGAACTTAACGCCAGGTGCGAAAAACTCCGCCGGCATCTTAAGCAAAAAGATATCGGAGGAGCCCTGATTGTCCAGAATGCCGATCTGTTCTATTTCAGCGGAACCGCCCAGCAGGCCAATCTCTATATTCCGGCAGAGGGTGAGCCGCTGCTTATGGTAAGAAAGGATTTTGAACGGGCCAGGGCTGAATCGGCCCTGGAGAGGGTGGTTTCATTTTCCAGCCCGAAGCAAATCCCCGGAATTATGAGGGATCACGGTATTTCAGTCCCGAAAAAACTGGGCATGGAACTCGACGTGGTTCCTGCCAACCTTTATTTCAGCTTTGCCCGGCTGTTTGAAGGCACTGAGATCACTGATGCAAGCACTGCAATCAGGATGATCCGGGCAGTAAAGTCTGAATACGAAATCGGGCTGATCCGGGAGGCTGCCGGGCTTTCTGACAAACTGGCAGCTTCCGTTCCCGGCTTTCTCAGGCAGGGGATACCGGAAGTCGAGCTGGCCGGCAGAATAGAGGCGGAGGCACGGAAAATGGGGCACCAGGGCATTGTCCGCATGCGGCTGTGGGGAAGCGAGCTGTTTTACGGCCATGTAATGGCCGGGCCATCTGCAGCTGTTCCCAGCTACCTTTCCTCTCCCACCGGCGGGGCCGGCGTCAACCCTGCGATTGCCCAGGGTGCAGGGATGAGGCCGGTTGGCAGAAATGAACCAGTGCTTGTGGACATGGTGTTTGCAGCCGACGGCTACAACTCAGACCATGCAAGGATCTACTGCATCGGAAAGCCGCCCGCGGACCTTTTTGCAGCCCACCAAGTTATGCTCGATATCCAGGAGGCTGTAAAAAAGGCAGCCGCACCCGGCACACCCGCAGGAGATCTTTACGAACTGGCCCTTGGCATGGCTGATGAAAAAGGCCTGGCGGATTATTTCATGGGCGTGGGAGAACAGCGCATCAGATTCGTCGGCCACGGAATAGGCCTGGAACTGGATGAGTTTCCGTTTCTGGCAAGGGGGCAGAAAATGCCCCTTGAAGAAGGAATGATAATAGCCCTGGAGCCCAAGGTCATAATTCCAGGAAAAGGGGTTGTTGGCATTGAAAACACCCACGTGGTAACCGAAAACGGCCTGGAGCAGCTGGGAGAATACAACGAGGGAATAACAATCATCAAGGAATGAATCAGGAATGAATCAGGAGACAGGCATGGGAAACTATATCGGCGCACTGGACCTGGGCACCACGAGCAACCGCTTCATTATCTTTGACCGCAGGGCAAGGATCGTGGGCTCTTCCCAGAAAGAACACGAGCAGATATTCCCCCGGCCGGGCTGGGTGGAACACGATCCCCTCGAAATATGGGAAAACACCGGAATTGTAATAAAAAGGGCCCTTGCCAGGACCGGGCTTAAGGGAACCGACATCAGGGCAATCGGGATTACCAACCAGCGCGAAACCACCCTGATGTGGGACAAAAAAACCGGCAGGCCGTATATGAACGCCATCGTCTGGCAGGACACACGAACAGACGAAATGTGCGGTAAGCTTGCCGAAAACGGCGGCCAGGACAGGTTCAGGGAAAAAACCGGACTTCCGCTTTCCACCTATTTCGCCGGCCCGAAGCTGCGCTGGATACTGGATAACTGCAAGCCCGCCCTCCAGGGGGCTGAAAAAAATGAAGCCATGTTCGGCACAATCGAGTCATGGATAATCTGGTGGCTGACGGGCGGTCCGGACGGCGGCTTTCATGTTACAGACGTTACCAATGCAAGCCGCACCATGCTTATGAACATAGAGACCCTGAACTGGGACCCTGATATACTTGGGACACTGGATATACCGGAAAACATACTGCCGAAAATCGTCCCCTCTATAGATTCCCGAACCTGGGGCACAACGCGCAAAGACGGCCCTTTCGAAGCCGAAATCCCGGTCTGCGGGGCCCTGGGCGACCAGCAGGCGGCCCTTGTCGGCCAGGCATGCTTTGATGTGGGAAATGCCAAAAACACCTACGGTACAGGGTGCTTTCTGCTTTTAAACACAGGCGAAGAACCCGTGCAAAGCAAACACGGCATGCTCACCACCCTGGCATACCAGATCCGGGGACAGAAGCCAGTCTACTGCCTTGAGGGATCAATAGCCGTGGCCGGCGCCCTGGTGCAGTGGCTTCGCGACAACCTGGAGTTCATAGAGCATGCGGCTGAAATAGAACCCCTTGCCAGGTCGGTTCAGGACAACGGGGGGGCATATATTGTACCCGCGTTTTCAGGGCTTTTCGCCCCTTACTGGCGTTCTGACGCCAGGGGCGTGATTGTGGGGCTGACCCGCTATATAAAGCGGGGGCACATAGCCAGGGCGGTTCTCGAGGCCGTGGCCTACCAGAGCCTTGACGTGGCAGAGGCAATGGAAAAGGATTCGGGCGTGAAAATGGAAAGCCTGAAGGTTGACGGGGGAATGGTGGTAAACGAGCTTTTGATGCAGTTCCAGGCCGACATCCTGGGCATACCCGTTATAAGGCCGAAAATAACAGAGACCACCGCCCTGGGCGCGGCCTCGGCAGCCGCCCTTGCAAGCGGTTTTGCAGACGGAATAGAGGAGCTGCGGGAAAACTGGAGCCGGGATAAAACCTGGCAGCCCCTGATGTCGGAACAACAGCGCAGAAAAGACATCAAGAACTGGAAAAAGGCCGTGGAGAAAACCCTTAACTGGGTGGACTAGTTCCCCGCACGCTTTTTGTAAAGGTTCCCGGCCATCTGCCGGATTATCATGGAAATGATTTCTCCCGGCAGAAAGTCCTTGGGGGACCGGGCAATGACGTCGCCGGAGATTTCCCCGGCAGTCTTGTCCGGATCATTGGTGCGCTCCAGGGACTGCTCAATTATTTCCCGAAATTCCGCGGCTGCTTGTTTGGACCGTGGCAGAAAATTGCGCCCGTCTTGCCCGGTGCGTGCGCCGTAATGCTCGGAAAGGCATACCTCGACATCATAGGCGGCCATTTTTTCCAGGCTCTGCTGGTACTTGTCAAAATCGGAGTTGGCTGCCGTAAAAACGTCGTCTCCCAGTGCTATCCCGCCTGCATCCGAGGCAAACATGGCCTTTTCCTCGGGCACGTATACCGCGATGGAGCACGAGGAATGCCCGGGCACTTCCAGGATCTCAAGGGTCCTGTCCCCGCAGGCGATACCATGCCCCTCTTTTAAAACCTCGTGCACCTCGATTCCGGAAAAATCTGCAAAACCCATCTCCTCGGCCTTTTCAAGCCTGTTGAACCGCTCCAGGGCCGCCCGGTTCATGGCATGAATTGTATCCACGACCTTCTGCTTTACAAGCATGGCCTTTGCAGGCTCTGATGCAGCAACCGAAACGTGAGGCCATTTGGCGGTAAAAAACGGTACAATGCCGCAGTGGTCAAAGTGGGAATGCAGGATAACGATTCTTTTGATTTTCTGGGGATCCAGGCCGAACCGTTCGATCTGTTCATCCACCTCGGGCACCATATACACCATGCCGCCCCCTATGATCACGGCTTCATCACCGCAGTCAAGGTGATAGACATTGGATTCCTTCCGACCGAGAAGGGTTATGCGGTCTGTGACTTTTCCTGGTTCCTGAACTATCATAAAGGCTCTTTCTAATCGTTTACCATCAGATTGAGTGAATCAATGTGCTCCGGATTCTTCGTGTCGATGATATCGATGATGTGCTGATACATACGGCGCTTGTGCTCTGCAAAAATGCCGCGCTTTTTATTGAAAGACCCTGCAAACTCCATGGTTTTTTCCATCAAGTGTTCAGCATTGTCGCAGACCTGCTCTATGACGTGGTACTTGGCAAGCTCAGGCGCGGTTGCACGCTTTCCGGTAAGCTTGAGCTCGTTTAGCTTGGGACGGGGAATTGCCTTTTCAATAAATGCATCCATGCCCGGCAGGAAAGGAATCCCCAGGTCCACCTCTGGAAAGCAGAAAAACCCCCTGTCTGATTTCATGAACCTGAAATCGCACGCACACGAAAGTATGGCGCCGTTTCCGAATGCATGGCCGTTTATGGCGGCAATCGTGGGAACAGGCGCCAGAAGGAGTCTTTTAAACACCTCGTCCATTCCGTAGCAGAAATCCTTTATATCACGGAACTGCCCGGCGGCAAACCTTTCGCCAAGCCATCCCACGTTGATGCCGTTTGAAAAAAACTTGGGGTCCGTACCCGTGATAACAACAGCACAGGTTTGAGAATCAGCCACTGCTTCCTCAAGCACGGTGTTCATGGACACGGCGAAATCAAGGTCCTGAAGGTTTTCGCCGTTGTTCATGCAAACCTTTGCCACGCATCCATCCATTTCCCTGTAAACAATAGCCATAACCTACTCCCCGGCCTTTTACTATGCAATTCCTGACGAAAGCCCTGCCTGCCTGCGCTCCACCCTGGGCTTTGCCCATGACTCGTTGAACCAGAGCGCAAACAGAATAAGGCTTCCGCCGGCTACCAGGCGCACAAGATCTTCGTCCCGGTTCCAGATTACAAGGTTGACCAGCAGGGCTGCAGGCACCAGGGCGTTGTTCATTATTGCCAGGGCCCCGGGATTTACCATGGTTGCCCCCTTGTTCCACAGAAAATAGCCTAATCCGGATGCCGCGATCCCGAGCCACAGCAAGACACCCCATTGAACGGGGGTTTCAGGCATCATTGAAAAATCGCCCCAGATCAGATACCCCGCGGCCGAAACCGCAAGCGCGCCCAGGTAAAAAAACCCGAACACCGAATGCTGGGGGAAAACATCCAGGCCAGCGTTTTTCCTGTTTTCCATTAACTTTTTGTATGCAACCTGGCCTGCTGCAAAACATACGTTTGCCGCCTGGATAAGCAGAAAGCCCGTTATAAAATCCTGGCTCACCGTATTGTAACGGATGACCGCCGCCCCTGTAACAGCCAGCACTGCGCTCAGAAGGTACCACAGCGTGAAGCGCCGCTTTAAAAGGTCGTAGATCAGGGTGATGTATATCGGGGTAAACACGGTGAAAAGCACGACTTCAGGCACGCTTAAAAACGCAAATGAATTGTAGTAAAAAATAAACATAAGCCCGAGCTGGACTCCCCCTACGGCCATCAGCCGCAGGGCAAGCCCTGCAGGCACCCGGGACCACGAAATCAGGGGAAGAAACATCAGGCTTGCCAGAAACGTTCTTGAAAAAACTGCAAAATAACTGTCCACCTGCCCGGATAAATACACCCCTATAAGGCTGAAGGAAAACGCCCATAATACAGTTACAATCCAGAGATAACCCATTTTAATCACCTATTGTTATTCTAAGGCCTTACAACCGCCTTTATGATAGCCTGGTCGCCGGCGTGAAGCTGCTGAAACGCATCCTGCAGGCCGGCAAAATCGATAGTTCTGCTTATAAGATCCCTGGTTTCAAGCCTCCTGTCCGCCAGAAAGGCAAGGGAGATGTCAAACTCGTCTATTCCATAGGCCATGGAACCTTTTACAAAGATCTCCTTGGATGTGACCATAAGCGTGGACACTGTCTGGGGGGAAAAACTTATGCCCGCAAGAACCAGGGTTCCGCGGGGAAGCAGCGCTGAAACCGCAGCCGCGAAGCCTGCATCAGTGGCCGAAGTTTCCGCCACTGCATCAAATCCGCCGTCAGAGGCCTGCTTGATATTCCTTTTAAGCTTTTTCTCGCCGGCGTCAAAAACATGGTCCACAAATTCAAGACCGCGGGCGAATTCAATCCTGTGCGGGTTGACCTCGCAGAGTCCCACCAGCCCGGCCCCGGCAATTTTTGCCCAGGCCGCGCTCAGCAGGCCGATGGCACCGCCCCCGATTACAAGAACCTTTCCGCCAACCCTGACGCCGGCCTGACGGATCGCGTGCAGGGACACTGCCGCGGGTTCCGCGATGCATGCCTCTTCATCCGTTACTGAGTCCGGGATTTTGCGGATCATGTCAGCCCTTCCGGCCACCTTTTCGGCAAATGCCCCCGGGGCATTGTTTCCGGGTACGGGGCGCTTAAAAGCAGCCGGACAGAGCTGGAAAAGGCCTTTATCGCAGGTGGGGCACGCCCCGCAAGGATTGAGGGGTATATATGTGACCCTGTCTCCCGGCTTTATGTCTCCGCGGGGGCCGGGATCAGCCACGGTGCCGCAGAACTCGTGGCCCGGTATCAGGCCGGGCTCTCCGTCCATGCCCGCTCCCATCTCCCAGTAATGAAGGTCTGATCCGCAGATTCCGCATGCGGAAACGTTTATGATGACATTTTCCCCATCCGGCTCAGGTGCCGGTTGTTCGGTAAGTTCCAGTTTCCGGGGTCCGGCAAGGCTGACAGCCCGCATTTGCAGTTTCCCTTTCAAATTGCCTGATTGGCGTCCAGGTATTTAGTCGCATTCTCCGGGATCCTGCGCAGCATGCAGGCCCCAACAAAAGCTTTCATTTTTTACTCCACACGGAAAAAGGACTCCTCGAACTCGGGGCGATCCCGGTACTTGGCCATGAAAAAACCGGGCAGGGACGCCGCCTGTTCAAAAAGATTGGGGTCAGCCTCTATTCCCGCCTCGTGCAGAGCCTTTACCACCTTTTTCGGTTCCGGAGGGCATCCCTTGACAGCAATCATTTTCTGGATATCAGGATGATCCTTGTTTTTCTTGTACATGCACTGGCCGAGAAGGATGGTGGCCTTCATGCCAGGGGTGGGCTCCATTGACTTTCCAGTGAGCACTTCCACGTTGTCAAACGGCTCGCCTTTCCAGGCATATCTTATGGCAGTGAGAACCAGTCCGTTTAAACCGGAGCAGTAGGTGCACATGGTGTCGTCGAACTTTCGGTAAAACAGGCCGTCGATACCCTGTTTGGCAAGCGGCACCGGCATTTCCCTGGTTTCTTCCATGCAGTAGGACACATCGTTTTGATGGTATGAAGCCAAATCCTCTATGCTTTCTCCGAGAACCTCAACATCGGAAAGGTCAACCGGCCTGCCGCGGTTTTCAGCCGCATATACCAGGTGCGGCACTTCGGCGGGGTCGTGTCCCAGCAGGCGGGATCCGACCAGATCCGCGGACAAAACGTCCGGGGATGCCACGAGAAGATTGCTCCTGTGCATTTTCCCGTCAAATGCCGGGCCGCGCTCCAGTGTATAGATCCCGTCGATCAGGGTGAGCATGGGCGGCATTTTGTCTGCAAGCTTTGCCACGTGGAAATTCAGGTCTTTTTCAGGATCGGCGCTGTGGCACTTTTTGCGCGAGGGGATGTCTATGGTCCCTTTCAGGTTCTTTATGCCCAGGCTGACAATGGTCTGGTTATGGGTTTTCAGGGGCGGAAGATCAATCACGAAGTCGCTGTTCAAAATATCCGTGTTGAACTTCAGCGTTATCCCGTCTCCCAGGTCCACTTCCTCAAATGGGCGCTCCATTATGGCAAGGCTTTTCACCCCGTATTTTTCCCCCAGCTTTTTGTATCCAAGCGTTTCAAACGCGTGGGCCGGGGTTTCCTTGTCCCTGGGATCCGAAACAATGCCTTCGCCTATGGTGATATCGTCTATTCCGCGCTCTTTTAAAAGACGCACAATGTCCTCAATCACACGTGACGTGGTAATAACGCCCCACTTGGGAAATTCGCAGGCCATGGTCCAGAACACGATATTGGGCTTGATAAACACTTTTGCTTTTGCAGGCATGTGATCAAGCCCTCCGCAGAGTTTTACCGCCTTTTTAACCGACTCGTAAGGCTTTTCATACCTGACTACTGACACCCTGCTGTTTCCCATTTTTTTAAATCCTTTCCTGTTTATTCCGCAAAAAATTAAACCGTGCTGTAATTTTATCAAATTAACTGCATTTGATTAAACCCGGTATAATAACCGGCATGATAATTTAAAAAAAGAATTATTTTAATGTCAATAAAAATAACGAGCGCTCGTTCTTTTTTTGTTGACCTGGACGACATGCTTCAATATATAATTTTCCGGAAAGAAAAAAAGCCGGCAGCTGGCTTAATTGACGGCCCGGGCGTTTCATGCAATACGTATCAGAAATACGCTGTTTTGCATGATTAACAACAACCATTTTTATTTACGGAGGAATTATGGCTGAACAAATCAAGGCGCCCCTGGCGGGAAAGGTGATATCCGTGCTTGTAAATCAAGGCGATACAGTGGAAGAAGACGATGAAATCATTGTACTGGAGGCCATGAAGATGGAAACCTCTGTCTATTCCTCTGCGGACGGAAGGGTAAGCGAAATAAGGGTCAAGCCCGGCGACTCCGTGGAAGAAGACGATGTTTTGCTGGTCCTTGAATAAAACAGCACTTCGGGCAATTACAGGGCGAGGTTAGGATATGCACAAATATTTCAAAAACATGGACATCCTTGGCAAGACTCTAAAGGACAAGGCAAAAGACAGAACACGTGAAAATGCGGATGAACTGAGGCGGCAAGAGGCCCGGATACGCGCGGAAAAGGATAAGACGAAACAATTCGGCCTGCCGGAGGAAAAGCTCAATTCCAGGGGACAGCTCACGGTCTGGCAGCGGCTGGAAATCCTTGTGGACAGCGGGACCTGGAGACCGCTTCACATGCTCTACAACCCGGCGGACAACGATGACTGCACCACCAACGTGGTCGATGGCCTGGCAAGGATAAACGGCCGCTGGGCCGTGGTGATAGGCTTTGACAACAAGTACCTTGCAGGCGCCTGGGTGCCGGGACAGCCTGAAAATATCCTGCGGGTCACAGACCTTGCAAAGCGGCTTAACATTCCCCTTGTCTGGATTGTAAACTGCAGCGGGGTCAAGCTTCCAGAACAGGAAAAGTTCTACGCAGGCCGCAGGTGCTCTGGCACAACCTTTTTCAGGCATGCCGAGCTCGAACAGATGGGCATCCCCGTGCTTGCGGGCATATACGGCACCAACCCGGCAGGCGGAGGATACCAGGGCATAAGCCCTGCAGTGCTTTTTGCACACGAAAACTGCAACATAGCAGTGGGAGGCGCCGGCATTGTAAGCGGCATGAGCCCCAGGGGCTATTTTGACACAGAGTCCGCGCGCGAATTAATCGAGGCAGCCAAAAAGCACCAGGCCACCCCTCCGGGAACCGTGGACATCCACCATGATGAAACCGGGTTTTTCAGATTCGTGTTTGAAAAGGAAGAAGACGTTCTTTACGCCATGCGCGAATACATGAAAAAACTGCCCGCCTACGACCCCGAGGTTTTCAGGGTGGATGAGCCAAAGGCGCCAGCCTTTGACGCAGAAGACCTATATCACCTGCTGCCTTCAAACCCCAAGCGGACCTATGTATTCGAGGAAATACTTGCCAGGCTGACGGATGCAAGCGAGCACATGGAATTCAGGCCCGGATACGGGCCCGAGGTTTACACCGGGCTTGTGAAGATAAACGGCCTGCTTTTCGGGTGCATAGGAAACCGGCAGGGGGTCCTGCCCAAAGGGTATCCCGAGTACGCGGACTATCCCGGCATAGGAGGCAAGCTATACCGCCAGGGACTCGTCAAGATGAACGAGTTTGTTACCCTGTGCGGAAGAGACCGGCTTCCGATAATATGGTTCCAGGATACAAGCGGCATAGACGTGGGCAACCAGGCTGAAAAAGCTGAACTCCTGGGCCTGGGCCAGAGCCTGATCTACTCCATCCAGCAGACCGAAGTGCCCATGATGCTGGTAACCCTGAGAAAGGGCTCTGCTGCTGCCCACTACATCCTGGGAGGCCCCACGGCCAACCGCCACAACGCATTCACCCTGGGCACGGCGGCCACGGAAATATACGTGATGCACGGCGAGACCGCTGCAGTTGCCACCTACACAAGGCGGCTTATAAAGGACCAGGATGCAGGAAAACCTCTTGATACCACGGTGGAAAAGATGAACGAGCTGGTGGAAAAGTACCACGAGACCTCGCGCCCCCTGTTCTGCGCCAAAAGCGGGCTTGTGGACGAAATCGCGGATCTGGGCGCTCTGCGGGGCTACCTCGAGGCGTTTGCGGAAGCCTCCTACCAGAACCCGGCATCCATATGCCCACTGCACCATCTTATACTGCCGCGCATTATAAAAGGATAATCGATAAGGGAGAAAAGCCATGTGGCAGGCGGTCCAGATAAGCATAGCCGGCATCTGCGGTGTGATGGCGGCAATTCTTCTGCTTTACTGCACGGTTATACTGGCAGGATTCATATCCGGAAAAACAGAGAAGAAAAAACAGGGGGACGGTAATGAATAACCTTTTCGAACTGGTAAGCATGTCCGGTTTTCTCTATCTCACCCCCGAGATGCTGGTGATGTGGGCTATTGCCGGTGTGCTGTTCTACCTTGCAATAGCCCGCCAGTTCGAGCCCCTGCTTCTTCTTCCCATAGGATTCGGAATACTGCTTGCCAACCTGCCTCTCACCGGCCTGATGGAGCCGGGGGAAGGTCTGGTGTGGAAGTTCTATAACTACGGGATTCAGTGGGAAATCATCCCGCCGCTTATTTTCCTGGGCGTGGGGGCCATGACCGATTTCGGCCCTGTGCTTGCCAATCCCAAGCTGCTTTTTCTGGGAGCGGGCGCACAGGCGGGGGTATACATCACTTTTTTCTCAGCATACCTGTTCGGGTTTGATTTAACCGAGGCGGCTGTCATAGGCATAATCGGGGGGGCGGACGGGCCGACCACCATATACCTGGGGGCCAAGCTGGCCCCTCACCTTCTGGGAAGCGCGGCAGTGGCAGCCTATTCCTACATGGCCATGGTGCCCATTGTCCAGCCCCCGGTCATGCGCCTTCTTACCACCAGGCGCGAGCGCACCATCCGGATGAAAACCAGGCGCAAGGTCGGCAGGCTTGAAAAAATCCTGTTTCCCTTTCTGGCCACAACGGTTATCATACTTCTTATTCCCGCATCAGCCCCGCTTATGGCCATGTTCATGCTGGGAAACATATTCAGGGAATCAAAGGTGGTTGAGCGTTTAAACAACGCGGCCCAGAACGAACTCATGAACATTGCCACCATATTTCTGGGCCTGCCGGTGGGAATGACCATGAACGCCGAGCAGTTTCTGCGGCCTGATGTTATCTTCATATTCGTGCTCGGGCTTGCCGCCTTCATGGTAAGCACTGCAAGCGGGATTTTGATAGCCAAGTTCATGAACCTGTTTTTAAAAGAGGACAACAAGATAAACCCGCTTGTAGGTGCGGCGGGAGTGTCCGCTGTTCCCATGGCAGCCAGGGTGGTTCACGCGGTGGGCGCCAAGGAGGACAAAAAGAACTACCTGCTGATGCACGCCATGGGGCCGAACGTGGCCGGGGTCATAGGAACCGTTGTGGCGGCGGGAATTTTTTTGACCCTGCTGGGATAAAAAATGAAATCCGAAATCCGAATATCGAAATCCGAAACACAGACGAATGCGGAATTTTTGCAGTAAGGAAACCTTATTCACCCACTGCGGGAGAATGGACCACGGCGGATGCCGGCTTGAAGTCAAGGTAAAAGACGGCTGTATCACCTCTGTTAAGGGCGACCGCGGCGGGTACCTGAATGCGGGTTACTCCTGTGCCAAGGGCCGGGCCATAGCTGAAATAAACAGGAACCCGCACCGGCTGAAAACACCCTTGATCCGTACAGGAGAACGCGGCGCAAACCAGTGGCGCGCCGCGACCTGGCAGGAGGCGCTGGATTTCACCGCCGGCGGCCTGGACAGGACAAGGCAGAGTCTCGGGGCAAGATCCGTTGCTTTCTGCCAGGGCATGCCAAAGGGGCTTGAACACTTTGCCCTGATCCGCCTTGCAAATACATTCGGATCGCCAAACCTGGTTGCTCTCCAGGACGTGTGCCACGCGCCGAGGGAGCTGACCGGCAGGCATATGTGCGGGTTCTATCCTGTTCCTGACGTGCACAGCGCAACTGACCTTGTGGTGCTGTGGGGAAGCAATACCCGCGCCACCAACGAGGAAGGCACCATAAATTCAAAGATCACAGAGCGCGTAAGGCAGGGTGCGCGGCTAATGGTAATTGATCCCAGAAAAACCGGCAGCGCGCAAAACGCGGATTTTCACCTGCCCGTTTTTCCGGGAGCAGACCGCGCCCTTGCCCTGGCCTTTCTTAACGTGATCATAAAAGAAGAACTTTTTGACAAAGAATTTGTAAGAAACCGGACTTCGGGATTTGAAGAACTCAGAGAACACGTAAACGACTTTTCCCCGAAACGGGCAGAAGGGGCAACAGGGGTTGACGCGGGGCTCATAGCTTCCGCAGCCAGGGCATATGCAGCGGCGAAACCCGCGTGCCTGGCGTGGGGAAACGCAATTGAGCACACCCCGGATACATTTGAAACGGTACGCTGCCTGGTATCCCTGATGGCGATATGCGGCAACCTGGATACGCCGGGGGGAAACATAAAGGCGGCTGAACCAGCGCTCATGCCCGCGGGCAAATTCGTGCGGGCAGACCTTCTGCCTGATAAGAAGTCTCAGTATTTAAACGCATACCACGGCACAAACCCGAAGCTCATGACAGTGCCGCCGGCATTCTTTCGCAAAGCAGTAATCGAAGAAACCCCGTATCCTGTGCGCGCAGCTTACATGCAGTGCACAAACCCTCTTCTTTCCTACCCGGACACTGAAATGACCCGCAGGGCCCTGGCCGGCCTGGAATTTCTTGCGGTTTCTGATATTGTGATGACCCCCACTGCCGCCATGGCGGACGTGGTACTGCCTGCTGCAAGCCAGTGCGAATTCGACGACATAGGCCATTACGGCCTGGGCCACGGCATAGTGCTGGCAAGGCCCAAAATCGTTGATCCCCCGGGAAAATGCAGGCCTGACCTGGAAATCATAAACGAGCTGGGCAGGCGCCTTTCGGAACCGGAACTCTGGTTTGACGGCTACGGGCAGATGCTCGAATCCCTGATTGCGCCTTCCGGCCATGACTGGCAGTCATTCGTGGAAAAGGGATATCTCAAAGGTGAGAAAAAATGGCGCGAATATGAAACAAAGGGATTCTCAACCACCTCAGGCAAAGTGGAGCTGGCCCCGGCCAGCGGCGGACCTGCGGGCGGGCGCGCCCTGCCCCGATACACGGCAGAGGGCATGCAAACTGACCCGGAATACCCACTATTGCTCACCAGTGCCAAAAGCCCGAATTACCTTCACTCATCCTACAGGTGGGTAAAAAGCCTTCGAAGGCGCGAACCCTCACCCACGGTCCAGGTGCATCCTGATACCGCAGCGTCTCTCGGCATAGAGCAGGGCCAGGCTGCAGAAATCAGTACCCGGCACGGATCAATCGTGCAGACTGCCGAAATCACCACGGGCATCCGGCCCGGGGTTATATGCGCATCCCACGGGTGGTGGTTTCCCGAAGAGCCGGTAAGCAGGCCCGAGTCATGGCTGAGATCGAATCTGAACGCAGTGACCTCCACAGAAGAACTGGGTGATCAGTTCGGAACACCGAGGCTAAGGGGCATTGCCTGCAGGCTGGGCCCGGTGCAAAACCACTGACAACCCCCGGCTCAGCATCTGAAAAGAAAAATCAGCTATAAAACCGCAAGAAATATCCCCGCGGCAACAGCGGATCCGATCACTCCCCCCACGTTGGGGCCCATTGCAAACATCAAAAGAAAATTGGAAGGATTATCCTTCTGCCCCACTGTCTGGCAGACCCGGGCGGACATGGGAACAGCCGAGACCCCTGCAGCGCCTATCAACGGGTTGACCTTGCCTCCTGTTGCCCTGCACATGATCTTTCCCATTAAAACGCCTGTTGCAGTTCCTACGATGAAAGCCACAAGTCCGAACACCAGGATCTGGATCGTTTCGACCGTAAGAAAATAGTATGCGCTGCACTTGGCCCCCACTGTGAGCCCGAGAAAAATTACGATTATATTGTTTAACTCGTTTTGCGCGGCCTTGCTCAACCGGTCAGTCACCCCGCATTCGCGAAACAGGTTCCCGAGCATGAGCATTCCCAAAAGCGGCAGCGCTGTGGGCAGAAAAAATCCGGTGACCAGGATCACGATTACAGGAAAAAGGATTCTTTCACGCTTCGAGGTCTCTCTTAGTTCCCGCATTTCTATCATGCGCTCTTTCTTTGTGGTTAAAAGACGCATGACAGGCGGCTGAATCACGGGCACAAGAGCCATGTAGGAATAGGCGGCAACGGAAATGGCGCCCAGCAGGTGCGGTGCCATCTGTGAGGACAAATAAATCGCGGTGGGCCCGTCCGCCCCTCCTATAATACTTATGGCAGCTGATTCCAGGTCAGTGAACCCGAGTGCCAGCATTGCCAGGAAAGTCGCAAATATCCCGGCCTGGGCTGCCGCGCCGAGCAGCAGTGTTTTCGGGTTTGAAATAAGGGGGGAAAAATCAGTGAGCGCACCTATCCCCATGAAAATAAGCGGCGGATAGATACCGAGTTCAATGCCGAGGTAAAGGTAATGCAAAAGCCCGCCGGGCTGTCCGTTTTCAGGCTGAGCCATCAGGGGCGAGAGCGGGAAATTGACAAGCAGGATGCCGAAACTTATGGGCACCAGCAGCAACGGCTCGTATTTTTTTGCAATGCCGAGATATAGCAGAAAAAGGCCGATTACCATCATTACGAGGCCGGAGACCTCGATGTTGGCAAAGCCGGTCTGATTTATAAAATAAAAAAATTTATCCATCTATTATATAAATCCTCACCTGTTTTCTTTGCTTTGCCTCAAAAGCCTGTCACAAGCCTGCTGGTTCCAGAGGAAATAGCCTTTCCGATCAGGAACTATCAGGTTGTTTACGATAAGATGGCTTACGGTTGAGTGGGCATGGGAAATCCCTATATTTTCTGCCCTCCGTATAAGCCTGGGCAGGGAAAACGGCTCGCCTATGGCATGAACCAAAAGATTTATCTGCCGGGCCGACTCATGGATATCGTCAAAATAAGGCCCCGGGGCTGCAGGCTCGGGGGTTTTTTCAGGGGAGGAAAACATCAGGCATGCCTTGTTGAAATAAAGCTTTTTATTATCCCAGAAAAAAAGGGCAATGTGAAGCCCGGAGATAATCACTGCCAGGACAATAAGGGCCATAAAAACAACCGATATGCCGAGTACTGCCATGGCAGGACCGTCATAATACAATACGGCTTCAATGCCTTTCATTGCAGAGAGCCTACCTTTTGCCTGATATTGATGAATGCGCTTAT
>JBKHES010000048.1:0-15102 GCA_046540695.1 Desulfobacterales bacterium
GAAGGCCTGCCACGGCAATTACCGGTTAATTTCTTTTGTTGCTGCAACAGTTTATATAAGGCTTTCTTCGATCCCGATCCCGATTTTCAGGTTTTTCAGGTTTAAACCAGGTACCAGAGATTAATACGGGTATTTTTGTTTTACCCGGAATTGTCGATGGCCCGCCGTTTTTCCTTGACGGGGTCACGCCCGTCTTATAAGAATGGAGGATGGATTTGACAAAAGTGCGAAACAATAAGGGGAGTTTTAATTTATGAACTGGGACTGGGAAAAGCTCCAGCAGCGTCAGAAAGAGCGCAGCAGATCAGGCGGGGGAGCCGGCGGCAGCGGCGGCGGCGGTCTTCCGCCTCAGGTCGATGATATTATCAACAAGTTCAGGGAATTCAAATTTTCCAAGGGCTGGATGCTTATCATAGTCGTGATTGCGGCACTTCTTGTGGGTTCTACCATGGTATACACGGTCGGCACAAACGAGGTGGGCGTGATCCAGCGCTTCGGCCAATACATCCGGACCACTCAGTCCGGGCTGCATTTCAAGCTGCCGGCAGGCATAGAAAAAGTAACAAAGGTAAAAACCAAGCGCGTCTACACGGAACAATTCGGGCTGAAGCCAGATGAGGACGTTTCAGGCTCCGAGAATTTCGGGGTAAGCCGCGATGAAATCGACGTCGCCATGATGCTTACGGGAGACCTCAATGTCGGCCTTGTGCCGTGGATAGTCCAGTACCGGATCAAGGACCCGTATAATTATCTCTACAACGTTGCCGACGTCCGCCAGCTTATCCGGGACATGGCAGAAGCCTCCATGCGCCTGGTGGTAGGCGACAGAAGCATCAACGAGGTAATCAGCAGGCGTCAGGAGATTGCCGCTGACGCGGCGGTCCGGCTGCAAAAGGATCTCGACGAGGCGGAAACCGGAATCGAGATCGCAACAGTGGAGCTGGGAAACACAAACGTACCCGAGCCGGTGCAGGATTCTTTCAACGAGGTCAACCGCGCGGTCCAGGAAAAGGAAGAAATGATATACCAGGCCCGCAAGGATTACAACCAGGTGATTCCAAGGGCCAGGGGCCAGGCTGAGAAAACCATTGAAACCGCAAAGGGTTATGCCTTCAGGCGGGTTGACCGGGCAGAGGGCGACGCCTCCAGGTTCCTGTCGCGCTATGAGGCATACAAAGATGCCGAGGAAGTAACGCGCAGGCGATTGTATCTTGAAATGATGGCAGAGGTGGTGCCGGAGCTCGGCAACAAGTATATAGTCGATTCAAGGCAGGACAATCTTCTGCCGCTTTTAAATCTCGGAATGAAAAAAGGTGCGCAGGATGCAGGCCAATAAATATATCATCACAGCAGTCATTGTCATTATTGCGGCAGTAGCCTTTATGTCGTCTGCCTACAGGGTGGATGAAACCGAACAGGTTGTTATCACCCAGTTCGGCCGGGTTATCGGGGAGCCAGTAACCGAGCCGGGCCTGAATTTCAGGATCCCTTTTATACAGAATGCCAATTTTTTTCCAAAAAACATCCAGGCCTGGGACGGTGAGCCGGGCCAGATTCCGACCCTGGACAAGACCTATGTATGGGTGGATACTTTCTGCCGCTGGAGGATCACTGATCCAGTGGCGTTTCTGAGAACAGTAACTGATATGACCAGTGCCATGGGCAGGCTCGATGATATTATCAACCCGGCTGTAAGAAACGTGGTCACCTCCCATGAGCTCATAGAAACAGTGCGTACAAGCAACAGGGAAATGACCACCCTGGACCAGGAGGAACTCGATGACGTCACCACAGAGGCCATAAAGGAGGTGGCAGAAGAAGAAGACGACGAAAGCGAGCAGTACACCGTTGAAGTCGGCCGGGCGACCCTGACCAGGATGATGCTTGCAGAAGCACAGCCCAAGCTTGACAAGTTCGGCATCGAGTTGATTGATGTAAAGATCAAGCGGGTGAATTATGTTGAGGGAGTCCGCAAGTCCGTATATAACAGGATGATAGCCGAACGAAAGCAGATGGCCGAAAAGATCCGGTCAATAGGGCAGGGAGAAGCACGCAAGATCGAGGGCGACAAGGAAAGGGACCTGATGGAAATCGAGTCAGGAGCATACAAAAAGGCTGAAGAGATCAAGGGAGATGCTGATGCCGAGGCCACAACGATTTATGCGGATGCCTACGGAAGGGATCACGAGTTTTACTCATTTATCAAGTCCCTTGAGGTCTATACTGATTCGCTGGAAGGATCGGACCTTGTGCTTTCAACGGATTCTGATTTCCTGAAGTATCTGGATACTCTCGAGCCGCTTCCTCAGAGCTCATCCAGATAGCAGTCACAGGGCAGCAGTCGCAAACACACAGAAAACCCGGGGAAAACGCGCCTTTTCCCCGGGTTTTTTTAAAACACGAGCCGACGGGTATCATTTTATCTATTTCCCTTTTCGTCTCTGATGTCTTGTCCTTGCCAGTAATTTGCGGTGCTTATGCTTCCGCATCTTTTTCCTGCGCTTTTTTATTACGCTGCCCAACTGGTGATCACCCCCTTTCGACACAAATTTTTCCGACACTGCTTGTATATCAAAAAAAAATAGCATATATTCTGCAGGGTGTCCATAGTTTTTCCGGGCTAATAATGCCGGAAACAATTTGATGCGCCGTGATAAATCATTTTTTCAGCCACCCGGATAAATTCGTTATGACAACCCCGCAGAATCCGAAATTCAGCCAGGACCAGATAGCCGAGGTAAGCCGGGCGGTTGCTACCGCAGAACATCTTGTAAGCGACTATTACAAGCTGTCTGCCACCCAGATGCGCCAGCTCAACTATGACGTCAAGACAGCGGCGGATCTCGGCAGCCATGAGATAGTTGCGGAGCATTTCGCACAGATCGTACGTTACCGGGCGGAGAAGTCTGAATCTTTGCTTAAAACCGATACTGATGATTTCTACAAGATCTGCCTCCAGGATCACTCAATTATTCCGGTGGTCCGGGATCTTAAAAATATCGGGCTTTATCCGTTCCTGCTGTATATCATCTGCCACGAACTTGTCCATGTGGTCCGCTTCAGGCGTTTTCAGCAGCGGTTTTCAGTGCCTGACGACCAGAAGCGCTCAGAGGAAATAAGGGTCCACAGGATCACCCATGATATCCTTGCAGGCCAGCAGATAGCAGGAATGGATTCAGTGTTCGGATTCTATGAGAACTGGCGAACTGCAGAAGACATGATGTCGCGGTAAAACCTGCCTTGCGGCATCAAAAAAATTTATCAGCCCGCCTTGACAACTTGGAATTATGAACTATATTGATATCGATCGTCAATAACGGATAAGTGTCAGGGTATCATTCTGAAAACAGGAGATATTTCAGCGATGCCAATTTACGAGTACGAGTGCTCACACTGCGGAAGGGTGCATGAAATCCTTCAGAAAATGTCTGACAGTCCTATGTCGGAATGCCCTGAATGCCGCGGAACCTTACATAAGCGGATTTCGCAGTGTACATTTCACTTAAAGGGAACCGGGTGGTATGCCACCGATTATGCCAACAGTTCCAAGACGCCTTCATCTTCCGGCAAAAATGAGGAGTCCAAGCCGAAAGAATCGACTGCCGATACAAACACGAACACAGATACAAAAACCGCTAACGGCGCAAGCGAGTCCTGACAAAGCTTGTGACCCTGCACATTTCAACCGGGCGTAAACAACCCGACGGCGCCTCGGGAAATTGACACAACAGTTATGTCCGGACGCAGGTTATGGCTTAAGACTTGAATTTATTACGTATTGTTCTTTTTAGAAACCATCAATGAAAACCGGTAGAAATCAAAAAGGAGAAGTGGGCAATGAAGATCAAACCGTTGAATGATCGCATTCTGGTAAAGCGCCTTGAAGAAGAGTCCAAAACAAAGGGCGGAATCATCATTCCGGACAGTGCAAAGGAAAAGCCGGCCCAGGGAGAAGTCATGGCGGTGGGCGACGGCAAGTTAAATGATGACGGAACCCGCACTCCGCTGCAGGTCAAGGCGGGTGACCGGGTGCTTTTTGCAAAGTACGCGGGAACCGAGGTTAAAATCGAGGAAGAAGAACACCTTGTCATGCGCGAAGATGATGTGCTGGGAATTATCGAGAAGTAGAAGCTCGCACTGAAACCAAGATGAAACCAAAAAGAACTGGAGGTAGATCAATATGACGGCAAAAGAGATAAAGTACGGGTACAAGGCCCGTGAGAGAATGTTAAACGGGGTAACCAAGCTTGCTGACGCAGTTGCCGTGACCCTGGGCCCCCGCGGCAGGAACGTGGTAATTGAAAAATCATGGGGCTCTCCCACAGTGACCAAGGACGGCGTAACAGTGGCCAAGGAGATCGAACTTGAGGACAAGTTTGAAAACATGGGCGCCCAGATGGTCAAGGAAGTGGCCAGCAAGACAAGCGATATGGCAGGCGACGGGACCACCACTGCAACAGTCCTGGCCCGTTCCATTTATTCCGAGGGCCAGAAGCTGGTGGCTGCAGGCAACAATCCAATGTCCATCAAGCGCGGCGTTGAAAAGGCGGTTGACAGCGCAGTAAAAGAGCTGGCCAGCCTGAGTCATCCTGCCAATGACCAGCGCGAGATCGCCCAGATCGGAACCATTTCCGCCAATAACGACGAAACCATCGGCAACATCATAGCCGATGCCATGGAAAAAGTAGGCAAGGAAGGCGTCATTACGGTTGAAGAAGCCAAGTCCATGGAAACCACCCTGGATGTTGTCGAGGGCATGCAGTTTGACAGGGGCTATACTTCCCCCTACTTTGTGACCGACGCGGAAAAGATGACCGTGGATCTCGAGGATGCCTACATCCTGATCAGCGAAAAGAAAATAGGAAACATGAAGGATCTGCTGCCGGTGCTGGAGCAGATTTCCAGGATGAGCAAGCCGCTTCTCATTATTGCGGAAGACGTTGAGGGCGAGGCCCTGGCAACGCTTGTGGTCAACAAGCTGCGCGGAACCCTTAACGTTGCTGCAGTAAAGGCGCCCGGTTTCGGCGACCGCCGCAAGGCAATGCTCCAGGATATAGCCATTCTCACCGGCGGCCAGGTGATTTCCGAAGACGTTGGCCTGAAGCTGGAAAACGTAACAGTTGATGAGCTCGGACGCGCAAAGCACGTCTCCATTGACAAGGACAACACCACCATCGTGGACGGTGCGGGAACCAAGGAAGATATCGAAAAGAGGGTAAAGCAGCTGCGGGCCCAGATCGATGAGACAGATTCGGATTATGACCGTGAAAAACTCCAGGAGCGGCTGGCAAAACTCGTCGGCGGCGTGGCCGTGATCAACGTGGGCGCAGCCACCGAAACAGAGATGAAGGAAAAGAAGGCACGCGTGGAAGATGCCTTGAACGCCACAAGGGCAGCGGTTGAAGAAGGTATTGTGCCAGGCGGCGGAGTGGCGCTGGTGCGCTGCATCGAAGCGATTAAAAAACTTGAACTCGATGCGGAGCAGCAGCTGGGCGTCAACGTGGTTGTCCGCTCCATGGAAGAGCCTCTGCGCCAGATTGCAACCAACGCAGGCTATGAAGGCTCTGTTGTTATAGACCAGGTCAAGAAGGAAAAAGCATCCAACGGATATAATGCAGAAACCGGCAAGTTCGAGGATCTGCTCAAGGCCGGCGTCATTGATCCGACCAAGGTTGTGCGCTACGCACTGCAGAACGCCGCAAGCGTTGCATCCCTCATGCTTACCACCGAGGCCATGATAGCCGAAATCCCTGAAGAAAAGGGAGAAGGCGGCGGCGGCATGGGCGCCGGCGGAATGGGCGGAATGGGCGGAATGGGAGGCATGGGCGGCATGATGTAGCCGCACAGCCCCTCAGTTCGGCCTTTAAGCCTGATGCTGCATAGATAGCTAAGCGCCTCCGTGCATCCAGCGATGCACGGAGGCGCTTTTTTTGTATGCCGGCAAACTTCCGGCAGACTACTGATTTTTTTTGCAGCAAGCATTGTTCTTGACACGGGCGCCTGATCTCGGATAATTAGACTTTTAACATCGGTTTGGGTTCATCGGGGATTTTGCTCTGAAATCCGCATATCCGGAAAAATGCACCGGCGCTCTTGTGCTGTGCATCAATAATTGAATTGAAACAAAAGAGGCTTTAATGGGTCCAGATTCTTTAAACGTGGTTTCCATGGTGTTAAATGCCGGGCTGGTTGTGCAGTTTGTGATTTTTCTGCTGCTGGCGTTTTCCGTGGCAACCTGGGCGATAATTATTATCAAGTACATTCAGGTCCGCAAGGCGTACAACGAGTCTGCTTTTTTCATAGAATACTTCTGGAAAACCAGGGATTTTTCCAATTCATTCGCAAAGGCAAAGGAGCTTCGCTACAGCCCGGTTGCCAGAATATTCCGGATTGCATACCTGGAACTGAAAAAATTAAACAGAATGGCGTCTTCATCCGGGCACGCCCATGATACAGGGGGTTCTTCCGCAGAAAGGAAATCCATGGGAGTGGAGACCGTAAGGCGTGCCCTGAACCGTTCGGTTACAATGGAGAGCATCCGCCTGATACAACTGGTGCCGTTTCTGGCAACCACCGGCAATATCTCGCCTTTTATCGGGCTGTTTGGAACAGTGTGGGGCATTATGAATTCCTTTCACGGAATCGCCAACCAGAGAGGGGCCACGAGCCTTGCAGCAGTTGCCCCGGGTATTTCAGAGGCCCTGGTTGCAACAGCCGCAGGTCTTGCGGTTGCAATCCCGGCGGTTATAGGATATAATTATTTCACGCAAAAAATCCGCATACTTGAATCCGAGATGGAGAGCTTTTCATCGGATTTTGTAAATATCGTTGAAAGCGATTACATGGCTTACCGGGAGGCTGCAAAGTGAAGGTCAACGGAGGCAGGGATTCGCTGCTTTCAGATATCAACGTCACGCCGTTTGTTGACGTTATGCTGGTCCTGCTTATTATTTTCATGGTGGCAGCGCCCATGATGGTCCAGGGCGTTGACGTGTCACTGCCTGAAACCAGGAGCTCATCACAGCTCGATACCGAGCAGGAGCCCCTGGTGATAACCATTGATGAAGATTCCAGGGTGCGGATCAATGACAATGAAGTCGGCGTGGACCTGCTGGGGGAAAAGCTGGAAAGAATTTTTGAAAACAGGGAATCCCGGGAGGTTTTTTTGAAGGCTGACAAGAATGTTCCCTACGGAAGGGTGGTCACGGTGATGTCCGAGATAAAGAGTTCGGGAGTGCAGAAGCTCGGGGTGGTCACTGTGGAGCCTTCGGGGAGCGAAGAAGAATCCGGACAGGATTGATCCGACCTGAAATGAAAGGCAAAAAAAGTCAGTCCCAGGCAGTTGAGCTTTATGGGCCAGATCTGCGTCCCTCCTTCTGGGCGGTCTGCGTTTTTGCATCCCTGTTTATCCATGTTGCCATTCTCGGGTTTGTGGCTTTTTCCCCCTGGGCGGGCTCTGATGAGCAGTGGCGAAGGCCGGGGGATGCTATAGACGTGGATCTGGTGTCTTTAAACCCCGAGACCCCGGCTCCGCCCGGAGACGACGACTCGCAGGAGGGCAGAGAAAGTTCGCCTGCAGACACGGATGATCAGGGCGCGCCGGTTGAAGAAAGCGGGGAGGAAAGCTCTTCGGATTCAGGTGATGACGACGAGCAGGCAGTAAGTGTTAAAAGGGGGCGCAGCAGAAATGTTGCAAAGGGCTATGAGTTAAAGGAGCCTTCCTCCGGCGACAGCAGTGGCAGTGATTCAGAGGAAAAAGAGCCAGTGGACCGCGAGAAGGTGCTTGCAGACGCGGTGAGCCGCCTGGAAGAACAGGCGGAAAAACAGGGCAATGACCCTGTTGAGGACCGGATTTCCCGCCTGAGAGGTGAAGTCGGCGATGAGGACTACAGGGAGCGCCTCAGGCAAAGGGCTGAAGGAGGGTCAGGCGGGGGGTCATCCAACGACGACCTGGACCGCCTGGAGGTATACCAGGCAGAGGTGGCAGCCTTAATGAAGCAGAACTGGGCTTTTTCTCCCGATATGGCCGGGGAGAACACAAAGGGCCTGGAGGCCCGGCTGATCATAAAGATCGCCGGCGACGGAGAGATAGAAGATGTCTGGTTTGAAAAGCGTTCCGGAAATTCCTATCTTGACGAATCCGCCTACAGGACGGTTATGAAGGCAGATCCCCTGCCGCCTTTGCCCGAAGGGCAATCTCAATACCACCTGATGCTCGGATTCACTCCGCGGGGCCTTATGCATTAAAGATCCGGGTACACAGAGGTTATCTGTATCTGACAAAAACATATGTGTTAATCACAGGAAGGTTTTTATGACCAGGGTTTTCAGATTCTGTCTTATAACAGCTGTTATCGCGTCTGCGGTATTTTTTGTTCCTTTTTCAGGCAGTTGTCAGGATGAATACGACTATATAAACATAAGCGAGCCTTTCGAAAACAAGATCCCCATGGCCATGCCGGCTTTTAAGGCCCTGTCCGAAGGAGAAGAAGTAAAGCGGGCAGCAGTAAATTCATATGAGATCATGCAGGACACCCTCTCCTATACGGGTTATTTTAAGATGGTGGACAGAAAGGCCTTCCTGGTGGATCCTGAAAACCAGGGAATAACGCCTAACGACATTAATTTAAAGAACTGGCGGGATATCGGGGCTGAATTGCTTATTACCGGCGGCGTGCGCAGGAAGGCAGATGTTTTGCAGATGGAATTCAGGCTGTTTGACCCTTTCCGGGGCAGTGTGCTTCTGGGCAAGCGGTATACGGGAAGTACAGGTGATCAGCGAGAGATGGTGCTCAAGTTCTGCTCCGAGGTCATCCGCAGCCTTACCGGAAGAGCCGGGCTTTTTGAAAGCCGGATCGCATTTGTGGGCGGTGAAAAGGGAAAAAGGGCTGTTTATGCCTGCGATTTTGACGGCGAGAACCTGGTCCGGCTGACAGATCCGCAGGATATAGTTGTTTCGCCGGCATGGTCGCCGGACGGAGGATCCCTTGCATACACCGAATATTCTGATAATCATCCCAATATCTATGTATTTGACCTTGAGGCAGGGGAAAAAAAGAGGTTCGCCTCATATGAAGGAATAAATCTCACGCCCGCATGGCGACCCGACAGCCGGGGCCTGGCTGCTACCCTGTCGTTTGAGGGGGACGAAAATATTTACCTTTTGACCGAGACGGGAAAAGTTGATAAAAAACTAACTGACAGTTGGGGAGTGGATGTGTCCCCGAGTTTTTCCCCTGACGGAAGCCGCATGGCGTTTGTCTCGAACCGTTCCGGCTCTCCTCAGATTTACGTGATGGACCTTGAATCAGGCTCGGTCAGCCGGCTTACCTATGACGGCAAATACAATACCCAGCCTGACTGGTCTCCTGTATCTGACAATATTGTCTATTCAGGGATGGAAAACGGGGAGATCAACATATACGTGATTGATGCTGAGTCGGGCGAAAATACCCGCCTGACGACCGGCAAGGGAAGCAATGAGGCCCCGAGCTGGTCACCTGACGGCAGCATGATTGTATTTACATCCACCCGTTCCGGTCTGCCACAGCTTTACGTAATGACTGCTTCCGGAACAGATCAGAGAAGACTTCTGGATATGCCCGGGCCTCAGAAGCTGCCCGACTGGTCGCCTGCAGGGCAATAGGGGAAATGCCCGGCGTTTTTCCCTGTTTTTCCCGGATTTTTTTATCGCCTCACCTTTTATCCCAAATAAGGAGGAACCGATGGTAAAAAAGATTAATCTCAGATTCATACTGTTTGGCATCCTTGTCATCAGCCTTGCTGCTGCGGTTTCATGCGCCAAAACGGGCCCGGAACCAGACGGTGATGAGACCCGGGACCAGGAGATCTCCGAGAGCGAGGATGAAAGGTCGGAGGGGCAACGCAGGGCTGAAGAAGGCTCCGGCATAGACGAGCAGGAACTCGATGACCAGGAGCGTGAAGCCGAGGAAGAAAGTCGGGAAGCAGAAGAAGAGGAAAAGGCAAAGGAAAAGGAAAAGGAAAAGGTCCTGTCGGAAAAAGTCTATTTCGAATTCGATGATTCTTCCCTGACGCGCGAGGCCCGGGAAGTGCTGCAGCGCAAGGTCAAGTGGCTCAGAGACAACCCTGATGAATGCATTGTTATAGAGGGCCACTGCGATGAGCGCGGCACGGATGAGTATAATCTGGCACTGGGTTCGCGCCGCGCGGAAAGTGTAAAGGATTATATGGTAAAAGCAGGAGTCGATGGATCCCAGCTCAACACCATCAGCTACGGGGAAGAGCGCCCCGCTGTGGACGGGTCAGGCGAGGAGGCCTGGGAGAAAAACCGCAGGGCTGAATTCCGGTTCTGCAGGGAATAATAATAAAGCCCGGCTCAGCCGGCTTTTTTTAAAACAGGGTTCAGCAAAACATGAATAAGACCTATTTTGTCTGTGCGGCCTTTTCACTGGCCGGACTGCTGCTTTTCAGCACCGGCTGTGCCACTAATACTGACGTCCATCGTCTTTACGACCGGTTATCGGAACTCGAAGATGAGAACCGGGAGATGGAATCCTCTTTTGACAGCCTTAAGGAAGACCTCGGCTCGGACAGGGCCGAAGGCTATGACATAAGGCAGCAGTTTGCCGGCCAGGACGCGGAAGTCGACAATCTCAGATCCGAGATGCGCAGCATTAGCGGTGAGATAGAGGAGGCGGAATACCGGACTTCAAAAAACCTTAAGTCGCTTCGCGGCGATTTGGAGGAAATCGAGGAAAAGCTCGGGGATTTGTCCGGCAGGGCTGAATCATTTGACGAACGCATCTCCCGCCTTGAAAAATTCATGGGCATGGAAAAAGACGAGGAGTCCGAATCGTCCGGGGATTCCGGTTCTTCCCAAGACGCAGACCTCGAAGAGTTAGACGAGGAAAAACTCTACAGCACTGCAAAGAAGGCCTATGACGAGGGCGATCATGAAACAGCGGTGGAGGGATTCGAGCTTTTCTTAGAGAAATTCGCCGATTCCGACAGGGCGGACAATGCCAGATTCTGGATAGGCGAGGTATATTTTGCCGAAAAATGGTTTGAAAAGGCCATACTCGAATACGAGGAAGTTATCAAGGAGTATCCTGACGGCAACAAGGTGCCGGGTGCTTACCTAAAGCAGGGAATGGCTTTTGAAAAGCTCGGAGAAACCGACAATGCAAAGCTGGTATTCCAGACCCTGAGTGAAAAGTACCCGGACAGCAACGAGGCTGAAATAGCCGGCCGTCAGCTTGCAATAATGGAGGACTAGCCTTTTGGGTATTAAGACTGAGTTGCAATGGCAGCTTTTCTTGGAATAGACCCGGGGCTTGCATCCACCGGAATAGCAGTGGTGGAGGGCGCGGGCATGAATGTGTCCTCATATTCCTGCGGTGTTGTCCAGACTAACGCAAAGGACCCTGTGCCGCAGCGGCTGGACAGTATCTTTCGTGAACTCGGGCAGATCCTCGAGCAGGTCCGACCGTGTGCGGTAATTGTCGAGGATGTTTTTTCCCTGCCCAGATACCCGAAATCCGGCATAACCCTTGGCCGGGTCAGCGGCGTGATTCTTTTGGCAGGATTCCGGTCCGGAATTGCAGTGCACGAATTAGCGGTACGGGAGGTCAAGCAGGTTCTTACAGGAAACGGCAATGCCGGAAAAAATCAGCTGGAAGAAGCCGTAAGGGCAAGGATCGGGCATCATGAACCCATAAAACCTTCCCATGCTTCAGATGCCCTGGCTCTTGCACTGGTGGGTCTTTACAGGGCGGGGTCCCCGGCTGCCCCGGGTTTTGCAGGCGCCACTTTTTCCGGCGGTTCAGGGTAAACTACCGGGTCTATTGTTTATGATAGCATATCTGGAAGGCTCGCTTTTAAAAAAGGAAGAAGACAGGATCCTTCTGCTATCCGGTCATGTGGGCTACGAGGTAATGGTGCCCGCATTTGTCATGGAAACAATCGCGCCCATGCAGCTCGGCGGGCACCTGTCGCTTTATATCTATTACCACCAGACGGAACATCAGCCAAAACCCGTGCTCATAGGTTTTAACCTGGAAGCAGAGCGGGAGTTTTTCCAGCTTTTTATAACAGTGGAGGCCATCGGCCCTTTAAAAGCGGTAAAAGCCCTGAATATACCGGTAAAGGACATTGCACGGGCAATCGAGTCACGGGATGCGGGCCCGCTAAAGAAGTTAAACGGTATAGGCGAGCGCACCGCCCACAAGATAATTGCCACCCTTGAGGGCAAAATGGGCAAGTTTGCGCTGATCCGCGATCTTCCTGAAAAAGAGCCCGAGCCCGAAGGCGACGCTGCGGATCAGGTGGTCGAGGTGCTCGTGGAGCAGCTCGGACACCGTCTGTCAGAAGCAAAAGAGATGGTAAACGCCGCCGTCCGGCGCAGGCCGGATATAAAGGCTCCGGAAGACCTGTTTGAAGAAGTTTACAGGGGACAGCTAGGCGATGAGCAATAACGGGTTTAAGTTTTCCACTTCCGGCCAGGGTATTGTATCCGGCCACTGCCTGCCGGCTGACACCGAACCTGAGATGGTCTCGCTGCGCCCCGAGCGGCTGGATGAATACATAGGCCAGCGTGAAACAATTGAGACCTTAAAGATCGCAATACAGGCGGCCAGGCAGAGGGGCGAGGCCCTGGAGCACGTTCTTCTCCACGGCCCCCCGGGGCTGGGCAAGACCACGCTCGCCCACATTGTTGCAAACGAGATGGGCGGAAAGCTGGTGGTAACCTCAGGGCCGGCCCTGGAAAAGGGCGGTGACCTTATAGGAATGCTCACCCAGCTGGAATCAGGGGACGTGTTTTTCGTCGACGAGATCCACAGGCTTTCCAAGTCGGTGGAAGAGCTTCTCTACCCTGCGATGGAGGATTACTGCATAGATTTTGTTTTTGACAAGGGAATCAATGCAAGAAGCCACAGGTTCCGATTAAAGCAGTTCGTGCTGGTGGGTGCAACCACGCGTGTGGGACTTCTTTCTTCTCCGCTCAGGGACCGGTTCGGGATTTTCAGAAGCCTGGATTTCTATGACCAGGCGGATCTGGAAAAAATAGTTGACCGATCCGCCCGTCTGCTTGACCTTCAGATTGACAACTCCGGCGCAGAGGAACTTGCCCGGCGCTCCAGGGGAACGCCCAGGATAGTAAACCGCCTTTTGAAAAGGGTGCGCGATTATGCCCAGGTTCGCTGTGACGGCAGGATCAGCAAAACAGCCGTGGCTGACGCCCTTGGCCTTGAAGGAGTGGATTCCCTTGGCCTGACGCCTCTTGACAGGCGCTACCTTCAAACCATTATAGAATATTACCAGGGCGGACCTGTGGGTATTGAGGCGATTGCCGCAACCCTTCAGGAGGAAACCGACACCCTGGTAGACGTTGTGGAGCCGTTTCTTTTAAAAACAGGACTGCTTGTGCGCACCTCTTCGGGGAGAAAAGCCTCTTCAGGGGCTTTTTCTCACCTTGGCTACACTGCGCAACAGGTTTAACGGGTTTCGGCAGGGCTATACCGGCATGCCTGTGATCTCACTTCTCACGGATTTCGGACTCTCGGACCCCTACGCGGGCATAATGAAGGCAGTGATAGCCTCAATCTGCCCGGAAGCGCAAACAATAGATATCTCACACCGGGTCGAAGCCCAGGATGTTGCCCAGGCAGCATATTTCCTGGCATCTGCTTATCCTTATTTCCCCAGGGAAACCATCCACGTGGCAGTCGTTGATCCAGGCGTGGGCAGCAGCCGGTTGATTGCCGCGGTAAAAACACCTGCAGGGGTTTTTCTCGCGCCTGACAACGGGGTTTTGACCCACATACTCGAACAGGAGCGGATTCTGGCGGCCTTCCGGGTTGAAAACCATGATATATTTATCCATCCGGTGAGCAGGACATTTCACGGAAGAGATATTTTCGCGCCTGCTGCGGCCAGACTGGCGTGCGGCATGGAAATGGAAAAGCTCGGAGCCCGTGTTGACGCAGAATCACTGATCCGGCTTGATGCCATGCCGAAGCCTGAAATGGATGAAAAGGGCAGGCTGCTGGGATCTGTTGCAGCAGTTGACGGCTTCGGCAATCTTGTTTCAAACATCAGGCAGTCAGACATTGAACAGAGCTTTAAAGATAAAACAGACATTTGCATTCACGCGGGAGGAAGAATAATACCCGGGATAAGCGAGTCTTACGCCTCGGCGGCAGAAGGCGGGCTCCTTGCAATCATAGGCAGCACCGGCTGCCTGGAAATATCAGTAAACAGGGGCGATGCAGCCGGGCAGCTCAACATGGGCCGCGGCGGCAGGATAATTGTCTCTTCGTGCACGCAGCCGGGCAGGGGCTAATTGCCTGTGGCGCCGCCTGCTTCAAACAGCCCTGCAAAGCCGGCAAAGTCAAGATCAACTTCCCGGAAATTTTCAAATGTCACGTCTTTAAATGAAAGCGCGTTTTCATGTTTCAGCCGTTCGAAAATCGCAAGATAATTGGAAAGGATCCGCCGGTCCCAGTCAAGGCCCAGGGCGTTTGCGATCTCTCGGATTTCCTGCCTGCGGCCCTCGATTTCAAGAAAATGCCCGAACGGCATCTGGTCCAGGCAAAGTACTGCGTCTTTTATGTGCCAGGTTTCACGGTATTTTTCATACACCTGCTGCCCGAGGAAGCCCAGTTCACTTAGGATGGCTTCTGCAGTGTCAAAGTCGCTTACCGTGATTTCAAGCTCGCGGTGTATTTTGAAGTCGCGGTTTTTTTCAGGCGGCTCCGCCTTATAAGTTAATTCAGCTTTGCTGTCTGTCTTTCGCAGTCTCAGAAGGGCGTTTTTCTTGACAAGCGAGAAGTCAGGATCCTCGAACCGGATGTTTCGCTCAAAGGTCCCTGACATGTATTGCGCCCCGGATTCGCGGATCCTGCTGCGGATAACCTCAGGGTCGGGCAGGTAAAATTTTACTTCGATTTCCAGCGGCATCATCGTCACCACCAGTTTATTGCGGTCAGGAGCAGGAAAAGAGAACCCGGCCGCAGGGTTTTTTCCTGCAAAGAGAACGCAAAGGCAGTGTAGATTGCTTTTAAAGAGCCTGTCAAGCATAGGTAACTATTTGCGGGATGATAATCCGATCCCGATCCCGAT
>JBKHES010000049.1:0-15022 GCA_046540695.1 Desulfobacterales bacterium
AGCAGCAGGACGGCAGTTGATGAATCCCGTAATAGAGGCAAAAGAGGTATATAAATCCTTTAAGGGCGTCAGGGCGGTGGACGGAGTGGACCTGGAAATCGGCAGGGCGAGCTTTACGGCACTGCTGGGTCCCAACGGGGCGGGAAAGACCACCCTGGTGGAGATGATAGAGGGAATTCAGAACCCTGACAGTGGCGATATCCGCATAATGGGCATGCCCTGGAAGGGAAACGAGGAGGCCATACGCAATATCATAGGTCTTTCCCTGCAGGAAACCCGGTTCATGGACAGGCTGAATGTATGGGAGACTCTTCGCCTGTTTGCCTCTTTTTTTGATCTCGGGAAAAAACGGGTGGCCCGGATCCTTGAGCTTGTCGGGCTAAAGGACAAAAGCCGGGCCAGGGTTGAAAACCTTTCCGGAGGTCAGCGCCAGCGCCTGGCCCTGGGCATAGCGCTTTTGAATTCGCCTGAAATTCTGCTGCTCGACGAGCCAACCACAGGCCTGGACCCCAATGCCAGAAGGGAAATCTGGTCCATTCTGCTGGATCTTAAAAAAAACACCGAAACCTCGATGGTTCTGACCACCCATTACATGGAGGAAGCTGAAAAGCTCTGCGATCATATTATGATAATCGATCAGGGCAGGGTCCTTAAAGAAGGAGACCTTGAGGATCTTTTGTCAGAAGGGCGCAGCGAAAAGGTGATTGAATTTTCCCTTGAAGGCTTTGCAGGGGAAAAACAAGATATTGCCGCCAGCTCTCCTTTCCCGGTTCAATGGGACAGGGCTGACGGCAAAGGGACCATAGTGCTTGATCATATTGAAAGCCAGATTCCGGTTTTTCTGGATTTTCTGAAAAGCAGAAACCTTCACTTAAAAAACCTGGAATGCCGGAAAAAGACACTGGATGATCTTTTTACCGAGATGACCGGAAGGCGCCTGCATGAATAATCCTGTAAGATATTATCAGCTCTTCCATCTTACTGCCGCCCATTTCAAGGAGGTAATCCGCGAGCCTGCGGTTATTTTCTGGGGTATTATATTTCCGATGCTCATATCCCTTGGACTGGGAATGGCGTTTACCCGTGAAGGGGCAATTGAACACCACGTGGGCGTAATTGCGGAAAAAAGCTCCCTGGAAACGCAGGAGTCGGAAATAGGTGCTTTTCTGGGCAGGCATGCCGAGAAAATTTCCGGCGGGCGAAACAAGGAGGGCGATTACAGGCTGACAGTTAAAAATCCCAAGCTGGGAGACACCTCGTTTGTTTTTAAAGTAACCGACCGGGATGCTGCCATGGTCCTGCTAAAGCGCGGCAGGCTCAACCTGATTGTAAAAGACACCGAAGACGGCGTCAGCTATCATTTCGACCCGGGCAATCCGGATGCAAAGCTTGCTTACCTGAACCTGTCCAGGGTGCTGGGAAAGCAGCCGGTTAAGGAGCCCCGGATTGCCCCGGATATCGAGCCCCTGACCGTGACTGGAACCCGGTACATAGATTTTCTGGTTCCCGGACTGATAGCAATGGGCGCGATGATGTCGTGCATGTGGGGCATCAGCTACGGCATGATAGACAAGCGCTCCAAGAAGCTGCTGCGCCGGATGGTCGCCACTCCCATGAGAAGATCGCATTTTCTGCTTGCGCTGATTTTCGTGCGCATTTCCATGAACATTATCGAGGCCCTGCTGCTGTTTTTTTTCGCCTGGCTGGTATTCGGCATCTCTGTTCAGGGAAGCATTCCGGCCCTGGCTGTGATTTTTCTGTCCGGCAACATAGCATTTGGCGGGCTTGCGATTTTTGTTTCCTCGCGCACCGCAAACACAGAGGTGGGAAACGGCCTGATAAACGCGGTGGTACTTCCGATGACCGTGCTTTCGGGGATTTTTTTCAGTTATTACAATTTTCCCGAGGCAAGCGTGCCGTTTATACAGAAACTGCCCCTTACCCTGCTTACCGATGGCGTCAGGAGCATTTTCACCGAAGGTGCGGGTTTTGCGGAAACCGGCATGCATTCGGCGGTCCTGCTGGCTTTCGGGGTTTTTTTCTTTTCAGCAGGGCTGCGTATATTCCGCTGGCACTAGTTTGCCTCCCCTTGCTGCCGGGTGAAGCCTGCAGGTATGGTTTGATATTTTTAAATGTTGAAAAATCCTGTTAAAAATCTTATATTATCGGGATATATTTTTACAAACTACAAATGGCGGTGTCGTTAAAAGCTTTTCACATAGCCCTGTGTTTTTGAGGGAAGGAAGCCCTGCGGCCGGGATCAGTTTTTTCGCTCCTGACCGCAGGAGCGCTCAATGTCGCTTCAAAAACCGATCCCGGCCTTGGACTTCTTTGGAAGCTGATTTCTTTGCCGGATGACCGCCCGAAAATGGCCTTTTACGATTATGCCACAATTAAAGAAGACGGTTTATGACAAATGAAGCACGGACCCGGTTCAATGCATTTGACCTGCCGGATCCAGTTATGAAGGCAATTAAAGAAATGGGGTTTGAATACTGCACCCCCATCCAGACGGATATACTTCCAGCCGCTCTTAAAGGAAAGGACGCAAGCGGCCGGGCCCAGACAGGCACCGGAAAGACCGCGGCTTTTTTGATTTCAGCCCTGACGCGGATGCTGAACAATCCGTTAGAGAAAAAAAGGAAAAAGGGTACGCCCAGGATCCTTATACTCGCGCCCACCCGTGAACTGGTGATACAGATAAGCCAGGAGGCAGCCCAGCTGGCAAAGCATTGCAGCGTGAATATCATATCGGTTTTCGGTGGCATGGATTATGTAAAACAGCAAAAACAGCTCGGCGGCAAACCCGTTGATATTATGGTGGCAACGCCCGGCCGGCTGCTGGATTTCCAGCGAAAAGGCCTTGTTGACCTAAGACATATCGAAACCCTTGTAATAGATGAAGCAGACCGTATGCTGGATATGGGATTTATCCCTGATGTCAGAAAGATAATTCAAAGCACACCCGGCAAGGACAGGCGCCAGACAATGCTTTTTTCAGCCACGCTTACCAAGGAGATCATGCGCCTTTCCGAGCAGTGGACCAGGGACCCGGTAACCGTTGAAATAGAGCCCGAGCAGGTGGCCGTTGATACAGTGGACCAGGTTATCTACATAGTGACCATGGAGGAAAAATTCGGCCTTCTCTACAACATTATCGAAAAACAGGCACTGGACAGGATCCTTGTGTTCTGCAACCGCAAGGACGAAGTGCGGCGCCTGACTGAAACATTTTCCCGCTACCGAATTGATTGTGCAATGATCTCGGGAGACGTGGATCAGAAAAAGCGCATGTCAAGGCTGGAGGCATTCAAGGCGGGCAAAATCCGGGTGCTTGTGGCAACAGACGTGGCAGGCCGCGGAATTCACATCGAGGGTATGAACCACGTGGTCAACTTCAAGCTTCCCCACGATCCGGAGGATTATGTCCACCGCATCGGACGAACCGGCCGGGCCGGGACCCTGGGCACGGCAATCAGTTTCGCGGACGAGGACGACGCATTCTACATACCTGCAATCGAAACCTACCTTGGCAGGAAACTTCCGTGCATTGAACCCCCGGAGCAATGGCTTGTAATGCCTCAGGCCCCTTTGCGCAGGAAAAGCTCGGCCAGGAGGCGCTAAAACCAGCTTTTTTTTGTCAAATCCCGTTCCGCCGGCAGGCAGCTCATAGCCGGAAATAATTTTTAACAATTTACTTGTTTCTGCCGAATAATACTCCAGGGGGGAAATAGTGTAAATTGCTCTTGACTGAGCCCGCCCTGGCGAATTATGGGAACAAAAAACACCGCAGGCGGAAAAAGCCGGTGTCAGGGAAAAATGACCCACCGCCGGCAAACAGGCCACAGGAGGAGGCCATGTCAAAGCCGAACTTAATATCCGGTTTGATTCCGAAAGAAGAGCAGAAGGATTTTTCAGACTTTATATACCTGCTGCGAACAGGCGAGAAGAATTACCTGCTTCGCAACGACATCTGGCTCAAGTGGCTTGAGTGGTGCAGGCAAAACCAGAAGGATGAAGAGTTCACAACAGACTCCGCCATCGCGCGGTTTCTTTCCAGGGTGCCGGAAATGCTGTTTCCGGACGGAATCGCCCTTATACTGCACCGCTACACCATGGCCAGGTACAGGATTTATCGCTTGAGCTCGGACCGTCTTTACCTGGAGGAAATTTCCGTAAACCGGTACCTGGACTACAAGGATGCCCATGTGCTGAAAAACGGGGCCGGAAGCAACCGCGACGCCCTTGAGCTCGATTTCATGCCCTTCTATGATTATGCGCCCACGATCAAGAACGTCAGAAACGTGGGAAACGGAATCAGTTATTTAAACAAATACATGTCGAGCAGCCTGTTTCACAAGCCGGATCAGTGGGGCAGCAAGCTTTTTGATTTCGTAAGGATTCACAGGATAAACGGCCAGCAGCTTCTGGTAAACCCGGATATCCTTGGAGGCATTGATGATTTTCTCTCCGCGCTGGAAGAAACCATAGACGAACTGGAACACCAGGACCCGGAAATGCCTTATGAGAATCTGAAGCCGCATTTGAAAAGCCGGGGTTTCGAGCCCGGCTGGGGGCATAACGCCGGCCGCATACGAGAAACCATGAGCATGCTGCACTCGCTTTTCCACGAGCCGCGAAGCGCGGACATGGAAGAGTTTATCTCCCGCGTTCCCATGATTTCAAAGGTGGCAATCCTGTCTCCGCACGGGTGGTTTGCCCAGGAAAACGTGCTGGGAAAACCTGATACAGGAGGTCAGGTAATATATATCCTCGACCAGGTGCGTGCACTTGAAGCGCACTTGCTCCGTGAGTTCGAACTCGCAGGCATTGACGTCACCCCGAGGGTTATTGTTATAACCCGGCTTATACCCAATGCGGGCAATACAACCTGCAACCAGCCCAGGGAAGACATAGTCGGCACCGAGCACGCCTATATTCTTCGCATCCCGTTTTACGACGAAAATGGCCACAGGCTTGAAGACTGGGTTTCGCGCTTTAAGATCTGGCCGTATCTCGACAGGTTCGCCTCTGACTGCGAGCGTGAACTTCTGGCGGAATTCCAGGGCCGACCGGACCTGATTATAGGCAACTATTCCGACGGCAACCTTGTGGCCACTCTGCTTTCGGACCGCATGAATGTAATCCAGTGCACAATCGCCCATGCGCTGGAAAAAACCAAGTATCTTTTCTCTGATCTATACTGGCAGGACATGGAACCGGACTACCATTTTTCATGCCAGTTTACAGCCGATCTTCTGTCAATGAACAAGTCAGACTTCATAATTACGAGCACCTACCAGGAGATCGCAGGAACCGAGACCCGGTTCGGGCAGTATGAGTCCTACCAGTTTTATACAATGCCGGGGCTGTACCAGGTTGTAAACGGAGTGAACCTGTTTAACCCCAAGTTCAACGTGGTTCCGCCCGGGGTGGATGAGGACAATTATTTTCCCTATCACGAAAATGATCGCAGATCGGCAAACTGCCGCAGTCACTGGGAAAACCGTATTTTTTCAGCCGAACATCTCGATTTATACGGCAGGCTTGAAAATCCCGACAAACCGCCCATTTTCACAATGGCCAGGCTGGACCGGATAAAAAACATAACAGGCCTGGTCGAGGCCTTCGGAATGCACCCGGAGCTTAGAAATCACTGCAACCTCGTGGTGGCTGCAGGCACGATTCACCTGGAAGAATCAACTGACCCCGAGGAGCAGAATGAGATAAGGCGGATGTATGAACTCATTGACACCTATGACCTGCATGGACATGTGAGATGGCTGCCGAGCGTGGCCAAGGAGGAAACCGGCGAAGTCTACAGGATTATAGCGGACAAACGGGGTATGTTTGTTCAGCCCGCGCTTTTCGAGGCTTTCGGCCTGACCGTTCTCGAGGCGATGCAGTGCGGCCTGCCGACATTCGGACCGGTATTCGGGGGGCCCTCTGAGATCATCAGGGACGGCAGAAGCGGATATCTTATGAATACCAGCCGGCCGGAGCTTATGGCAGAGACCATCTGGGGATTTGTATCCGAATGCGCAAAGGATGACCAGAAGTGGGAAAGGATCTCAAAAGAGGGCATGGTCCGTGTAAAAGAGGCCTTTACCTGGGAGCGCTACAGTGAAAAACTTTTCAGCCTGACCAAGTTATACGGGTTCTGGCGTTATACCGAATCCCGGGCAGGAATGGTAAAGCTGGACCGATACTGCGATCTGCTCTACCATCTCATGTTAAAGCCTCGAGCGCGGGAAATAGGAAAGTAGCCGGGTCCGCCGGCCTTTACAGCCCCATGAACTTGGCGGCAATGTTTTTCATTATCTCGTTGGTTCCCGCAAAGATCGGCATGACCCGAACATCCCGGAATCCCCGAACAACCGGGCAGTCTTCGAAAAAACCGTATTCTCCGAAAAGCTGGGTGCAGCGCTGGGAGGTCCGCTTGGCAAGGTCTGTTATCCAGTACTTTGCCATGGAGGTTTCCACGACCACGTGCTCGCCAGCCGCATGTTCGGCAATAAGCTTGTCGAGAAACGTGCGGCCGAGCTTTACCTCGGTGCTCATCTCAACGAGGGCAAAGCTCGTGGCCTGGTGCTTTGAAAGCGGCTTGCCCGCGTGATCCTTTGTCTGCCTGCAGAAATCAGTTGTGTATTCGAGCATCAGCTCTGCCGAGGCCTGTGCGCCCACGGCCGTCATCAGGCGTTCCTGCTGGAGCTTTTCCATGAGCATGCCGAATCCGGCGCCTTTTTCCCCGAGCCTGTTTTCCGCGGGTATGCGGCAGTTCGTGAAAAAAAGCTCTGCGGTGTCCTGGCTGTGAAATCCCATCTTTTCCAGTTTCCTTCCCCGCTTGAATCCCGGCGTGCCGTCTTCCACCAGAAACAGGGATACCGCCTTGTAAGGGTCTGATACCCCGGCGTCCTTTGCGGCGACAATTACAAGATCAGCATTTATGCCGTTTGAAATAAAGGTCTTGGAAGCGTTAAGCACTATCTCGTTGTCTTTTTCCTCCGCAGTGCCTGTCATGCCGGCAAGGTCGCTTCCGGCGTCGGGCTCTGTCATGGCAATCGCGGTGATTATGTCTCCTGAAACGCATGAGGGCAGGTATTTTTTTTTCTGGTCCTCGGTGCCGAAAGCCTCAATATAGGGAACCACTATGTCGCTGTGCAGAGATGAGGCAAGCCCGGTATGATTTGTTCTTGCCATTTCCTCTGAAGCAATAACCGAGTAGAGAAAGTCTCCTCCCATGCCTCCGTATTCCGGCCGGACCGCTGTGCACAGAAACCCTTCTTTTCCCAGGGCCCGCCATGCCCATTTGGGGGTGATGTGCTGTGCTTCCCATTGCCCGATGTAGGGTACAATTTCTTTTTGCAGAAAATCCCGCATCCTTTGCCTGAATTCACGGTGCCGGCTGGTATAGTTTAGTATTTGCATTGCCGGGGATTCTCCTGGTCTTACCTGGGTTTGCCGGTTATGCCTTCTGCTATGGCGTCTTTCAACGCCGCCGGAGGGCCGGTGAAAAGTTCAAGGGTTTTTGCGTCCCTGTAGAAATGCTCCACCTCGTATTCAGCCATGTAACCGTATCCCCCGAGAAGCTGCACTGCCTCGTCTGACGCCTCCATGGCAGCGGCGGCGGCGCTGAGCTTTGCCGAGGCCGCGGTCCTGCGGTCGCAGCCGCCTTTGTCAAAGGCGTTTGCCGCACTGTAAACCCCCCATCTGGCGGAGTCTATGCGGGCGTACATGTCTGCCAGCTTGTGGCGGATAACCTGGAATTCCGAGAGTTTCTTTCCGAACTGCTTTCTTTGCCTGACGTAGTCAGCAGCTCTTTCAAACGCACCCTGTGCCGTGCCCAGGGCCATGGCAGCGGTCTGGATCCTGGCTTCGTCGAGAAAGTCAAGTCCGTGGGCAAGTCCTTTGCCCGGCCTGCCGAGAATGTTTTGTTCAGGCACGCGGACGTTTTCAAAGGCCGCGTCCGCGAAATCTATAAGGCTGCCTCCCAGGGTCGGCCCTGAGGGCCGGAGGGAAATCCCTTCTGCATGGGCGTCAACAGCCACAAGGGATAAATTTTTTCCCGGCCCTTCATGCTCCGGGCCTGTTCTGCAGAGCACAACGTAGAAGTCCGCGGTCTGACCGTTGGCAATGCACGTCTTGACGCCGTTTATCAGGAAAGAGCCGTTTTCCAGTGCTGCTGCTGTTTTCACGCCGGAAAGATCACTGTCAACCGGGTTTTCAAAAAAAGCGGCTCCGCAGCGCATTTTCCCTGTTGCAACATCTGGCAGGTATTGTGCGGCAGGTGAGTTTTTGCCGAAGCGGAACAGGCATTCCGATCCGAAGGATGGCAGAAGAAGGCCCAGTCCCATTGAGGAGTCGGTTCTGCACATTTCTTCTGCAGCCAGAACGTATTCCATCATTCCCAGGCCGCCGCCTTCGAATTCTTCAGGGAAATGAATTGCGCAATAGCCCAGTTCTGCTGCCTTTTCCCGGGTGTCTGCAGGGTATTGGCCGGTGCGGAAAAGCTCGAGGACTTTTTCCTTTTCAAATTTGTTCCTTGCAAATTCCCTGACAGCTTTCCGGATTTCCTTCTGCGGCTTGGTGAGGGACAATTCCAATTATTGCTCCTTATTGCCGAATGATTGTTTCCAGCAAATGATGGACAAGAAATTAAAAAATGATTCCTTACAAGTCAAGGGATTTTGCGGCAGCCTTAAAGAAGCGGGATTACTTGTAGCCTGACAGGTCCTTTCCCTGCCGGGTCATTAGAGTGCGGTTTTCCAGGCTTGTCAGCATATCGCGCATCTGGGCTGATATCTCCAGGTACTTGCGGCTCAGTTCGGCCCTGGAATCATAGTGCAGCTTGTTGATCCTGTGCTGCATCTGATTGAGATACTTTATCCGCATGGTCCAGAGCTTTCTCATGTTTTTTATCTGCTGCTGGGGGCCTGACATTGCCGCGGCTGAGTACCTGTTTACCATTTCAGTAAACTTGCGGTACTTTTTATCCAGGATATCGGCTGTTTTTTCCTTTTTGAGCGTCTGCCTGGTAATCGCGTGATAATGATGTCCGTAAATGGAAAACGTTACCGCCTCCCCGAACAGGTCCCTGTTTTTGAAAAGGTTGCGCACGAGGTATTTCAGGTAGTTTATACCGTAAGGGGTAAACGGCTGCCGCAGAAGTGAGCGGAAAAAGACTTTTACCTCTTCAGCTCTTATTTTCCGCTGGTAGAACTGGCGGTCCTCAATTCTGTCTAAAAGGTGGCTGCATCTTGCAAAGTAGTTTTTCAGCCTCAGGTCGTAAAGGTGGGCCAGGATTTTGCGGTATCCGCGCCGCAGCACCTCGGGGTCCATTTTTGTTGTGAAGTTGGTCTGCATGCTGTGGGTGTTGTTTCCGCATGATTGCCCGAGAATCCGGCCCTCCGCTTCGAGCCTTTCGTAGAGGCGGGTGCCCGGAAGGGCGTTTAAGAGTCCTATCATGGCCTGGGGTATGGCGTTTTTCTGGATGAACTCGATCTGCCTGTCAAATATGTCTGCAGTATCGTTGTCAAATCCCAGGATGAATCCGGCCAGCACTTCTATTCCGTTTTTCTGGATTTTTCTTACCGAGGCTTCCATGTCTGATTTTAAATTCTGGGTTTTGCCGGTTTCTGCAAGGCCCTCAGGGCTTGGGGTTTCAATCCCTATGAAAACAGAGTTAAAGCCAGCCTCGCGCATGCCTGCCATGAGTTGTTCATCATCTGCCATGTTTATGCTGGCTTCGGTGAAAAAGTGATAGGGGAAATCCCGGTCCTGCTGCCATTTTTTCAGTGCCGGCAGCAGTTCCTTTTTGACCCTTCCCTTGTTGCCTATGAAATTGTCGTCCACCAGAAAAACCGCTCCTTCCCAGCCCAGTGCGTACAGTGAGTCAAGCTCTGCCAGCAGGGTATGTGCGGATTTAAGACGGGGCCTGTTGCCGTAGACGGTCCAGATATCGCAGAATTCGCAGTGAAAGGGACATCCCCTTGAAAACTGAATAGCCATGGAGCCGTACAGGTCCCTTTCCAGAAGGTCGAACCTGGGCACGGGATTTTCTGATATGTCCGGGTGCTTTGGCAAGTCGTAGAGTGGCTCTGCCGTGCCGGCCTCGAGCTGGTCCAGGAAATCGCTGAGGGTCTCATCCACTTCTCCCCGCAGAATATGGTCTACCCCGCTTATCTCCTCGTAACTGTTTGTGGGATAAGGGCCGCCCGCCACAATGGTTTTTCCGTGCTGCCTGCAGCGCCTTACAACTTCTTGCATTGATTGTTTCTGCACTATCATGGCGGAAATAAATACCGCATCCGCCCACTGCAGCCATTGGTCCTCAAGGGGAGAAACATTCATGTCGATGAGCTTTAGCTCGCATTCTGCGGGAAAGTGGGCCGCAATTGTTGCAAGGCCCAAAGGCGGCATCACGCTTTTTTTCTTTACAAACTTCAGCGCGTATTTGTAGCTCCAGTACGTATTGTCCGGGACTTTAGGGTAGACAAGCAGTATTTTCCGGTATTTATTCATCTTTTTTCCTCCATGTCGGTGCAGAGGCGGGGGGTTGTTGTAAAATATCTTATTTGGTTAATCTAACCATGTTTTACCGGTTTGACAATACCAGTCTTGAACTGAAGTGTTCAGTTTTTTTTCACAATCCTTGGTGTTTACTGTTGTCTGCAAAGGCAAAATCTGCGATAAATAAAACCATGAAACTGCGTGTTGTTACCTTCAACCTGAGGTTTGAAAACGACCGGGACGGGGAAAATGCCTGGGAAAACCGCAGGGCAATGATTGTGCGGATGATCGGCAGCTATGCACCCGACATCATCGGCACACAGGAGGGCAAGTGGAATCAGCTTTTATACCTCCGTGACAATCTGCCCGAATACGCGGTGCACATGCCCGGAAGGCAGGAGGATAAAAAGAGCCAGTGTCCCACTTTATTTATCCGCAAACAAAGGCTTGCAATTTCCGGCGGGCGCGATTTCTGGCTGTCAAAGACCCCTGAGGTATATCTGAGCAAGGACTGGGATAGTGCCTTTCCCAGAATGATAAGCCATGCATTCCTCGATCCCGTGGAAAACAGCGGATTCAGCGTGTGCGCGGCGGTTACACACCTTGATCACGCGGGCGAAGAGGCCCGGGTAAGGCAGGCGGAAATCATTGCCGGGTGGGCCGCCGGCCTTGATGTGCCGCTTTTGCTCATGGGCGATTTCAACGAGGAGCCTGACGGACCTGTCCACAGGATTCTGACTGATCCCGCCCTTGGTCTGAATGACAGCTGGAGGGCCCTTGGCCGGGGCGACGGGCCTGAGAGTTACACCCACCATGCATTTACAGGATATCCAAAAGGACACCGGATTGACTGGATACTGGCGGGCCGGGATTTTTCAGTCCTGGATGCGCAGGTGGTAAAATACCGGGAAAACGGGTTTTACCCCTCGGACCATTTTCCTTATATGGCAGATTTAGAACTCCGGGTCTGATCAGACAAACAGGTCCACGGTTCTGCCTGTTTTCAGATCCACCAGCCCCTGCTCGCATATGCGCAGAAAAGGTATGGCAGCTCCCGTGAGGGTAAGCAGGCTGAGCACCGGATCGGGAAACACCATGCCGAAACCTTCTGCCGCTGATTTCAGCTGGCGGCCGCACTCGATTATCCGGTCCATGGGAAGTTCTGATATTACTCCGAAGACAGGCTGGGGCATTTCCGCAACCACCCGTCCTCCGCTTGCCGCAACAACTCCGCCGCCTGTTTCTCGTATACGGTTTACCGCGGCAGCAATGTCTTCGTCGTCTGCTCCCGCGGCAATGATATCAGAAACGTCCCATGCGCCGCTGGCTGCAAGCGCTCCCAGCTTAAGGTCGAATCCGCTTATAAATCCTGTAAAGCATTTGCCCGGCGCCTGACGGCGGTTTATCGCGGCGACTTTTACAATGTCGTTTTGCGGATCCGCCATTACCATGCCGTTTGAAACAGGCATTTCAATGATTTTTTCCCTGGTGACAAGATCCGTGACCATCTCAATGGCACGGATGTTTGCCGCGGGAAGGCCGTCGGGCGCTTTCACCTCAAAATCCCCCGGCTTCATTGCCCGGGGCAGGGATATCGTGTTTCTGGATGCGGCTGAAAATTCATGGGGCCTGGGTGAAGCCAGGAGTTTCCCGTTTTCGGCTATTACACTGCCGCGTGAAACCACGCATTCCGCCCTGATATTGCCGAGATCGGGTATGATAAGAAAATCCGCATCCCTGCCTGCGGCAACCGAGCCTATCTGACCGTCTAAGCCGAAGTGCTCCGCCACGTTCAGGGTGGCCATGCAAACAGCATCCCGCGGGTCGAATCCCAGGTTGATCGCCTTCTGTACGATTGCTTCCATGTATCCGCCCTCCGCGAGGGCCTCCGGGGTTATTCCGTCCGAAACCAGTGCAGCGCGCCTCAGGTCTGCTCCGTGTTTGCGTATTTCGGAGACTGCTTCAAGGTCCTTTCTCACGCTTCCTTCCCTGATCATGACGCACAGGCCCTGGCGAAGCCTGGAAAGTGCCTCCCCGGCTGTGATAGGCTCGTGACAGGAGGAAATCCCGGGCGCCAGGTAGGCTGCGAGTTTCTGCTCTCCCGCACCTGCGGTGTGACCTTCCAGTGGCAGGCCTGACCTGCGGACCGCTTCGAATGCAGGCAGGTAGCGCTCCGGCTGCTGTAGCACCCCCTGCCAGTAGGATTCTCCCATGCAGACAATTTCCGGCTGCTCAAGTATTGTTTCCAGGTCCTTTAAATCTATGCCTGCCGAAAGGTCGCTTATGGAAACCATGGCAGGGGCTGCGGCAAATATCTTTATCGGCTGGCGGCGGATTGCCTCCAGGTATTCGAGAACCCCCTGAAGGCCGGCTGCAAAATAGGCTTCAAATATCTCTGTTACAATCGTGGTTGTCCCGCCGGCAATGGCGTGTTTAAGAAACTCCGCCGGTACGTATCCGGCCGCCACATGGGTATGGCCGTCTATGAATCCGGGGATCACGGTCATGCCGTCGGCATCTATGATGCGGGTATTGCCGCCTGCTGTCTCCCGGGCCGCCGGGCCGGCATAGGCGATTTTCCCCTCTTTGACGCACAGTCCGTGTTCAGGGAGCAGTTCTTTTGTAAAAACGTTGAAGATCCTTGCATTTATTATGACAAGATCCGCGGGTTCCCGGCCCAGGGCGGTATCCATGATTCTTTGCATCCTGCCCGCGTCCGCTTCCGTGTTTCTGTGCTTCATTCCGGCATTATTCCTCTGATCCTGTTATATCAGATACGTCCGTGTTTATTTCGGCCCTGATGTTGTTTAAGCCGTTTTCGTAAAATTCCTCGGCAAACCTGGCTTCCAGGGCTTTTAACTTTGCGGCGTTTTTCTCGTCAAAAAGCTCGTCATAGGTTTCTATGCCTTCCTGGTCCACCAGGGTTTTCAGGGCCATCCGCTGGGCCAGGCCGAACCAGAACAGGTTGTCCTCGAAATCCTCGAGCAGGTCCATGACCTCGGATTCCTCCTCGTAGTCGGGCGTGGGGAAATATCCGTTTATTTCCTCGTCATACGCCACCAGATCTCCCAGGCCCTGCTCCTTTGCCCCGGCGTATATTTTCTGGATTACCTTGTCGTATTCCAGGGTTTCCGGGTTTTCCTCTGTCTCAAACACGTGCAGGACCCAGTTTGCTATCATTGCAAGATCGAGCAGGCCCTTGTATTCTTCCCTCGTGAATTGGTTTGCCATTTTTACACCTTCTTTCCGTGATTTTTGTTTTTTATGCCGGGTCACTGGATCATTAGCAGAATATCCTTGTATTTTCAAGGCAATTCAGTCGCTCTTGACAAAACCTGTGCATCCTGTATTGATGGCACCGTAAAAGTCCAATATCTGCGTTACGCGCGGTTCCTCAGAATTTCACGTACGGCTAAGTACGCTGCATTCTTCGGAATCGCGCAAGCCTTGATCTTAAACTTTTTACGGCGCCATCTAAAAACTTACTTTTTACAATTCTTTCCTGTATTGGTAATCTTGAGAAAGGCAGAAGAGATTTGAAAGGAGCTGATTGTGGAAGTCGAGATACCGGGATACGGGACCCTGAGGTTGAGTCACCTTGTAATGGACTACAACGGGACCCTTGCCGTGGACGGGGTTCCAGTAAAGGGAGTTGACAAAGCCCTTGAAAGACTCTCCGGCAGCCTGGAGCTGCATGTGCTAACAGCAGACACCTTCGGAAGGGCGGAAGCTGAACTCGCCAAGATGCCATGCGGCCTGACGGTGCTGCCGCCGGGCGATCAGACGGTGGCAAAGCGTGACTACGTGATGCGCCTGGGGGCGGATAATACCGCAGCAATAGGCAACGGAAGAAACGACAGGTTCATGCTTGATGCAGCAAGGCTCGGTATCTGCGTGCTCCTGGAGGAAGGCGCTGCAACCGGGACCCTGAATGCCGCGGACGTGGTCTGCCCGTCGATTCTCTCCGCCCTGGAGCTTCTGTCAAACCCCCTGCGGCTTAAAGCCACGCTGAGAAGCTGATGAATCCTTTATGGGTCATACTGATAGTGGGGCTGGTGCTTATATACGTGGTCAGCCCCTATGATCTGATACCCGATTTCATGCCCCTTCTCGGAAGAATAGATGATATCGGGCTTGTTGCCATCCTGATCTATTATTTGAAAACCGGCCGTGTGCCCGGGTTTGTATCGCGGATTCTGGGCTGGTTTTCCGGGGGTGCAAAACCGGGGGCCAAGCGATCGCAGGCGGGAAAGCAGGGCGGCGGCGGTTCAGGTTCCGCAAGGAACAACCAGTCGGGAAGGGATCCGTACGCGGTGCTGGGGCTTTCGCCGGGCGCCTCCAAAAGGGAGATACACGAGGCCTACAGAAAGCTTGCCCAGCAGTATCACCCTGACAAGGTCTCTCATCTGGGAAAGGAATTCCAGGAGCTTGCAGCAAGAAAGTTTGTTGAAATCCAGGAGGCATACGAGACCCTCACGGGAAACAAAAAATAACAAACCTCTCCGCCCTCCGC
>JBKHES010000050.1:0-14809 GCA_046540695.1 Desulfobacterales bacterium
CCGCCCATGTGATCCTTGTGCTTTTTTGCGCAGCAGTGTTTGCAGGCTGTGCAGGGCGGCCGGAAAAACCCGGTGTTCCGGCTGAAAAGCCGGAATCATTTTCAGGCTCCGGCAGCCGGAAGGTGCCGGAGCGGTGGTGGACCGAGTTTGACGATCAAAAGCTTGACCTGCTTGTGCAGCAGGCCCTAAAAGGAAATCTTGATTTAAAGACCTCCTGGCACAGGCTAAAGGAGGCAAGGGCTGCGGCAAGGCGGGCATCATCATCTTTGTTCCCCAGGGCCGAGACCTCCCTTGAAGGCCGGGCGGAAAGTGGGCCTTCAGGCAGCAGCGAGGAACTGACCTTCGGCCTGATGGCCGAATACGAGGTGGACCTGTGGGGAGGCATCGGATCAGAGGCCGAAGCAGAACGCCTCCGGGCCGAAGCCGGGCTTGAACAATATCGCGCGGCAGCAGTTACGCTTTCATCCGAGGTAGCCCTGGCCTGGTACAGGCTTGCCGGGGCCTGCCGCCGCCTGGAGCTTTCAGAAAACCAGGCCGCGGCAAACAAAAAGATGCTTTCCCTGGTGCGTACAAGATTTGCAAACGGACAGTCAGGCCGCGCAGATGTTCTGCGCCAGCAGCAGCTTGCCGAATCCGCCCGGGAAGGGGTCCGTGCCGGCGAATCAGAAGTGCGCGTGCTTCAAAACCAGCTTTCGGTTCTTCTGGGAAAGCCGCCGGAGAAAACCCCGGACTGTGAATCCTGCAGCCTCCCCTCCCTTCCCCCCCTGCCGGATACCGGGGTTCCCTCTGGACTTATAGGCAGAAGACCCGACGTGCGCGAAGCCCGTATGCGCCTTATGGCTGCAGGCATGGACTTTGCGGCATCAGAGATCAGCAGGTACCCGAGGCTTGCCATAACAGCGTCTGCTTCTTCTTCTGATACCGATGCCTCTGATCCTTTCGATGACTGGCTCCGCTCTTTGGCCGCAAACCTTACGCTTCCCCTGATAGACGGCGGCCGCAGAAAAGCCGAGGCTGACATGGCAGAGGCGGTGAAAAATCAGAGGCTTTATGAATACGGCCAGGCTGTGCTTGAGGCCTTCCGGGAGGTGGAAGACGCCCTTGTCCGCGAGGAAAAGCAGAAAAAGAGGGTAAATCTTCTTGAAAAGCAGGCCGAGCTGGCCCAAAACGCCGCAGACCAGCTTAAAAGGCAATACTTAAACGGCGACGGAAACTACCTTGACGTGCTGTCAGCGGTAACGGAAAAACAGCAGACTGACCGGGATCTTGTCTCAGCGGAACAGGAGCTTGTGGAATACCGTATCGGACTTTACCGGGCTCTTGCAGGCGGGTTTGAAACCAAAAGGCAACCAGGCGGCAGCCGGGAGAAAAAGGACTGAAAATGCAGCAGGAAGGCGGATCATCACAGACTGAAAGGCGGGGTCTTGCGGCAGGACCCGCACTTGTAATCTGCGCCGTGATAATTCTTGCCGGTGCTGGTGCCCTCTGGATTATTTTTTCCACCGAGCCTGAGGCAACGCGCACGGCTGCCTCAAGGCAGACCGCAATGCCTGTGGACACGGTAAGGGCAAGCAGGGGAGAGTACCGGCCGGTCATAGAGGTTATAGGAACAGTCACCCCGGAGCGCGCCATCGAGCTAAGAGCACAAGTTGAAGGGGAAATAGTTTCCCGCGCAGAGGAGTTCACCCCGGGCGGCTCTGTTGAGAAAGGCGAAATTCTTGCACAAATCGACCCGAGGGATTACAGGAACAGGCTGGAACAAAAAGAAAGCGAACTTGAGCGCGCACTTTCCGACCTGAGAATAGAGATGGGAAGGCAGGATGTAGCCAGGCAGGATTTCCGCCAGCTCGGCGGGGAACTGCCCGAAGAAAAGCGCAGGCTCGTCCTGCGCGAGCCCCAGCTTCAGGCTGCCCGGGCAGCGGTCAAAGACGCCCGGTCAGCAGCAGACCAGGCAGAACTCGAACTTGAGCGCACCAAAATAAGGGCGCCTTTTGATGCCAGGGTTCTTTCCCGGCAGGCGGACCTGGGCTCCCATGTTTCTGCCGGGCAGAACCTTGGCCGGCTGGCAGGCACGGATGTTTTCCGGGTGGAGGCAACAGTTCCGGTCTCTTCGCTTAACAGGCTTTCTTTTCCGGAAAAAGACGGAAATGATGGCTCAAAGGTGCGTATCAGGAACCGATCGGCCTGGGACGAGGGCGTATACCGAACCGGCAGGCTGCACAGGCTGGTGGGAGAACTTGATGAAAAAACCAGGCTTGCACGGGTGATCGCCCATGTCGATGACCCCCTCGCACTGGAAAAATCCGGCGCCCCGCCCCTTATAATAAACTCCATTGTGCAGGTCCGCATAAGCGGAAGGCCTGTAAAAGATGTGATCCGCATTAACAGGGATTATGTAAGAAAAGATAACACTGTATGGGTCATGAAGGGCGAAAAGCTTGATATCCGGGACCCGGAAATTGTTTTTAAGGATCCGGAATACGTCTATATCAAAGAAGGCATAGAGGACGGAGAACAGGTGGTGACCTCAAGTCTTGCAACCGTTGCACAGGGCGCGCGGCTGCGGCAAAAAGATGACGGAAAAGGCGGAGGGCCCGGCAAACGGGAGGAAGATGCAGGAAACCGGGATGAAAGACAAGGCGGGACTGACAGATGACTTCCGGCCCGGATTTTTCCGAAAACAGCGGCGGCAGGACCGGACCCATAGCGTGGATGGCAAAAAACCCCATTGCCGCCAACCTTTTGATGGTCATCCTTCTTGCAGGCGGCATCTGGACCGCGTTTGCCATCCAGAAGGAGGTTTTCCCGGATTTTGAATTAGACGTGGTTGAGGTAAGCGTAAGCTATCCCGGCGCTGACCCTGCTGAAGTGGAACACGGAATCCTTCTGCCGGTGGAAGAGGCCGTAAGGGAAGTGGAGGGAATCGAGGAGATCTCATCCACGGCCAGGGAAGCCTCGGGTACCGTGCGGATCGAGCTGATATCCGGCGCAGACAGGATGAAGGCTTTCCAGGACATTGACCAGGCTGTAAGCCGGATCCGCACCTTCCCGGATGATATTGAAGAGCCCGAAGTGCGGCTCCGGGATCATCAGCGCGATGTTATGGAAATCGGCATATACGGCGATGTCGATGTCTGGACCCTGCGGCTGCTGGCAGAACAGTTCAGAGACAGCCTGCTGGCACATGACGGGATCACCCGCGCCGAGCTGAGCCATGTGCCAGATTATGTCACCTACGTGGAAATACCCAGAAATACCCTGCGCGAATACGGCCTTACCCTGGGCGAAGTGGCCCGGACAATAGAGGATTCCAGCCGGGATGTTCCCGCAGGCTCGCTTGAAACAAGCAGGGGCGAAATCCTTCTGCGGATGAAAGACCGCAGGCAGTGGGCAGAAGAATTTGCAGACATTGACCTGATTGCCTCGGATACGGGCGCTTCGGTAAAGCTCTCAGACATTGCGGAAATTTCCGACGGTTTCGAGGATGAGGGATTTCATTCCCAGTTTGACCGCCAGCCCTCGGTGGAAGTGGAGATTTTCAGGGTGGGGGACCAGAACCCCACGGAAGTGGCCGAGGCAGCCAGGTCCGTGCTTGCAGGATTTGAAGATTCCCTTCCTTCCGGGGTGAAAACCCGGATCGACAGCAACAGGGCCGAGGCCTACGGGGACCGGCTGTCGCTTCTTCTAAAAAACGGCGCCCTGGGCATATTCATAGTGCTTGGCATTCTGGCCCTGTTTCTCGAGTACAGGCTTGCCTTCTGGGTGATGACGGGAATGACAGTCTCCTTTGTTGGCGGATTGGTGTTTGTGCCCGCAGCAGGGGTGAGCATAAACATGATCTCCATGTTTGCCTTCCTGGTGGTGCTCGGCATTGTGGTAGACGATGCAATAGTTGTGGGCGAAAATATCTACGAGCACAGACAAAAGGGCGAGCAATACCTGTCTGCGGCAATTAACGGGGCCCGCGAGATGTCGGTACCCGTGACCTTCAGCATTCTGACAAACATCGCCGCCTTTGTGCCCCTGATGTTTGTGCCAGGGGTCATGGGCAACTTCTGGTGGCCGATTCCCGTGGTGGTTATACTCGTGCTTTTGGTCTCGCTCTTCGAGGCCCTGTTTATCCTGCCCGCCCACCTGGGACACAGCAGGTCAGGGGGAGCCTCGCCTCCGGGCGCGCGCGTACATGGCATCCAGAAGAGATTTGCCTCGGGGTTCAACAGGTTTGTGGACAGGTATTACAGGGCGTTTTTGTCGTTTTGCCTGCGATACCGCTACATAACCCTTGTCTCTGCGGTGACCCTGCTTCTGGTGGTGGGAGCCTACGCCTACAGCGGCCACATGGGCATGATCATGATGCCCGAGGTATCGGCAGACGAAATCGAGGCAGGGGTGTCGCTTTCGGTGGGCACCACCCCGGATCAGGCAGCTGAGGTGGCAGATGCAATTACCGAATCCACCATGGAGATGTTTGAAAGACACGATCTTCATCGTGTGGCCGAGGGGGTAAAGACAAACGTGCGCGGCCAGGACTTCATTGACGTGGAAATCGTGATGAAGCCCCCGGATGAACGCGACATGACGGCAGCCCGGTTAATTGAGCTCTGGCGCGGGGAAATAGGCGATCTGGAGGGGGTGGACCAGATCACCTTTGAGGCAGAAAGGGGCCCGGGCGGTCACAGGCCTGATGTAAGCGTGGACCTGAGCCATCCGGACACCGCAATTCTGGCAGAGGCGGCCCGGGTTTTTTCACGGCGCCTGGAAGAATTCGAGGCAGGCAGGGACGTGCGGGACAACTACGAAAAGGGAAAGTCCCAGTTTGACGTCACCCTTCTGCCCGAGGGCAGAAGCCTGGGCCTTACCTCCTCGGAAGCGGGAAGGCAGCTTCGGCACGCCTTTTACGGCGCAGAGGCGATGCGCCAGCTAAGGGGCGCAAACGAGGTAGAAGTAAGGGTCAGGCTGCCCGAATCCGAAAGAAAGGATCTTTTTGATTTCGAGGACCTGGTAGTACGCACAAATGACGGCGTGGAAGTGCCCCTGGCGGATGTCGCGCAAATCCGGCAGGACGAAGCTTTTACCTCCATTAACCGGCGCAGCGGAAGGAGGATAATTACCGTGAGCATGGCCGTGGAGCCTGAAAGCGCCTTAACCAGGGTCATGGGATCGATAAGGGCAGAGCTGCTCCCGGACCTAAGAGGCCAATTTCCGGGGTTAACCTGGAGCTTCCAGGGAGGCGGGGCTGAAATGAGAGAATCCGTAAGCGCCTTAAAGGGCGGGTTTGCCATGGCAATGATCGTTATATACGGACTTCTCGCAGTGATTTTTGCAAGCTACATACAGCCGCTGATAGTAATGATTGCCATTCCCTTCGGAATAGTGGGCGCGGTGGCAGGACACATCCTTCTGGGATTTGATCTTTCCCTGATAAGCCTTATGGGTATAATAGCCCTTTCAGGGGTGGTGGTAAATGACTCGCTTATAATGATTCATTATGCAAACAGTAAAAGAGCCTCGGATTCAGCCTTTGACGCCATCCACCAGGCGGGCCTGCGGCGCTTCAGGCCGATTGTTCTGACGACCCTTACCACCTTCGGAGGCCTGACGCCAATTATACTTGAAACTTCCAGGCAGGCCGCCTACCTGATCCCCATGGCGATTTCCCTTGGCTTCGGAATCGTTTTTGCAACCTCCATTATACTTGTAATCGTGCCCTGCCTTTACATGGCAGTTGAAGATATATCTTCACTGGCGGTCGGCCCCAGGGGTTAGCCCCGCCCCTGGCGGATTTTTTCGCTTAATTTCCCCCGCCAAAAATGGTATGCTTTTCACCAAGGATTTCGGAGGGATTTTATGAAAATAAGGGAAATAGTCCAGACAACCCCCAACTTCCGGGTATTGTCAGAAGATGAAATAGAGCGAATCTATTTTGATGCCCTGGAGGTTATAGCAAGCGACGGCGCCCGGGTGAAAAGCGGGCAGGCACTGAAGCTGTTTGAACACAGCGAGGCTGTGGTAACTGATTACGACCTGGTACGTATTCCTGCCGTGCTCGTGGAAAAGGCCCTGCAATCCCACCCGGCAAAGATTATCCTTTCAGGCAGAACCGGGCAGTACTCGGTTCGCAGCCAGAAAGATGAGCTCGCATTCGGAGCAGGCCCGTTATATCCGCTGGATCAGCCGGGAGGATCGGTTTATGAAGATGTCTATAACGCGGCCCGGCTTGCCGATTTTATTGCCGGTTTTGACTTCATAGCCGGCCCCCTGAGGCCGTTGCCGAAAAACGGCGATTCATGGAATCTTTCTTATGTCCCCGCCCTTGTCGAAGGGTCTTCAAAGCCCCTGCTTCTGGGAACTGCCGATAAAAATGAACTTTCAATCCTGTGGCGGATGATGTCGCTTATAAGCGGAGGTGAAAAAGAATTCAGCCTGAACCCGGGTTTCGCCCATTACGTGGAAATCGATTCCCCGCTAACCCTTTCGCGTGTTGAGGCCAAAAAACTGCTGTTCTGCGCTGAAAAGCAAATACCTTGTGTGTGTGCATCCAGGGCGGTATCGGGTATCACTGCGCCTGAAGCTGTTGCAGGCACCCTGGTGCAGACCCTTGCTGAAACAATGCTGGTTTCCGTGCTTTCATATCTTGAAAATCCCGGCATGCCATTGATCAGAGGCGGAACAACAACCGTTCCTCATCCTTCCGGTTCAGGATGCAGTTTCGGGGCACCCGGGCTTGCCCTGACCACTGCCGCAAACACTGATATTTCCAAATGGCTGGGACTTGGCATGCTGTTTCCCGCTGGAATTACGGATGCGGCAGAGCCGGGCCAGGACGCGGGAACCGATTTTGCCTCAGGGCTGTTTTACGCATTTTTGTCAGGCGCGGACATGATCTGCGGATCAGGGCTTATAAACAGCGCAAGGGCCGCCTCCCTGGACGGCATGGTAATGTGTGCCGAGATAATTGAGATGATAAAGCAGATCGGCAGGGGAATCAGTACTGATGAAGAATATCTTGCCATTGATCTCATAGAATCCGTGGGCCCGGGAGGGGAGTATCTTACCTGTGATCATACGCTTGATCACTGGCATGAATGGTTCCGCCCCAACCTGATGAACCGGTCAACGTATGACATGTGGGCGGCCGGCGGAAAGAAAACCATGAAGGACAGGGCGGCACAAGAGCGAGAAAAAATCCTCGAAGAACACGAGCCTGCAGCGCTTGACCCCAAGCTCGCCGCAGAGCTAAAGGCCCTTGCGGGGTCTGGAAAATAAGGGGCAGTCTCATGGGCACCAGAACCAATCTTACTGAAAACCAGTATATTCGTTTTTCCTTTTTGTCAGATGGGCAGAAGCATCTGATATTCAACCAGGTGTTAAAAATACTCCAGAATACCGGCGTTGTGGTGAAACACGACGAGGCCCGCAGGCTGCTTGCTGAAAACGGCTGCAGGGTATCAGGCGACAGGGTTTATATCCCGTCGCATGTGGTAAAAAAGGCGCTGAGTACACTGCCTCCTGTCAGCAGCATCTACAGCTGGAACGGCGAAGTGGCCCTGCGTATTGAACAGGGGCACACCTATTTCGGCCCGGGCCCCACCTGTCCGGCTTTTATAGATCCTCACACCCTTGAGCGCCGCAGCTACACCAGGCAGGATGCCGCAATGGTGGCCCGGTTGTGCGATGCGCTTGATTCCATAGGGTTTGTCATGTCTCTTGGCCTGGTCAGCGACGCCCCTTATGGAAAAGAAGGGCTTTACGAGTTTGCAGAGCTGATCCAGAATTCTGTCAAGCCACCCATAGCCTGGTGCTTTTCCGAGGATCACTGCAGGGACATCCACCAGATAGCAACCGCCATGGCAGGCGGCCCTGCAGCCTTTGACCAGAAACCCAACTACCTGTTTTACAACGAACCAATATCCCCCCTGCTTTCTGATTACAATTCGGTTGAAAAGGTTATTTACTGCGCAGGCAACAACATCCCCCAGATATTCGCCCCTGCAAGCACAGGCGGCGGGACGGTGCCGGCCACCCACGCGGCCCACATTTCAATGACCCTTGCCGAGTCCCTGATAGGAGTGGTGACCGCCCAGACGGTAAATCCCGGCTCGTGCATAATTATAGGCGGGACGCAGTCGGTGCTCGACATGCGCGAGGCGGTGTTTGCCTACGGTGCCCCGGAGCTTTGCAGCCTGGAGGCAGGGCTTGCTGAAATGGGCGATTATTTGGGATTTCCGGTTTTTTCAGCAGGGGGGTGCTCTGATTCAAAGGCCATGGATGCGCAGGCCTCCGTAGAAGCCTGCCTTTCCATTCATTCAGCCATGCTAAGCGGCCCGAGCCTTGTCCATGACGTTGGATTCATGGAATCAGGCATGTGCGGCTCCGTTTTTCAGCTTGTTCTGGCAGACGAAATCATTGCAAAAAGCCAGTATATAGCAAAAGGGGTGCTGGTAAACGAAGAAACCCTGTCGAGAAAGCAGATAAAGGCTGCCGGGCCCGGCGGTGATTACAGGAAAATAAAGCAGACTGGAAATAAAGACGGGTCTTTTTCCAGAACCCGGGATGAAAAAGAACCCGCTGACAAGGGAACGGTTTCCGGCACAGTGCGTGACAGGATTGTTGAAAAGACCCGCAGGCTCATAAAGCAGACCGAAAGCCCGGCTGAAAAGATTTCGGAAGATGCGCGGCAGAAGGTTTTAAAGATTCTCGAGGAGGCCTGATAATCCACTTCTCATTGTGACCCGGATTTTTTCATAGAAAGGGAGATACGGTTTCTTTCAAGATCCACCGACAGCACGCTTACCTGCACCTTCTGCTGAACCGACACCACGTCAGCCGGGTCTTTGACAAACCTGTCAGCCATTTGGCTTATATGAACCAGGCCGTCCTGGTGCACGCCCACGTCCACGAACGCCCCGAATGCGGTTATGTTGGTTACAATTCCCGGCAGCCGCATGCCTTGGTGCAGATCTTCGATTTTTTCAACACCCTCGGCAAATGAAAATTCCTCGAATCTGTCCCTTATGTCCCTGCCCGGCCTGGCAAGCTCCGCCAGGATGTCCTGCAGGGTGGGGATGCCAACGGAATCGGTTGTATAGCGGGCAATGTCGATTTTTTCGCGCAGCTCCGGGTTTTTGATCAGGTCTTTTACGTCCGCGCCAAGGTCTTTTGCCATGGCATCCACGATATGATAGCTTTCCGGGTGCACCGCGCTTGCATCCAGTGGATTCGCCCCGTCCGGGAGTCTCAAAAAACCTGCGCACTGCTCAAATGCCTTCGGACCGAGGCCGGCGACCTTTTTTAACTCCTTTCGTTCCTTAAACGGCCCGTTTTCATCCCTGTATGACACAATGTTTTTTGCAATCCTGGAATTCAATCCTGATACGTAGGTCAAAAGCTCTGCGCTTGCACGGTTTACATCAACGCCCACCGCGTTTACGCAGCTTGTGACAACGTCGTCCAGTGCGTTTTTAAGTTCTTTCTGGTCCACGTCATGCTGGTACTGGCCCACCCCGATGGATTTCGGGTCTATTTTCACCAGCTCTGCCAGCGGGTCCATCAGCCGCCTTGCTATGGACACGGCACCGCGCACGGTCAGGTCATGGTCAGGAAATTCGCGCCTGGCGGTCTCTGATGCCGAATAAACGGATGCCCCGCTTTCGTTTACCATTACAATGGAAACAGACCTTCCAAAGTCGATTTTCCTGACAAATGCCTCTGTTTCCCTTCCGGCCGTGCCGTTTCCCACCGCCACCGCTTCCGCTGCATAATCATCTGCCAGGGTTTTCAGCATGCTTTCTGCTTTTTGGGCCCCTTGTTTTCCTGTATGGGGATAAACCGTGTCATGGTGCAGAAGCTTTCCCTGGCGGTCCATGCATACCACCTTGCAGCCCGTGCGGTAGCCGGGGTCAATTCCCATGACCCTTTTGGCGCCCAGGGGCGGGGCAAGCAGAACCTGGCGCAGGTTTTCGGCAAAGACCCGGATTGCCTCCTCGTCTGCCTTCTGTTTTGCCCTCAGCCGGGCCTCTGTTTCCATGGCGCCGGAAAGAAGCCGCTTGTAGGAATCAGCAGCAGCCCTGCGCACCTGGGCGGCGTCCTCTCCGCTGCCTGTAACAAAGAGGCTTTCCAGCACGGACACCGCCTCGTTTTTATCCGGCTGGATGCTCATGGAAAGCACGTCCTGGTCTTCCCCGCGCCTGATTGCAAGCATCCTGTGCGACGGCACCGAGGCTGCATGCTCCTGCCAGTCGAAGTAATCCCTGAACTTGGAGCCTTTTTCCTCCATGCCGGAAATAACCCGGCTTTTTATCACTGCCTTTTCATAAAACAGCTTTCTCAGGCTGGCCCGGGCGTCCTCGTTTTCATTAATCATTTCAGCGATAATATCCCTTGCACCTGCAAGCGCGGCATCCACTGATTCCACGCCCTTTTCAGGGTCGATGAACACTGCTGCGGCTGCCTCAACATCAATGCCGTTTTGTTCGAAAATCTGCAGCGCAAGAGGCTCCAGGCCCTTTTCCCTGGCCATGACCCCCCGGGTCCTTCGCTTGGGCTTGTAGGGAAGGTAGATGTCTTCGATTTCAGCCAGGGTTTCTGCTGCATCTATACGACCGCGCAGCTCATCTGTGAGGTGCCCGTTTTTTTCCAGGGAGTTTAAAACCGACTCCCTGCGCGATGCGAGTTCCTTTAGCTGGTGCAGCCTGTCGCGCACAGCGGTCACTGCCACTTCGTCCAGGCTGCCGGTGGCCTCTTTTCTGTACCTGGAAATAAAGGGCACGCTTGAGCCCTGCTCCAGAAGCCCGGCTGCCGCCGCAGCCTGCCATGGTTCTAGGTTTTGCTCCCTTGCAATTTTTTCTGTGAACCGAGTGTATGACATTTTTTCCCTGCAGAATTTGTATGGTGTGCATACTGAAACAGTAAGCAACTCCCGGAGAATTTTTCAATTCGCGGGGAGCGGCATGTATGAAGTTTCTTTTCTGATTTCTTTCGTAGTTTGATCGAAATCGAAATCGGGATCGGGATCGTAATCGACTCCGATTCCGATTCTGATAAGGCTGAAACAGCAGAACAACAACCTGATAACTCTTTACCGGAAACTGATGTTAAAAAGTTTACTATCTTGAAAAACCATTCAGGGTCAAATAGAATGTTATTTAATCTTCTGATCCGGAAAGGAGGTGCGGGTGGGCTCAGAATCACCAGGGTTATACAGCGAGACATGGTACAGGAAGGTGTTTGAAAAATCCGGGGCCGCCTCGGTTATTATCGACCCTGACATGACCATTGTCATGGCCAACGTGGAATTCGAGAAGTTAAGCGGGTTTCCGCGCAAAGACATCGAGCTCAGGAAAAAGTTTACCGAGTTTATAGCCCCTGCAGATCTTGATAAAATGATTTCCTACCATCACGGCCGCAGGCAGAACCGGCCCGCCGTGCCTGACGAGTACGAGTGCAGGGTGATTAATCGATCTGGCCAGGTGCGAGACATATGGATCAAGGTGGGCATGCTCCCTGACGGTGTTCATTCCATTGCCTCATTCATGGATGTAACTGATCTCAAGGCCGTCCAGCGTGAACTTCAGAAAAACCAGGCAGCGTTAAACGGTGTTATTGAGGCTGCAGGCGGCCTTATTTACGCCGTAAACAGAGATTACAGGATCGTGTCCCTGAACCGCGCCATGGCAGAAAAGATCGGCCACGATCCCACCGGCCAGTGGTGCTACGCTGTTTTGCACGGCAGAAACACCCCCTGCCCTGATTGTCCGGCCTCCAGGGAAACGCCGGGGAGGCGGGAGCTCAGATCAGAGCTCGACGGCAGATGGTACTACGCAGTGACAAAGCCGGTCAATGATCCTGAGGGAGGTGTCTCGGGCATGGAGACCCTTATGATTGACATCACAGAGAGAAAACAGGCTGAACAGGCCCTTGAAGAGCAGACCGACCGTTTCAGGCGGGAAAATCTCAGCCTCAGGCAGGGGATGAAGGAAAGGTTCAGGTTCGGCGGCATTATCGGCAAAAGTCCCCCGATGCAGAGGCTTTATGAAAACATAGTCCGCGCTGCAGCCAGCAGTGCAAATGTTATCATCTACGGCGAGTCAGGAACCGGCAAGGAGCTGGCCGCACAGGAGATCCACAATTCGGGGCAAAGGGCAAACGGGCCGTTTGTGGTAGTCAACTGCGGGGCCATCCCGGAAAATCTTCTTGAAAGTGAATTTTTCGGTTACAAGAAAGGCGCGTTTACAGGCGCTGACCGCGACAGGGCCGGGCGTCTGCAGCAGGCACACAAGGGCACCCTTTTTCTCGATGAAATAGGAGAAATCGCTCATGCTATGCAGGTAAAGCTTCTGCGCGTAATAGACGGCAGGGGTTTTTCGCCCGTGGGCGGAAGCGAGGTTTTAAAGCCTGACATTCGCATAATCGCGGCCACAAACCGCGATCCGGGCTCCCTTGTAAAACAGGGGGTGATGCGGGAGGATTTTTTCTTCCGGCTGCACGTCATTCCCGTTTACATGCCGCCGCTGCGGGAAAGAAAAGAGGACCTGCCCCTTCTCGCGGATCATTTCCTGGGGCTGTATTCAGAATCCGATCAGGAGCCGCGGCTTGACGGATCTTTGCTCGAATCCCTCTACTCCCACCAGTGGCCCGGAAACGTGCGCGAGCTTCAAAATGTCATACACAGGTACGTGACAGTCAACCGGTTTGAACTCCCGGGCTCTGATCTTACCGGGAGCAGTCCCGGGGATATCCTTCCGGAAACCGCACAGCAGTCAGGGGATCTCAAAAAATTTTTGAGAGAGGCGGAAAAAAAGCTCATAACCCGAACCCTTGAAAGCAACAGGTGGCGCAGGGCAGAAACTGCAGCAGCCCTGGGGATAAACCGTCGCACTCTTTTTAAGAAGATACGGCAGTACGGGATCGAATAGCCCGGTTATGGGGCCGATTAACCCCATAGAATTTTTTCTTTAAAATCAAAATCTTAAACACTCGCCAGGATGATGCGGGGTCGATCGGCCCCGCTTCTCCCTTTTTAACGGAAAAACCCGGCCCGCCGGCTGCCTGGCTGTATTATCCGTTACTCCGGTAACTTAACCTTTAATTACAATCTGTGGCATGATTCTTGGACGATTCATAAACGCCGTACAGGAATCACATCTGATCTAACTGTCGATGCTGCAGTTTGACGCAGATGCTTGGTTTTTTATTTTGCAATCAATCAAGGAGGCTTTGCCATGACATCTGTAAATTACGATCCGCTCACGCCCGTGCGTTTTTTGGAGCGAAGCGCCGGCGTGTTTGCTGAAAACACCGCTGTAGTCCACGGAGACATCCGCCGCACCTACGCTGAATTCTACGGCAGGGTGCGCTGCCTTGCGGCAGCCCTTGCAGACGCGGGCATAGACAAGGGGGACAAGGTGGCTTTTATAAGCCCCAACACCCCGGCCATGCTCGAGGCCCACTTTGCAGTGCCCATGATCGGGGCCGCGCTGGTGTGCGTAAACATAAGGCTGTCGCCGGGGGAGGTCGGCTACATAATCAACCATTCAGACGCGCGCATCGTGTTTGTGGACAACGAGTTCGCGGATCTGCTGGAGCCGGTAAAAGAAGAGATCCCCCATGTAAAGCGGATAGTCAACATATGCGATGCAAGCAATGATATGCCGCTTCCGGGCACTGACTACGAGTCGTTTCTTGCATCAGGTAACGGTGAAAAGGCGCCTTTTATGGTTGAAGACGAGCGCGAGGTGGCCACCATCAATTACACCAGCGGCACAACCGGTTCCCCTAAGGGCGTGATGTATCATCACAGGGGGGCTTATTTAAACGCCCTCGGCGAACTCATAGAATTCGGCCTTACAAAGGAGTCAAACTACCTGTGGACCCTTCCCATGTTTCACTGCAACGGATGGTGTTTTCCGTGGGCGGTGACAGCGGCCGGAGGCACCCATGTCTGCCTGCGGAAAGTCGAGCCTGAAACCATTTACAACATGATCGGCTCCGAGGGGGTAACTCACCTGTGCGCCGCGCCCACTGTCCTGATAGGGCTTTCAGAATACGCGTCAGCCAACAACATCACCCTGGACCACCGCCTGGAGATCATGACTGCGGGAGCTCCTCCGGCCCCGCAGGTTATTTTAAACATGGAAAAAACAGGCGCCAACATCACACAGACCTACGGCCTTACCGAGGTTTACGGGCCGCATTCAATATGCAAGTGGCAGGACAAGTGGAACGATCTTTCCCAGGAGGAAAAAGCCGGGATAAAGGCTCGCCAGGGGGTTCCCTACATCCATGCAATGGACATGGACGTCATGGATACCGAAACCATGACGCCCGTGCCCCGCGACGGGCGGACCATAGGCGAGATAGTCATGCGCGGCAACAATGTAATGCTGGGATATTACAAGGACCCGCGCTCCACGAGCGAGGCATTCGCAGGCGGGTGGTTCCACAGCGGCGATCTTGCAGTAATGCATCCTGACGGCTATATCCAGATCATGGACAGGAAAAAAGACATTATCATAAGCGGCGGGGAAAACATCTCCACGGTGGAGCTGGAAAACACGATATTCAAGCATCCCGCTGTCATGGAAGCGGCAGTGGTATCCACCCCCGACCCCAAGTGGGGCGAGGTGCCCAAGGCCTATATCACATTAAGGCCGGGCTCAGAGCCAACTGAACAGGAAATAATTGATTTCTGCAAGCAGAACCTTGCCCGCTTCAAGGCGCCCAAGCAGGTCGTCTTCTGCGAGCTTCCCAAGACCGCCACAGGCAAGATCCAGAAATACAAGCTGCGCGAGCAGGAATGGGACGGGCAGCA
>JBKHES010000051.1:0-14310 GCA_046540695.1 Desulfobacterales bacterium
TCTGTCAGTTCTTGTTAAAACCCTGCCTTTTCCCGTATTTCATCGGCCTTGTCGGTTTTTTCCCATGTAAAGTCAGGATCGTTTCTGCCGAAGTGGCCGTAGGCGGAAGTCTTGTTGAAGATCGGCCGCAGCAGGTCCAGGTATTCAGTGATTGCCGCCGGCCTCAGGTCAAATACCTCGCGGATGATTTTGATTGCTTTTTCTTCTTCAATCTTGCCTGTATTTAAAAAATCCACCAGAATGGAAACCGGCTGGGCAACTCCTATGGCATAGGCGATCTGGACCTCGCATTTTCTTGCCAGCCCGGCTGCCACGATGTTTTTGGCAATATGGCGTCCCATGTAGGAGGCGCTGCGGTCAACCTTGGAGGGATCTTTTCCGGAGAAAGCTCCTCCGCCGTGGCTTCCCTGACCGCCGTAGGTGTCAACTATTATTTTGCGGCCTGTTATGCCGCAGTCGCCCATGGGACCGCCCACTTCAAATTTGCCGGTGGGGTTGATGAAATATTTTGTGTCATCACCTATCATTTCAGCAGGCACAACCTTTTTGATCACTTCTTCAATAACACCCTCCCTTATGGTGTCATAGTTGACATCAGCTGAGTGCTGGGTGGAAACCACAACCGTGTCCACCCTCTTGGGCCTGCCGTCTTCATACTCGATGGTGACCTGGGATTTTCCGTCAGGGCGCAGAAAATCAAGCTCATTGTTTTTACGCGCTGATGCGAGCCGCTGGGTCAGCTTGTGTGCGTAGAGTATGGGCATGGGCATGAGTTCATCTGTCTCATCGCAGGCATAGCCGAACATAAGGCCCTGGTCGCCTGCTCCCTGCTCCTTGAAAAGGCCCTTGCCTTCGTCCACTCCCTGGGCGATGTCCGGGGACTGCTTGTCAATGCTGGTAAGAACGGCGCAGGTCTGCCAGTCAAAACCCATGTCAGATGAGCAGTAGCCTATGTCCTTGATGGTGTTGCGCACCACGTCCTGAAAGTCCACGGTTGCATCGGCCGTGATCTCTCCTGCCACGATTGCTATCCCGGTGGTGACCATGGTTTCGCATGCCACGCGGCAGCGCTTGTCCTGTCCGATGAATGCATCGAGAACAGAGTCGGATATTTTGTCGGCAACCTTGTCGGGATGGCCTTCTGTTACTGATTCCGAGGTGAAAAGATAACTTTTCTGCGTCATTGGTGTACTCCTTTTTTCTAATTAATTGTTCAACAGCCGAAATTTTTTTTATTCTTTCAAGAGGGTGTAAGCATGGCATTGTCAATAAGCCTTGTCCGGCCGACTTTTGCAGCCAGGGCCATTAATGCGGGCCGATCGACAACTTCCATGTCTTCAAGGGTTTCCGGATCGCAGACTTTTACGTAATCTATGGAAACTTCAGGGGAGGCGGAAACTTTTTCAACAGCCGCCTCAATCAAAATCCGGGCCCTGTTTTCGCCTTTTACAGTCATCTCTTGCGCCTCAGACAGGGCGCGGTTGAGTTGCAGTGCAGAGTTTCTCTGCCTTTGGTTTAAGTACTTGTTTCTCGAACTCATTGCCAGTCCGTCGGGTTCCCGCACTGTGGGTGCTCCGATTATATGGATGCCGAAATTCAGATCCGCTGTCATTTTTCGTATAATGGCAAGCTGCTGATAGTCTTTTTCTCCGAAAACCGCGTAATGAGGCTTTATTATGTTAAAAAGCTTGGCCACGATCGTCATAACCCCTGTAAAATGACCGGGCCTGGATAGTCCGCACAGGTGCTGCGGCAGGCTTTCCTGGTATATATAGGTTTCATACCCCCGGGGATAAAGATCGTTTTTTTCAGGCATGAACAATATATCCGCGCCCTGGTTTTCCGCAAGAGCGCTGTCTTTTTCCGGGTCCCTGGGGTATGATTCATAGTCCTCGCCGGGCCCGAACTGGGCGGGATTGACAAATATGCTGACGACTAAAATGTCCGCGTTCTGCCTGCCGTGTCTTATCAGCGAAAGATGCCCTTCATGCAGAAATCCCATGGTCGGAACAAGGGCAATGCTTTTGCCCTGCTGCCGCAAGCCTTCGGCGGTTTCCTGCATCTGTTCTATGTCTCTTATGGTTTTGATGGCTCCTGCTCCTGTGCCGTAAGGCTCAGTCCCTGCTCAGTTTGTTCATTACCTTTCCGGTAATCGCCTTGGGGTAATAAAACGTTGTCTTGCGGGGCATTGTAAGCCCGGCTTCAGCAATTTTTCTCACCTGTTCATTTGTGGGCGGATTTAAAATAAATGCGATGTCATAGGACCCGTCAGCCACTGATTCGGCCGCCTCTTCGCTGCTGCTGGTGTATCCGATCAAAGAATGGTCGTCCAGGCTCTTTTTGTCAAATCCCATAAGCTTCATCAAAATCAGCCTGGTAAGCACCGTGACGTCCAGGCCCTGCAGGGGTTCCGGGATTTCTTCGCCGAAAAGATCCTTCATGACCCCTGGTTTTAGTACCAGGGCGTAATATGCAGGCTCGCCTCTTACCGCAAGGCCGATAACGTGATCGCTGCGGTGCCTTTTGATCATTGATTCCATTAACTGCCTGCGCGCGCCGCGTCTTGCATCTTTTGCCCCGCCATGCTCAAAGGTCTCTATTTCAAACCAGGCCGACGCATCCTTGAGCAGTTTTTTCCCTGCGGAAGGGCCGACATCAGGCAGAAGCCTGTGTGTAGGCAGTATGGTCAGTCCCTGATCCTCCACTGCGCACAGATACATCATGATGAAGTTTGCGGGGTGGTTTTCATCGAAGTCAGGGGTGTTTTGCCTGACCCATTCCCTGTAATTCAGGGCTGTTTCATACCTGTGATGACCGTCTGCTATGAAAAGGCGCCTGTCCTTTAAGGATTCGGTTACCATTCTGCAGATTTCCGGGCTGTCGATTTTCCACATGCGGTGCAAATGGCCGCTGTCATCAGTAAATTCCTCTTCAGGCACCTTTCTGCCGGCTTCTGCTTTCAGAGCGGACAAAATGTTGTCCTTGTCCGAGTAAACGGAAAAAATGTGGCTGAAATTGGCGTTGCAGGCCTTCATGAGCTCCAGGCGCTCTGATTTGACCTTTGAGAAAGTCTCCTCGTGAGGAAGGATTACCCCTGACTCGAAAGGCTCCAGGCGAACGGTTCCGATCAGTCCGAAACGCGTTACAGGCTTTCCCTCAAGCTCGAAATCCACGGATGTCAGGTAAAACCCGGGGGTTTCATCCTGCATCAGTATTCCCTGCTTCAGCCACTGGTTAAAGTCTGCCGCAGCACGGGTGTACTGGTTGTCAGTTTCGGTATCCTGCGGGGTTGCCTTTGCCTTGTCCAGCCTGATTACATTGTATGGATCCCGTTCGTAATACTCCTGCTGCTCCTGTTCCGAGATAATGTCATAGGGCGGTGTCACCACCCTGGACAGGTCCTTGATTTTCTCCTGGTTGTAGCGGATGCCGCGGAAAGGTAAAATTTCTGCCATATCAAGCCCTTAGCTATTTTTTTGTAAATTGGTTTGATAACTTTAATAATAGGTTGCCAAAAAATTTTTACGAATTATTTATTTATAAATAGACAAGCAATTATCACAAAACAACATTTTAATGTCAACACAATTCTTTACAAATAGAAAGGACTATCGTATTAATTAGGATCAGAATTTACCCCTAAAAAAGGCCTTGACAGTATGCTTTGTTTATATTATGATATCGCAATATTATATGTAATTGTATCGAATTACTTGAAATACTATCGAATGTCCGCCTGTTGAAACAAGTTTTCAAAAAGGCGTTTTTTGTTTTTGATAGATAGACGCAAATTGCATATAAAATTTTGTTTTTATTAATATAAAATTATAAAGAGGAGGCAATGTCATGGCCAGTGAAATGCCAGAACCCGTAAAGGTGACAAAATCCTATTATGACAGCGATGATGCTCACAATTTTTACTACACCATATGGGGCGGGGAAGACCTGCATTTGGGGATTTATGAGTCGGAAAACGATTCGATATACGAAGCCAGCCGTCGGACAATACGTCACATGGCCGAAAGGTCAGGGCTTATAGGAAAAAATGCCAGGGTGATTGACCTGGGCGGCGGCTTTTCAGGCTCTGCACGCTACCTGGCCAAAAATTACGGCTGGGAAGTTGTGGTGCTCAATCTGAGTGAAACCGAAAACCGGCGCGGCAGAAAAATGAACAGGGAGCAGGGCCTGGGCCATTTAATAGAGGTGATCGACGGCAATTTTGCCGAGATTCCTTATGAAGACGGGCATTTTGACCTTGTATGGTCACAGGATGCAATCCTGCACAGCGACAACAGGAAAAAGGTTCTCGAGGAGGCCCACCGTGTTCTGAAACCGGGCGGGGAAATGATTTTCACCGACCCCATGCAGGCAGACGGCTGCCCCGAGGGTGTGCTGGAGCCCATCTACGAGCGGATTCACCTGCAGTCGCTCGGCTCTCCCGGTTTTTACCGTGATTATGCGAAAAAGCTGGGTTTTGAAGAAGTCAGCTACGAGCCCCTGGATCAGCATCTGACACTTCATTACGGCAGGGTCTTAAAGGAACTCGAGGCCAGGGACAATGAACTCGACGGCGTGGTGAGCCGCGAGTACATTGAAAACATGAAAAAGGGGCTCAGGCACTGGGTTGACGGCGGCCAAAAAGGATACCTCGCATGGGGGATTTTCCATTTCCGCAAGCAGTAAGTAATGAATTGAAGAAGCGGCTAATTAACCAACACCGAATAAAAAAGTTCAAGGAGGAGAAAACATGGCTGTTGATTTGGGAAAAATGGCAGACCTGCTTATAGCGGGCAAAGTCGAAGACGTAAGCAATATGACCCAGGAGGCGATTGATGAAGGCATGAAGCCCCAGGAGGTGCTGCAGAACGGTCTGATTGCCGGCATGGACGTTGTGGGCCAGCGCTTCAAGGCCTGCGAGATGTTTATTCCGGAAGTGCTTCGCTCTGCCAAGGCCATGAGCGCGGCCATGGACAAGCTGCGCCCCCTGCTGTCGGAAAGCGAGGCAAAGGCTGCCGGTACAATGGTTATCGGCACGGTAAAGGGCGACCTGCACGATATTGGAAAGAACCTGGTGGCCATGATGTTTGAAGGCGCGGGCTTCAAGGTTGTAAATCTCGGCATCGATCTGGACACGCAGGTGTTCGTGGATGCTGTCAAGGAGCACAAGCCTGACCTGCTGGGAATGTCCGCGCTGCTGACAACAACCATGCCCAGAATGGGAGAGGTCGTAAATGCTCTCAAGGAAGCCGGCGTAAGGGACCAGGTCAAGGTCATGGTCGGCGGCGCGCCTGTTACAGAGGAATTCACCAAGGAGATCGGTGCTGACATCTACGGCGCAAACGCGGCCAGCTCCGTTGAGAAGGGAAGAGAAGCAGTAGGCAAGTAACAAGTTGGTATTGTAGAAAATCGCAGCCGCGGCTCCTGGTTTTGTTTCAGCCGACCGCGGCTTCGAATTTTCAGCCTGACAAGTTATAACAGAAAGAACCCATCCCCCTGCATAAAGCGGCAGGGATCAATAGGAGATAGACCATGAAATCAGTAATGCCAGATATGCAGCCAATGAACCAGACTGTACAGGAAACACCGCAGTTCCAGGTTCTGACAGAAGATCAGATTGAGCAGATCTATTTTGCGGCCTTAGACGTGCTCGAGCGTGTCGGATCCCGGGTTCATCAGGACGAGGCCCTTGAGCTGTTTCGAAACAGCGGCGAAGCGGTTGTCAGTGACGACAAGCGCGTGCGGCTGCCTGCTTCCCTGGTGGAGCGCGCATTAAAGCACTATCCCCGCAAAATAACCCTCCAGGGCCGGAACGGAAAGCGTTCCATGACTCTTCAGAAGGATCACGTTTATTTCGGCACAGGCTCGGACCTGCCGTTTACCTATGACAGAAAGACCGGCGAAAGAAGACGCACCACCTACAAGGACGTGGTTGACGCGGGCAGGATAGTCGATTACCTGCCGAATTACGATTTTTTCATGTCACACGGCATTGTGGGAGACGCACCCAATCCCCAGACCTATGACAGGCACCAGTTCATGGCCATGCTGGAAGGATGCACCAAGCCCATGGTGGTAACCAGCGTGGACGGAGAGGGGCTGGAGGACCTGTGGAAGATGGCCTGCCTGTTTCAGGGCGGAGAAGAAGAGTTCAGGCTGAGTCCGCTTTTCGTGGCCTACATAGAGCCGATCTCGCCGCTTACAAACGACCGCACTGCGGTGGAAAAAATGCTTTTCGCCGCGGAAAAGGGAATTCCGGCCATGTATACGCCCTGCCCCAGCTCCGGCGCCACTGCACCGGCCACCATTGCAGGCATGCTGGTCCAGTCCCTGGCGGAGACGCTGCTGGCTGTGGTCATGTGCCATCTCAAGAAACCCGGAATGCCCCTTATCATGGGCGGGGTGACGACTGTGATGGACATGCGCACCACCACCTATTCATACGGAGCACCTGAGCTTTCGCTGGCATCAGCGGCAAACACGGATGTTTCCAAGTGGCTGAACCTGATCATGTTTTCAACCGGCGGTTGTACGGATTCAAAGTGCCTTGACGAGCAGGCAGCAATTGAATCAACCCTGAGCAATCTCACGGCTTTTCTTTCCGGTGCAAACCTGGTCCATGACGTGGGCTACATAGATTCCGGGGTCAACGCATCCCTGGAAAGCCTGGTGATGAACGAGGATATTATCGGCATGGTCCGCCAGGTGGGCAAAGGCATAAAGACGGATGAAGACTACCTCGCACTCAAGGTTATAGAAGAAGCCGGTCCGGGAGGCGAGTTCGTAACAAAGGACCACACGTATGAGCACTGGCGCGAGTGGTTTCTGCCCAAGCTCATGGACAGATCCGACTGGGAGACCTGGAACAACGAAGGGGCCAAGACAATGCTCGACAGGGTTAAGGACGAAACCCAGAGGATCCTTGACACCCATGAACCTGAGCCCATAGATGACGCCACCAGGAAGGGTCTGCAGGAGATCATTGATGCGGCTGAGAAACGCCATTCCAAATAACCGACAATATCCGGCCCTGAACAGCCCTGTTCCGTCAAGGGGTTTTTCCCGAAAGGCCAGATAAGAGGAGACAGCATATGAGCTTCAGGACAAATTATACGGTAAACAGGACCCCCAGGTTTTCGCTGCTCTCGGAAGACCAGAAGGCTCGCATATTCCGGGGGGTTATAAAAACGCTAAACGACACTGGTGCAAACGTAAACCACGAAAAGGTAAGAGACCTGCTTGCAAAAAACCGCTGCAAAGTCGACGGCAACCGTGTTCGGATCCCCCCGGAGGTGGTACGTGACGCGCTGGCGTCTCTTCCGCCGACAACCACCCTTTACAGCTGGGACGGAGACGAGGAAATGTGCTACGTGGAGCCGGGCCGCAGCTATTTCGGCCCCGGGCCCACGCCTCCGAACTTCATAGACACGGATACACTGGAGCGCAGGCCTTATCAGCGCAAGGACGCCACCATAGTGGCACGTGTCTGCGATGCGCTTCCCAACATCGGGTATGTGCAGTCCCTGGGTTCAATCGACGACGTCACCCACGCGCTTTCAGATGTCTACGAGTTTGCCGACATGATCCAGAACACCCGCAAGATTATCATGAACTGGGCGTTCAACGAGGAAAACGTAAGGGACGAGCACCGCATAGGCATAGTCATGGCAGGCGGCGAAGAAGCCTTTAAAAGGCGTCCCAACTTCATCCATTACAGCGAGCCCATAAGCCCGCTGACAAGTGATTATGACGCCATCGGCAAGTGCTACTACTGCGCGGAGCACCGCATTCCGCAGGTATACACGCCTTGCGCCATCGGCGGGGCAACCGTGCCTGCAACCCATGCGGGCCAGATCATCGTGGCCATGGCGGAATCAATGGTCGGCGTGGTTGTATCCCAGCTTCTTAACCCCGGGACCTGCATCATTATAGGCGGCGTTCAGTCCATTCTCGATATGCGCAGGACAATTTATTCCTACGGCGCACCCGAGCTTGGCATCATGAGCGCGGCTTTCACGGAGATGCTCAATTACGTGGGCCTGCCCATGTATTCTACTTCCGGGTGCACGGATACAAAGAAAATGGAGCTGCAGTCAGGCATTGAAGCCGCGTTTTCAATCCACATGGCCATGCTGTCCGGGGCAAACTTTGTCCATGACAACGGCTATACCGAGTCGGGCATCACCGGAGACGTTTTCCAGACCGTGATGGACGACGAGATAATCGGCATGAGCAGGCTGATCTGCGGCGGAGTGGAGGTAAACGAGGAAACCCTGGCTGTTGAGGAGATCTGCAACGTGGGGCCGGGTGGCCATTACCTGTACGAGGATCATACAATGAAATGGTTCCGCAAGCATTACCAGCCGACACTCATGGACAGAAACAGCTATGAGGACTGGGACGCCCAGGGCAGGCTTACCATGAAGGACCGGATCATAAACAAAACCCGCGATATCATCCAGAACCACGAAGGACCCGTTTCCAGGGTCCCGAAAGAGGCCCAGAAGGATATCCAGAAAATACTGGATGAGGCAGAAGAAAGGGTCCGCTCGAAATAGCCCCGAAAACTTAAGCACCAAGTGTTGGAAAAGCCTGTGAGCGCTTAAAAGCGGCTTGCAGGCTTTTCCAACATCCGGGGCATGTTATGGGCAATATAAATATCTGATTTTTGGGTGAAGATAAGTTTGCCCGGTTGTTTTGTTAATAATAACAATTGTTTTTGAGCATTTACTCATAAGGGAAAAATGAAGACCAAGCAAACCTTTGATCCCGGTGCTGCGCGTCACGGACTGCGGCCGGGCAGGGAAAAGCAGGCCAAATACGTGGTGGGCATTGATACCGGCGGCACCTATACCGACGGGGTGCTCATGGACTACAGCTCCCGTGAAGTGGTTGCTTCCGGAAAAACCCTTACCACCCGCGAAGACCTCGCCAGCGGCGTGATTTCGGTTTTAAAAATGCTGAGCATAAAAGACCCCTCCCGGGTCCAGCTGGTGGGCATATCCAGCACGCTTGCAACCAATTCCGTGGCAGAGGGCAAGGCGAGGGATGTGGGACTGATCCTTATCGGATACGACAGGGAGTTAATCGAGTCTTTCGGGCTGGGGGAAAAGCTTTCCGCGCAATATTTCGAGTTTTTTTCAGGAGGTCACACCTCCCAGGGAGAAGAGCAGGCACCCCCTGACATTGAGGGCATTGCCGCATGGGCAGAGGAAAACCGCGACAAAGTTGATGCATTTGCAATATCGAGTTATTTCAGTCCGCTGAACCCTTCTCATGAAGAAGAGGCCTACAAGGCAGTAAGGCAGGTATGCGAGCACCCCGTGGTCCTCGGCCACCAGCTTTCCACCCAGCTCGATTCCGTGAAGCGGGCTGCAACAGCCAGTCTGAACGCCTCGCTTGTTGCGGTTATGCACGAGTTTATAGAAGCGGTCAAGTCCTCGCTCAAGGATCAGGACATAAAAGCCCCCCTGATGATAGTCAAGGGAGACGGCTCGCTTATGCCTTATAACGAGGCTGTTGAAAAACCGGTTGAAACCGTCATGTCAGGCCCGGCGGCAAGCGCCATCGGCGGGCTGTTTTTCTCCGGCCGCAGCAACGCCCTTATGGTGGACGTGGGCGGAACCACAACTGACATGGCCTATATCGAGGAAGGACAGGTGACCGTATCCGAATCCGGGGCCAGGGTGGGCGAGATTGAAACCTCGGTGAGGGCGGCCCGGATAAGAACCGCCTGCGTGGGATGCGACAGCCGTATCTCATTTAACAGGCGCGGCCATGTCCAGGTGGGCCCGGACCGGGTTGTGCCGCTTTGCCGCCTTGCCGCAGGGCACAGCCGCGTACATGATTTTATAATGAGACTTAAGCTCAAGGATCAGAATCTTTTAAAGCCTTCAGATATTGAGTTCTGGCTTCTTTATGCAAAGGTAAACCCGGAAAAATCAGGGATTGAGGATCCCAAGCATGTAAAGCTCATAAATATCCTCAACGAAGGCCCTGCATCTGTTTCCGAGATACTGGAAAAAACCGGCAGCCATCACGTTGTCCAGCTCAATGCCGATTCGCTTTTCCGGCAGGGGCTGATAGAGCAGGCAACTCTTACCCCCACGGATCTTTTGCACATAAACGGCCAGATGGACGCATGGGACGCGGATGCAGCCAGAAGGGCGGCCAAGTGCGCCTGTGCGATTTACGGCAGAGACAGCAAAACCTTTGTCGAGCAGACCATGGATCAGATCGTGGCCATGATGGTGGAAGAAGCGGTTGTGTTTCTCGCCGGCCAGACAGGTACTTCAGACCTGCCGGATATTGTTGACGGAGCCTGGGGCAGATGGCTGTTAGACGAGGCAATAACCGGGGAAAACCCGCACCTGGCGGTAAACATATCAAGCCGGTCTCCTGTCATCGGCATAGGCGCACCTGCCGGTATTTTCGTGAAGCGCGTGGCAGAAATATTAAAGGCTCCCTTTGTACTGCCGGAGCATGCGCGCGTGGCAAATGCCGCAGGCGCAGTGGCCGGTTCAGTGGTGACCGAAAGGGAAGCAATTCTTCACAGCCGCGAATCAGAAGGCGGGCATTCCTACATGGTCCGGATAGGAGATGAGCGCAAAGGCTTTAAAGAATATGATGAAGCCATGAAGTACGCCAGAAAGCAGGCAGCAGGCCTGGCCCGTCAGGGTGCGGAAAGCGCGGGCGCAAGCGATCCGCAGATAAAGGTTGCCGTTAAAACCGAGGGCGACCTGGAGCGGATCCGTGCAAGGGCGGTTGGAAATCCAAGGCTTTCTGAGCAGGAAGGCGAATAAAAAAAGATAAAAACCTCAGGGAGATTTCAATGACGCTCGAGGACCGTATTATAAAGATGCTCGCGGATAAAGGGGCGGACTATGAACTGGTTGAACATGATCCTGTATACACGAATCCTGCCATGGCAGAGGCACTAGGCGTGAAAGAATCACAGACTGTCAAGTCCCTGGTGCTTGTAACAAAAGAAGGTGAGATGATCGTATTGGTGCTGCCCGGAGACAGGAAAGCCGATTGGAAAAAGGCGGCGGCTGCCGCAGGCACCAAAAAGGTCTCGTTTGCCAAACCCGGGGCGGTGCTGGAAACAGTGGGCTGCGAGGTGGGCTGCGTGCCGCCGTTCGGACACGGTCTGCCGGTCTACATGGAGCCTGAACTTGCGGAAAAAGACCTTGTGTACTTTAATCCAGGGGTGCATCACAAGTCGTTTAAAATAAGCGGGCGGGATCTGAAATCCCTGTGCAATCCGAGCTTTGTTTAGAAGATAAAGGGAAGGTATATGAAAAGCGAATTCATTATATCCGCAGTGGGCAGAAATGTGGTCGGAATCGTGGCAATGGTTTCGAAGGCGATTTACGAGTGCGGGTGCAATTTCGAGGATTCGCGCATGGCATTGTTAGGTAACCATTTCGCGTTAATGATCCTTGTGACGGCTATGGATGAAAAGGTTCACCGGGACCTGGAGGATGCCTGTGAAAGGCTTAGAACGGAAAAGGATCTCAACGTGACCCTTTTTCCCGTCAGGGATACGGCTGCGGGCGGCTACGGAACAGAGCCCAATTACGAGATCAGGGTCAAGGGCGTGGACCGGATGGGAATTGTATACCGGACCAGTCAGCTCCTTGCCTCAAGAAACATCAATATAGTTGAGCTTAAAACACGGCTTGAAACCGCCAGGGATGGGCAGCTCCTTTTTACAATGCATACCAGGGTGGTGGTGCCCCGGGAAGTAGACGGCGAGTCTCTGGCCAAGGATTTGAAATTTCTGGCCGAAGACCTGAACGAAACCATTTCTCTTACACGGATTTGACTTCAATGGCAGAAATCAGAGTCATACCTGAAAACCTGAGCATCAGAACCCGCAAGGGCGAAAATGTCCGGGACGCACTTTACCGGGCAGGCATAGAGCTTGAAACCCCATGTAACGGGGCAGGGTTGTGCGGTAAATGCAAGATCCGGGTATCTGATCCTGAAAGCGTTCCCGAAACCCCGCACAAAGATATTTCCGATGAAAGTGCCCGGGACGGTATCCGGCTTGCCTGTCAGCTGGTGCCTGAAAAAGACATGACAATAGAGATTTTATCGGATTTTCATAAGGATGAGCACAGGATACTGGAAGGCGACCGGGACCCGGCTTTTTCAGAATGGGACTCCGGCCCTTCAGGGCAGGGTGCGGTCAAGCGGCATCTGTCAGAATCCGTACACGGTCTCCGGAATAACCCTGCCGTGTCAATTGACTGCTCCAACGGCGGATGTACGATGCTTTATGACGGAGAGGAAGTCACGGAGCTCAAGGCATGGCGGGCAGGATCCGATCCCATGGGGCTTGCAATAGATCTCGGGACCACCACTCTTGTGGTATCGCTTATAGATCTGGTAACCGGAAGGGAGCTTGCCACCACGTCGAGTTTAAATCCCCAGATCCGCTTCGGCCACGACGTTGTGAGGCGCATCCAGGAAGGCTCTGATGCCGAAGGGCTGAAAGAGTTGTCAGAGTGCGTCAGAAACGGCCTTAACCGGCTGATTGAACAGGCCTGCGAGGATTCCGGAACCGATACCGGAAAAGTGCTTGATGTGGTGATAGGCGGCAATACCACGATGCTGCAGCTGGCTGCAGCAGTCGATCCCGAGCCCCTGGGCAGGGTGCCCTTCGAAGTGGGACTTGAAAGCGGGCGTTCATATCCGGCATCCTGGTTCGGGTTAAATATTCACCCTTCTGCAAGGGTTTACGTCCCTCCTATAGTGCACGCCTACCTGGGCGCAGACATCAGCGCCGGGCTGCTGGTGTCCAGGCGGTTTTTTGAAAACGACGGCGCAATGCTGTTTGTGGACGTGGGTACAAATGGTGAAATGGGGCTCAGCTTTCAAGGTCAGTACCTGATGACATCAACGGCAGCAGGCCCCGCTTTCGAAGGCATGGGAATATCTGCGGGAATGCGGGCAAAAATCGGCGCTGTTGAGGCGGTCACAACAAACGACAGCGGTTCCATTCAGATACACACCATAGGAAATGCCCCGCCTGAAGGCATCTGCGGAAGCGGGATCATAGACATTACCGCCGCCCTGCTTATTGTCGGGGTAATTGATACCACGGGCCGCATGCGCCGTCCGGGTGAGACCGAAGGTCTTTGTGAAACAGTTGCAGGCCGGTTAAAAGAGGTGGATGAAATGCCCGCCTTTCACCTGGGGGGCGAGGTCTATTTCACCCAGGAGGATGTCCGGCAGGTGCAGCTTGCAAAAAGCGCAATAAGGGCTGCCATTGAGATTTTACTGGAGGAGGCGAAAGCCGGGCCCGGCGGGCTGGAAAGAATAGTCCTGGCAGGGGGGTTTGGTTATTCACTGCGTTCAGAGAGCCTTGAAATAATCGGTATGCTTCCTCCAGGCACTTCTGAAAAGGTGTTCTTCGCAGGCAACACAAGCAGAATCGGGTGCGTGCGGATGCTGCGCAGCGTAAATTGCCGGAGGTTTCTCGAGGAAAAGATGAATTCCGTGCGGCATGTATGCATTGAAACACGACCTGATTTCATGGAGCAGTATGTATCTGCCATGGAATTTCCCGAACCTGAAAAAAAATGATGATACGTTGAAAGTAAAATGCAGAAGAAAGATCAGAAAAAAACAGTTCGGGTGGTTATTGCGTGCAGGGTTATGGAATACGAGCTTGAGTCGATCAGGCGTCAGAAGGGTGGGGATGATATAGAAATCCGGTATCTTGACCAGAATCTGCACCGTACCCCTGAGAAAATGCCGGAGCTGATTCAGGCGGAAATAGACGATGCAGCGGAATATGCAGAACGGATTGTGCTTGGCTACGGGCTTTGTTCAAACGGGATAGTCGGGGTGACTGCAAGGAAACAGCAGGTTTGTATTCCAAGGGTTCATGACTGCATTGCGCTTCTGCTCGGATCCAGGCAGGCCTATTTCAGGGCATTTAACCAAAGAGCAGGGACCTATTACCTGACCCCGGGCTGGGTGGCGGAGGAAAAGGATCCTCTGGGCATGATGGAAAACGAATACACCCCCAAAATGGGCCGGGAAACCGCAGAGTGGGGCATAAGGGAAGAGCTCAAGCATTACAGCCACATAGTTTTAATAGATACCTCCACAGGGGATATTGAAAAGCTTCGCAAGAGGGCCAGGGCCAATGCTGAGTTTCTGGGAAAAGAATATGAGGAGGTCAAGGGATCCCGAGCTTATTTTCAAAAGATTCTGTTCGGTCCTTATGACACGGAGGATTTCGTATGCCTGGAGCCGGGAGAAAAGTCAGAGCAGAGTCCTTTTATGAAACAGTCTGAA
>JBKHES010000052.1:0-14242 GCA_046540695.1 Desulfobacterales bacterium
GATATGGGATATGGGATAAGTGGTAAGTGGTAATAAGTGGTCAGTGAATGTATGGGGGGGCAGGTTTTGGATCTGCCCCCCTTTTTTTGTGTGCTTTCCGGGTGAGTAAGGGCAAAGACCGAAAACCTGATCCGCCTGCCTGTTTGGATTTTGCTTCCCCGGTATCTGTATCGCTATCGGGATCGGGATCGGGATCGGGTTCGATGTCGATTGCGATCCCGATACCGGGACCGGGATTGAGATTGATTTTCAAGTTCAGTAAGACGCGAGGCCTTCGAAGCTAAAGCCCGGCAAACAGGTTTTCCAGCCCCAGGGTGCGGCTTTCCACGTTTTCGCAGACCGCGTTTACGAAGGCGTCAATGCCCACCCCGTGGCGGACCTCGCCGTCCAGGGTCCGCACTGCAAGCGTGCCCGCGCTTTTTTCCTTTTCACCCACCGTTAAAATCAGGGGGACCCGGTCGAGCTGGGCCTCCCTTACTTTTTTGTTCAGGCTTTCAGTGCGCTCATCCACGGACGTGCGAAGGCCGGCATTGAAAAACCTGGAATTTACCTCGCGTGCAAAAGGGGCCAGCGAGTCGTTTATGGGAAGAATCACCGCCTGCAGCGGGGCCAGCCACAGCGGGAACCTTCCTGCAAAGTGCTCCACCAGGATTCCCAGAAAACGCTCTATGGAGCCGTAGATCACCCGGTGGATCATAACCGGCCTGTGCTTTTCATTATCCCTGCCCACGTATGAAAGATCAAAGCGCTCCGGCAGGGACATGTCGAGCTGGATCGTTCCGCACTGCCAGGTGCGTCCTATGGCGTCCCTGATGTGGATGTCAATCTTGGGCCCGTAAAAGGCGCCGTCTCCCTCGTTTATCAGGTAGTCCTCGCCGTGGGCCTCCAGGGCGGCGGTCAGGCCCCTGGTGGCGTTTTCCCACTGCTCGTCGGTGCCGATGGACTTTTCAGGCCTGGTGGAAAGCTCAAGGTGAAACCCCAGGCCGAACGTGGAATACATCCGTCGGACAAGCCGCAGTATTTCGAGTATCTCGGATTCGATCATGTCAGGGGTCATGAAAATATGGGCGTCATCCTGGTGAAACGCCCTGACCCTGAAAAGCCCGGAAAGCACCCCTGAGAGCTCATGGCGGTGGACCAGGCCGATTTCCGCGGCCCGGACCGGCAGATCCCTGTAGGAATGCCTGCGGCGCTTGAACAACACCATTCCCCCGGGGCAGTTCATGGGCTTGATTGCAGACTCTGTATCGTCTATTACCACGGTGTACATGTTTTCCCGGTAGTTTTCCCAGTGACCGCTCTGCTCCCAGAGGCTGCGGTTTAAAATGATGGGGGTCTTGGTCTCCACGTATCCTGCCGCGCGATGCTCGTGCCGCCAGTAATCGAGCAGGGCGTTCCAGAGCTCCATTCCGCGCGGGTGGAAAAACGGCATGCCCGGGGCCTCCTCGTGGAAGGAATAAAGGTCCATGGCGGCGCCTATCTTGCGGTGATCGCGCTTTTTTGCCTCCTCGAGGAAATCGAGGTATTTTTTAAGCTCCTTTTTGTCGAAAAACGCGGTGCCGTAGATGCGCTGGAGCTGCGGGCGGTTTGAGTCGCCCCGCCAGTAGGCCCCGGAAACCCGCAGCAGCTTGAAGGCCTTTATAAAACCAGTGTGCGGCAGATGGGGCCCGCGGCACAAATCGGAAAACTCGCCCTGGGTGTAGAATGAAACCGTATCTTCCTGCATCTCCTCTATTAATTCGCGCTTGTAGGGCTCGTGGCGGTAAAATTCAATGGCCTGGTGCTTGGGCACTTCCTCGCGGTGGATGGGAAGCTTTTGCTTTACGATTTTTTTCATCTCCTCTTCGATTTTGCCGAAGTCCTCTTCTGATACAGGTTCCATGTCAAAATCGTAATAAAACCCGCCCTCCACCACGGGCCCGATGGTGGGCTGGGCGTCTGGATAAAGCCGCAGAACCGCCTGTGCCATTAGATGCGCCGCTGTATGGCGCAGGACGTCCACGGCCTCCGGGTCGCTTGTGGTTATAAAACGGATTTCCGCATCCTCGCTGATATGTGAGCTCATGTCCATGAGCCGGGAATTTACCTCCATGGCCACGCAGTTCCGCGCAAAACCCTCGGAAATGTCTGAAGCCACTGTAAATCCGTCAACCGGAGGTTCAAACTGCCGCACCGTGCCGTCGGGAAATTTAATATTGATCATTGACTCTGTCCGCCTGGTTATTTATGGAATTGTTAAACACACTGAACAGGATCCGGATTTTTGCCTTAAATTACCGGAGTTTTCGACCTTTCACTATGTAAGGAATATCAATGTTACGGTCAAGGAAAAACTCGGAAAACCCCTGCTGCAGGCAGAAAAACAGTTACGGTTTAATCGATGGACATTGAATATATAAACACCTCAGAAAAGCTAAATGACCTTGCAGGAAGGCTCATGCGCGAGCCCGCGGTGGCCGTGGACCTGGAGGCGGACTCCATGCACCACTTTTCAGAAAAGGTCTGCCTGGTCCAGCTGGGAACCCGAAAGAGCTGCCATATTGCCGATCCGCTGGCAATCGGCGATTTTTCAGCGCTTGCGCCCCTGTTTGCCGATCCCGCCATCGTCAAGATATTCCACGGTGCTGACTATGACGTACGCTGCCTTTACAGGGACTTTAACATAACGGTTGAAAACCTTTTTGACACGGAGCTTGCAGCAAGGTTTCTCGGTTACGGATCAACCAGCCTGGAGGCGGTGCTGGCAAAACATTTCAACGTGGCCCTTGACAAGAAATTCCAGAAAAAAGACTGGTCAGTCCGTCCGCTCCCCGAGGAAATGCTCGCCTATGCAGCTGATGACGTACGCTACCTGGTAAGGCTTTACGAGGAAATGAGATCCGAACTTGAAAGAAAGTCAAGACTGCAATGGGTGCACCAGCACTGCGAGGATATTGCGGCAGTTCGCCCGGCGCCGGAACACGAAGACGGGCCGCTTTTCATGAAAATAAAGGGCGCGGGCCGCCTGGATTCCAAAAGCCTCGCGGTTTTGGAAGAAATGCTTGCCTTCAGGCGCAGGGCTGCTCAAAAAAAGGACCGCCCCCCTTTTAAAATCCTGGGCAACAAGACCCTGCTTGCCCTGGCCCAGAAAAAACCCAAAACCGGCAGGGAGCTGGAAAAGACCGGCCTTATAACACGCAGGCAGTTTCACATGTACGGAGAGGCCCTGGTACGCAAAATCAACTCCGCCCTTGAAACCCCGCCGGAAAAGCGGCCCCGATACCCCAGGGGAAAATCTCAGCCCGTGTCCGCGGCCGTGACCCGCAGGATAAAGGAGCTGAAAAAATGGAGACAGAAAAAGGCCGACAGGCTTGAAATAGATCCTTCCCTTATCCTGAGCAAAACCGCCCTTCGCCGGATTGCGGAAAATCAGCCCGGGAGCATGGAGGAACTCGATGAAATAGAAGATCTCAAGCCCTGGCAGAAAAAAGAGTTCGGAAAGGAACTGATACGGTTATGAACAGCGCACTGGAAGAAACGGTTTTTTTTACAGCAGACGACAAGGTGACCCTGGAAGGGGCTTTTTTCAAAGGCTCTGACAATGCCGCGGTCATAGCCCATCCTCATCCGGTATACGGCGGCAACATGGAAAACCTGGTGGTCCGGGAACTTGCAGCCGCCTGCCAGGCCAGGGGGTGGAGCACCCTGCGTTTCAACTTCCGCGGTACAGGCAGAAGCGAAGGAGATTATGACCAGGGCGCAAAAGAGCAGCTGGATATAATTGCTGCCGCCCGTTACATGCAGAATAAAGGGGCTGTGAGGGTTGACCTTGCCGGGTATTCATTCGGAGCATGGGTCCTGGCGCATACAGACACCACTGACCTGCCGGAAGGCCGCATTCTCATGATCTCGCCGCCCGCGGCGATGATGGATTTTTCCCAGGCCCCGCCATGCAGCCGGCTCAGTCTGGCTGTAACCGGAAGCGAGGACGCAATAGCACCGCCGGCAATGGTAAGAAAGGTCATGGAAAAACTCAATCCCGAAGCCGGGCTGAGGGTGATCAAGGGGGCCGATCATTTCTTTTCCAACAGGGCCGCGGAACTCAAGATCGTCATTGACGAGTTCTTGCATATTTGACGGATCAGGGGTAAAAAGAGGGACCATGGAAAAACTAGACGAAATAACCCTGCTCTACGACATCAGCCGGGCACTGAGCAGAACTGCCGACCTTAAAAAGGCCCTTTATACGGTGCTCGACATCCTGTCTGCCAACATGGACATGTCCCGGGGGATGATCACCATCTTAAACCCCCTTACCGACGAAATCAGCATAGAAGTGGCCCACGGCATTTCGCGCTCGGCCATGCAGAAGGGGATCTACAAGCTCGGCGAGGGAGTCACCGGACGTGTAATCCAGGCCGGCGAGCCGGTAATCATCCCCAAGATCAGCGAATCCAGCCAGTTCCTGGACCGAACCGGGACCAGGGGAGGCAGCAGGGGAGAGGAACTTTCCTTTATCTGCGTGCCCATCAAGAAAGAACAGCAGGTAATAGGAACACTCGGAGCGGACCTGCCCCATGACCCGGGCCGCAGCCTGGAGGAGGGAGAAAAGATCCTCAGCGTTGTGGCGGCAATGATTGCAACCCAGGTAATTCACCTCGAGCGCATACGAAGGGAAAAGGAAAGGCTAAAAGCGGAAAACGAGCGCCTGCAGATGGAGCTTGAGAAAAAATACCGCATCAAGAACATAGTGGGAAACAGCAACAAGATGCGCGAGGTCTACCAGATGATCTCGCAGGTGGCAAGAAGCAACGCAACAGTGCTCATAAGGGGCGAATCCGGCACCGGCAAGGAACTTGTGGCAAATGCCATCCACTACAACAGCAGCCGTGCCAGCCATCCGTTTGTCAAGGTAAACTGCGCTGCCCTGCCGGCCAACCTGATAGAAAGCGAACTGTTCGGCCACGAAAAGGGCGCATTCACAGGCGCGCTTCAACAAAAGGCGGGCAAATTCGAACTCGCACACAAGGGCACACTGTTTCTCGACGAAATCGGCTCTGTGACATTCGACGTTCAGGCAAAACTGCTGCGCGTACTCCAGGAGAGGGAACTGGAGCGGGTGGGAGGAAACAAGACCATCAAGGTGAATGTGCGAATCATTGCAGCCACCAACAAGAACCTTGAGCAGTCCGTTGCAGATGGAAGCTTCAGAAGCGACCTTTACTACAGGATCAACGTGTTTCCCATATACCTGCCGCCGCTGCGGGAACGCAAAACCGACATCCTGGCCCTTGCCGACTATTTTCTGGAAAAATACGTCAGGGAAAACGAAAAGGAGATACTCAGGTTTTCCACCCCTGCAATTGACATGCTCATGTCCTATCACTGGCCCGGAAACGTGCGAGAGCTGGAAAACTGCATTGAACGCGCGGTCCTTTTGTGCGAAGGCAAGGTCATCCACAGCTACCACCTTCCCCCAACGCTTCAGACCGGAGAGGAATCCGGCACCCTGCCCTCGCAGACCATGGATGAAGCCGTGGAAAAGCTGGAGCGGGAAATGATCATAGAGGCATTAAAGCATACCCGCGGCAACATGTCCCAGGCGGCCCAGACGCTGGGGACCACCCTGCGCAAAATATCCTACAAGGCAGGCAAGTACGGGATCAACCCCAGGCAGTACCATTAAAGGGCGTTTCTGCCGTGCTCGCCGGTGCGGATGCGTATCGCGTCTTCCATGGGAAACACGAAAATCTTTCCGTCCCCGATTTTTCCGCTGCAGGCGGCTTTCTGAACGGTTTCAACCACCTGATCGGCAATGTCATCATTGACCGACACCTCGATTTTCAGCTTGGGAACGAAATCAACCGCGTATTCAGCGCCCCGGTATACCTCCTTGTGGCCTTTCTGACGCCCGTAGCCCTTGACCTCTGAAACCGTCATTCCCTGGATGCCTATATCAGTAAGAGCTTCCTTGACATCGTCGAGCTTGAAAGGCTTTATTACCGCCTCGATTTTCTTCATTCAGAACTCTCCCATGATAAATAATTATTTCAAAATGTTAATTTGACTTGACAGATACAGCACAGTTAGTATAATAATACCGTTAAGTCAATAGGCTAAACCATTACGCAAGCAATAGCAAGGAATCAGACTTTGACTGTAAAGGCGTTTATCACCAGCGAAAACACCGCCGCAATCACGTGCCCCGTCTGCCAGAAAAGCGTGATAAAGGACGTTTCCAGGTTCAAGGACGCAAACAGGTATATAAAGCTCAAGGCTCACTGTTCCTGCGGGCATTCCTATTCGGTTTTCCTGGAGAGAAGAAAACAGTACAGAAAAACAGTTTCCCTGCGCGGAGTCTACAAGCACCAGGACGGCGAGGACTCCTCTGCCGGCCAGCACTGGGGCTCGATGACCGTGGTGGACATATCACGCACAGGCATCCGCATGAAATTAAACCTTCCCCCCAGGTTCCGGGTGGGCGACCGTCTCTCTGTGGAATTCCGCCTTGATGATGCAAACAACTCCCTTATCCAGCGCGATGTCATAGTCGAAAACATCACTGACTTCCATGTGGGCGCAACCTACTCAATGCCCCAGTCATACGACAATGTCATAGGATTCTACCTGCTGAAATAATAACGATCCCGATTTTGAAGAAACCGATTCACGCAATAAAAGGATTTAACCGATAAAAGCGCCCGCCTGCAGTGTCTATGAATGGCCGAGGTATTTCTCCCAGATCCCCTCGACCCGCCTGCGAAGTTCAGAAAACCGGTTTTCCGGCAGCACCGCGCTTTTTTCCTGAAGGTTCATCCTGTGGACAAAATAACGGTAAATCAGGTAGGCCTGTTTTAATGCGTGGGCTTCAAGGTCCACGATTATTCCGCAGAGAGCAAGAGAGTTCAGCTGCCTTACCACGTCGGTCCACCGCCTGAGTTCCGCGTACTCGTGGCCGTGGCAAAGGATGAGAAACTGAACAATGAACTCTATGTCAATGATCCCGCCGGTATCCTGTTTTAAGTCAAAGCCGCTTTTTCCTTTCGAGGCCCGGGCCTTTCGCATGCGGTTTCGCATTTCAACCACTGAATCCGCAAGGCTTACAGGATCGCGCTTCATTGCAATCATTTCCTGCCTGATCTGCTCAAAACGGGCCGCCACCTCCATGTCTCCGACAACCGGCCTTGCCTTTATCAGCGCCTGGTGCTCCCACACCCAGGCATTTTTCCACTGGTACTCCTCGAAGGCCTGCACCCGGCTCACCAGTATGCCGGCATTGCCGCTTGGCCTCAGGCGAGTGTCGATTTCATAGAGCTTTCCCGTTGAGGTGGGAGCAGAGAGGAAATTTATGATGCGCTGGCCGAGTCTTCCGAAAAACTCGCTGTTGTCAATGGGCCTGAGCCTGCCTCCGGTTGTCCTGCCCGGCTTTGAGGTATGCAGAAACACAAGGTCCAGGTCGGAGCTGTATCCCAGCTCATATCCCCCCAGCTTTCCGTACGCAATGGCTGCAAACCCCGTATCATGTTGATTTTCTCCAATTTCCGAGGGAGTGCCGTAGCGCTCCACCATATGCCGCCAGGTCAGGTGCAGTGCTGTTTCCAGCACGGTTTCCGCAAGATAGGTAAGCCTGTCGCTTACCTTCATAAGGGGCAGATGCCCCGTAACGTCGGCCGCAACTATCCTGAAGGTGTTGACCTGCTTGAATACCCTGATTTCATCCATCTGGTACTCAAGGTCGTCTTCAGGCAGCTTTGCAAGGCGCCGCTTCAGCTCCTCTGCAAGGTCATTTCTGCTAAGCGGAGCATACAGGGATCGCAGATCCAGAAGTTCGTCGAGCAAAAGCGGATGGTTGCTCAAAAAAGAAACAATCCAGGGACTGATCCCGGCAAGCTGCACCAGGTGACTGAGCGCCCCGGGGTTTTCCAGCAGCAGCGAAATATAGCAGGAACGGTTCAATATAGCGTCCAGAAGGGGCATGATGCGCTTTAATACAACTACCGGGCGGTCGGTTTCCGCCGCGGCGGTCAATAACTGGGGCATAAGGCGGTTTATCCTGTCTTCCGCCTGGTTTCCTTCCCTGCCCAGGCGCGCATTCTGCCTGAAATCCGAAAGAAGCCGCATAACCGTATCAGGCTCGTCAAACCCTGCCGAAACAAGCTGCTGCCTGTTTTGCTCGTCATCATCAGGAGACAGCCAGACATTTTCCAGATTTTTTTTCTCTTCCGTCTCCGGCTCCCCTCCTTCGGGAGAAAGCAGTTCGTTGAAGTGGAAATGAACCCTGGACATGTGAGCCCGGAGTTTTTCCAGGAATGAATCGGTGTCTTCAAACCCCATGCCTGCGGCCAGCCTGTAAAGCCCCCCGCGGTCTGAAGGCAGGGTATGGGTCTGCATGTCGTCATACATCTGAAGCCGGTTTTCAGTATTTCTCAAAAATACGTATGCTGATACCAGCTCCCCGTAGACCTGCCGGCTGATGCCGCGGTCAGCGCATATCACCCGAAGCACCTTCAGTATGCTTCTTTCAGTGTAGGCAGAATCTATTCCGCCGCGGATTAACTGAAATACCTGGCCGAAAAACTCTATTTCGCGAATGCCGCCGTATCCGTGCTTGATGTTGTTTTCAAGCCCCTTGCGGGCCACTTCCCTTACAATTTTTCTCTTCATGTCCCTGATGGACTCGAAGGTGCCGTAATCCAGGTAACGGCGATACACAAAAGGCCTCAGGCGGCTTAAAAATTCCTCGCCCCTTTCAAAGTCGCCTGCCACCACCCTGGCCTTGACCAGCGCGTAACGCTCCCATTCCCTGCCCTGTGACTGGTAATAGCTTTCCATGGCGTCAAAGCTCATCACAAGGGGACCGGAGTCCCCGTAGGGGCGCAGGCGGGCATCCACCCTGAAGACAAAACCCTCGGGCGTTGATTTGCCTATCACGTCGATTAAGCGCCTGGCCAGCCTGGTGAAAAACTCTTCGTTGAATACCTGCTTTTCACCCCCCCTGGTTTTCCCTGCTTCCGGGTAGGCAAACATCAGGTCTATATCGGATGAGAAATTCAGCTCCCGGCCGCCGAGCTTGCCCATGGCGAAAACCACAAGCTGCTGCGGATTTCCCTGAGCATCCAGGGGCAGGCCCAGCCTGGGGTACAAATGCGTGTGCAGAAAATCAACAACCACGGACACACAGGAATCAGCGAATGCGGAAAGCTCCGTCATGGTCTCAAAAAGATCCGCCTTGCCCGAAAGATCCCTCCACGAGATGCGCACCATTTCCCGGTGCCGCAGGCGCCTTAAGCCGGCGCTCAGTTCAGCCTCGTCTGATGACCCCAGAGCGGCCGCCTTGACCCGCCTGTCATACTCGCCGCTTGAATACAGGCGGTCCAGGTCCCCGCTTTCGGCAAGATCAACGAAAACCGCCGGTTTTCGTATGCACTGCCTGGCCACGTATTCACTTAAGGCAAACACTTTCCGGACTTCACCCTCGCCGGGCGAATCCGGCATTTCAAGGCCCCCGTATCGTACGGCCTCGAAAAATGCCTCCATCCTGTCTTCGCCATGTTTTGTCTTTACTTCCTGCATAGTGTATATTCCGCCAGCAGGGTTCCCTGCAGGTAGGTGTTTTGCGGATCTGAAAAAAAGCGGTAAAACAGCTCCAGGCTTTCCTCCCGCATCACGTTGCCGACGATCCTGATTTCCGAATTTTTGTAAAGCGGGGGGAGGTTTTTAAGGCTGCAGGCGGTGCCCCCGCCCATGACATCCTCATAAGCGTACACGATGCGCCTTATTCCCGAGATAACAGCCGCGCCGAAACACATCAGGCAAGGCTCCATGGTGGCATAAAGGGTAAGCCCGCCTTTATCCCCTTCAAAGCCTGAATCGCAGAGGTTTTTGAGCGCATTTATTTCTGCGTGATCTATCTCGTTTGTCCGCGGTCCACGGCTGAAACTGCGGCCCCCGCCTGCAAAAATCCCGCCAGGGCCTGCAATAACGCACCCCACGGGAAACTCGCCTGCGGCGAACGCGGCCTGCGCCTCGCAGAGCGCGGCTTTCATGTATTTTTCATCCTGTCGTGAACTGCTCACGCTTTTTCCGTCCTTCTCCATCGGCCGGTTTGAGGCTGAATTTACCTATCAACTCGCATTTTTTTTCAAAAATTGCAAACTGTAAACCCCGGGGCGCAGCCCGGAAGGAATCATTTGACAACGCCTGTCATATCGGTTAGCAATGTTTTTGGAATGTTTGCCATCTCCGGCTGCAGAGCCGGTTGCCCCTGAGCAGTCAAATACAAGGGACAGACCATGATCATCGGATTAGATGTTGGCGGCACCCATACGGACGTGGTTCTGCTGGGCGAAAACGGCATTGAAAGAAGGACCAAGGTCACCACGGAGACTTCCTCGCTTTTTGATGCGGTATCTTCCGGCCTGGAACAGATCACCAGCGGCATACCTGCAGGGGAAATCACCCATGCAGTGCTGAGCACCACGCTTACCACGAATTCAATCGTACAGAACAACCTGCCGCCGGCGGGCATGATTGTTACCTGCGGCCCGGGCATAGACCCGGAAGCCTTCAGGACATGTCAGCATTATTACCTGGTAAACGGGGCCATGGATCACAGCGGCCGGGAAATTACCAGGCTTGACGAAGATGCCGTGCGACGTGCGGCGGACAGTATGAAAGACGCCGGCATAGAATACGTAGGAGTTGCCGGCAAGTTTTCCATACGCAACCCCGCCCACGAAAACCGGATTCTTGAAATCATTTCCCCCATGTTTGAAAAAGTTTTTCCGGGTCATTCCGTATCCGGAAATTTCAGCTTTCCGCGCAGGATCACCACCACTTTTCTAAACGCGTCAATATACAGGGTTCACAAGGAATTTTTCGAAGCTGTAAAAAATTCGCTCGAGCAAAAGGGCATCGATATTCCCATATATATTCTCAAGGCTGACGGCGGGACCATGGATTTTGACACCTCGGTGGATTTTCCCGCCCAATCGATTCTTTCCGGCCCCGCCGCAAGCGTTATGGGCTCCATTGCATTTGCGCCTCCTGATGCTGAAACCATAGTGCTCGACATAGGGGGCACGACAACAGACATGGCCGTGCTGATAAACGGGGTCCCGGTGCTCGCACCCCAGGGGATTGAGATCAACGATTACAAAACCCTTATCCGGGCCCTGCAAACCCATTCGGTGGGGGTTGGCGGCGACAGCACGGTAACCGTGGAACAGGGCCACCTGTTTATAGGGCCTGAACGACGGGGGGCCGCCATGGCATACGGCGGCCCTGAGCCCACGCCCACGGACGCGCTTTTTGTGCTCGGAAAGGGCGGCGACGGAGACCTGGGGAAGGCTGAGGAAGGCATTGCGAAAATTGCAGGCCAAATGGGAATCCCGGTTGAAGAGGCCGCGCTCCGGATATTTGACCAGGCCTGCAGGGAAATCCTGGATTATGCAAGGGAGATGGTGTGCCTTATAAACAGCAGGCCTGTTTACACCGTACGCGAAGCCTTACACGGCCACAGCATAAATCCCTCTCACCTGCTGGTGCTCGGAGGTCCGGCGCCGCAGTTTGCAGAGCATTTTGAAGCAATCTCGGACTTCAAGGTAGGAAAGGTTCCGCAATGGGATGTTGCAAACGCTGTGGGCACCGCGCTGTCACGCACAACATCCGAGCTCACAATGTTTGCAGACACTTACAAGCTGGAAGCCTCGGCGCCGGAAGAAAGGTTCCAGCAGAAAATCAAGCCCGGGTTCACGGTTTCAGACGCCCGGAACCTTGCAGAAGACCTGCTTCGCAAAAAGGCGGCACGGGAAGGGGCAAACCAGCAGGACATTGAAACCGACGTACTCGAAGAGCTGGCATTTAACATGGTCCGTGACTTCCGGATGATCGGCAAGAACATCCGGATCAAAATGCAGGTCAGGCCCGGCCTGATACATGAATACCAGAATATAGCCGGGCGGATCAAAAACGGAGAAGCCTAATGCTGAAAGCAGTAAACCGCACAGGCCTGGTATTTTTCCCCGCATACGACTGGTCCATTACACCGGATCATCCCGAACGCGAGGAGCGGCTGCTATATACCCAGGATCAGATATTTGAAGAAGGCCTTTTTGACATAGAGGGAATAACCGAATTCAAGGCGGAAGTAATCGACTTAAAAGACGTCCAGCGGGCGCATTTCTGCGTGCCTGACCCGGCAAAAGTCATGACTGAGTCGCATTTTATCAGCGCGGGAGGGGCCAAAACCATAGGAAGGGCAAAAATGGACGGCCTTGTTGACAGGGGATTCGCGCTTGTAAGGCCGCCCGGCCACCACGCCATGCGGATGGTTCACGGAGGAAGGGGCTTTTGCAACGTAAACAACGAGGCAATAATGATCGAGTACCTGAGGCATGCCTACGGAATAGACAGGGTGGCAATAATAGACACGGACTGCCATCACGGAGACGGCACCCAGGACATCTACTGGCATGACCCTGACACGCTGTTTATATCAATGCACCAGGACGGGCGTACCCTTTTTCCGGGCTCAGGCTTTCACAAGGAGACAGGCGGGCCCACCGCTGCAGGCACCACTCTTAACATACCCATGCCGCCTTACACCTCGGAGGAAGGGTTTCTAACGGTCATAAAAAAAGTGGTACTCCCCGTACTCGAGGATTTCAAGCCTGACCTGATAGTAAATTCAGCAGGCCAGGACAACCACTTCACTGACCCTCTGACCAACATGAATTTTTCCGCTCAGGGATATGCCGAGCTGACCTCGCTTCTCAAGCCCGACATCGCGGTACTCGAGGGTGGATATTCCATTGAAACCGCCCTTCCCTATGTAAACGTGGGCATAATCCTGGCAATGGCAGGCATTGACTACAGCCACGTGGTTGAACCCGAGTATTCGGCAGACAGGCTGCGCCAGAGCAAAAGCATTACCTCGACAATCGACAAGATTTGCGACGAAGTGCTCGCAGTCTGGCAGGACAGGGAAAACATCCGCGTCAGGATGCAGCAAAACGTTATCTACGATGAAAGAAAAAAAAGCGTTTTCTACGACACTGACGGATTTATTGAACAACAGCATGAAACACTTCAGGTATGCAGGGAATGCAGCGGAAGCTACAAGATCGACTCCACCGCGGAAGGCGGCCTGCACGTCCTTGCGGTGCATATTCCCAGAAAAGCCTGCAAAAACTGCAAAAAGGAAGGTTACCGCTGGTTCGAGGAAACGCCCATGGGCACATACGACATGATCATGCTCCAGGACCGGCCTGAAGACGACTACCGGGTCAGGAAAAAATAACTGCCCGGTATCCTTATGCAAAAATCCCGCCAGCAAGACATATGCCCCAACCTGGTCCTCCGGGGCAGGGTTACGGGGGCAGTACGCAGTTTTTTGCGCACCCGCGGTTTTCTGGAAGTCGAAACCCCGGTAATTACACCTTCTCCCGCCCCCGAACCCCATATAGATGCAGTCCCTGCAAACGGGGCCTACCTGCAGACATCGCCGGAACTCTACATGAAACGCCTGCTTGCTGCAGGATACCCCCGCATTTTTCAAATATGCAGGACATTCAGGGCAAAAGAAAGGGGACGCAGGCATCTGCCGGAGTTTACCATGCTGGAATTCTACGAGGCGGGTGCGGACTATAATGACATGATGGACTGCACAGAGGAGCTGATCTGGTATGTCTGCAGGCAGGTGCTTCAAAGCCCCCGGATATTTTATCAGGGAAACGGCATAGACCCCAGGCCGCCCTGGCCGAGGATTAGCGTGGCTGAAGCATTTGAGCGGCATACCGGAAAGCAGGCCTCAGAGGCAATTAAAGACGGAACCTTTGACGAACTCATGGGAATTGATATAGAAGCGGCACTCGACAGGAGCAGGCCCGTGTTTATCCGCGACTATCCCGCGGAAAAAGGAGCCCTTGCACGCCGCAAGCGCGAGAACCCTGACCTGGCGGAAAGATTTGAAGCCTATATCTGCGGGCTTGAAATCTGCAACGGTTTTACGGAGCTCACAGATGCAGATGAGCAGCGCATGCGTTTTGAGGCAGAGCTTGAGCGCCGCAGGGAAAAAGGACTTGCCGTATACCCGATGCCAGAAGCCTTTTTAAAAGAGCTCTCCCGAATGCCTGAGGCTGCGGGAAACGCCCTGGGAATCGACCGCCTTGTGATGCTGCTTGCAGATGCCGGATCAATCGATGATGTAGCCGCGTTCGTGCCTGAAGAAAATTGATGGGCCATCTGGAAATGTACTTACAAG
>JBKHES010000053.1:0-14239 GCA_046540695.1 Desulfobacterales bacterium
AATTTGTCACCGAATCCTGCCAGAAGGCCGCCCATAACGCCATGCAGGTCATGGGAGGCATCGGGTACACGAATATTTTCCCGATTGAACGCATTGTGCGGGATCTGCGGCTGGCCTCCATTTGGACCGGCACCAACGAGGTCATGTCCCTGATAATTGCATCGGAATGGTACAGGGAATACTTCGCCAAAAAACAAGGCTCCTCGGAGCGCGACATGGAAGAAGTAGCAGCCCAGGCCGATTCGCCGGAGGAAAAAATCTACGAATAAAAAACGGATTCCGGGATTGCCGGCAAATACGCGGGGCTGATACGGCCGTACACGCAGCTAGGCGCAGGCTCTTTTTTCCGGATGGGGAAAATGCGTAAAACAGAAAATCAAAGCGGCTTAAGGGAAAATACCAAGAAGATGTTACGCCAGGGCGCTGCCGCGGCGTGGCCAATATGCCTGGGATATATTCCTATCGGGCTGGCCTTTGGAGTGCTGGCCCGGCAATACGGGCTTGAATGGTGGGCCGTGGGGCTGATGTCCGTACTGGTTTTTGCAGGAAGCGCCCAGTTTATAGCCGTTTCAATGCTTGCGTCCGGGGCCGCGGCGCCGGCGATCATAGCGACGACTTTTTTCGTGAATTTGCGCCACACCCTTATGAGCTCAGCCCTTGCGGTGCATTTGTCCCGTGTCAGCCGGCCATTTCTGGCGGTTTTTGCCTACGGAATCACAGACGAGAGCTTTGCAGTCAACATCGCCCGCTTCCGCATGGAGGGCTGGGACCGGTGGCGGGCGCTTCTGGTAAACCAGTTGTCCAACTTCATGTGGATATGTGCAACCACGCTCGGGGCTGTTGCCGGCCAGTTCGTGCCGGAGGGCGCTTTTGGCATCGATTACGCCCTTACGGCCATGTTCATCTGCCTGCTGGTGGTGCAGGTATACTCCCTGATTTATCTGGTCACGGCCCTGATCTCGGGCATCATCGCCATTATCTGGTATATTGCACTGCCCGGGTATTCCTATATCGTGGGGGCGTCCATATGCGCGGCTACCATGGGCTACCTGATCAAACGCAGCCGCTTTAATAAAAGCGCGGGGCAGGGTTTATGACACTGGGGGATTACCTTTTTTTATTCGGCGGCATGGGGCTGGTGACTTATCTGCCCAGGGCCCTGCCCCTTCTGTATTTGGCGCATAAAGAGCTGCCGCGCTGGTTCATGGACTGGCTCAGCCTGATACCTGCCGCCATATTGAGCGCTCTGCTCGCCCCTATTTTGTTGGCAGACTCAGGAACCCGCACACTGGAATTAGGCAAGCCTGAGTTGATGGTTGCGGTGCCCACCCTGCTGTTTGCGGTTAAAACCCGCAGCCTGGGGGGAACCGTGGTTGTGGGGATGTTTCTGTACTGGGTGGCGGGGATTTATATGTGATTCCGGTGACACCATACTTGTTTTTCAAACCCCATAATTACAATAAATCGCAATGCCCTGGAATACCGGAAAAACTTTTGATGTGAGAAGTTATTCTGCCCGCTGCGCCTGCAGCCGGCCGTAGACCCAGGTGAACCGTTTCAAGCGTGCTGCTTTATCCTGGGAAAGCTGGCCCGGGGTGAGTTTCCAGAGCCAGTTTCCAGTTTGCCAGGCCGGGTGGTTGATTCGGGCTTGTTGCCCGAGAGCCAGGATGTCCTGGACCGGCAGGATGCAGAGGTTGGCCGGGGACATCATGGCGGTACGGACCAGGTGGCGTGCAAAGCTCTTTCCTGAAAGGTCTTGCCCGAAATACAGGCAGGCGCGTTTTCCGGCCGCTTCAGTGGCTTCGTGTTCAAACCAGCCGCGGGCAGTGTTTGTGTCATGGGTGCCTGTGTAGACCACGCTGTTTTTTTCCACGTTGTGGGGGGCGTTTGTGTTCCGGGCCGGATGATCAGTAAACCCGAACACCAGAACGCGCATTCCCGGAAGATCATACCGGGCCATTATCTCCCTTACATCCGCGGTTATATAGCCCAGGTCTTCGGCCACCAGGGGCAGGCAGGCAATGCTTCGGTGCAGTTTATTGAAAAACGCATGTACCGGGACCCTTTGCCATTTGCCGTTTAAGGCGGTGGTCTCGTTTGCAGGCACCTCCCAGCAGGCCACAAGGCCGCGGAAATGATCAATGCGCATGAGGTCAAACAATTCCAGGTTGTGGGAGATGCGGCGGGTCCACCAGTCAAAGTCTTCCTTTTGATGGGCTTCCCAGTTATACGCCGGATGGCCCCAGAGCTGGCCAGTGTCGCTGAAGTAATCCGGAGGCACGCCTGACACGGAGGTGGGGCAAAAATCCTTATCCAGCTTGAAAAGATCGGGGCGGCTCCAGACGTCCGCGCTGTGCAGGGGCACGTAAATGGGCAGGTCTCCCATGATTTTTATTTGATGTTTTGCGCAGAAGTCCTTTAAATCAGTCCACTGCCGGTAAAACAGGTACTGTAGAAAGCAGGTGCGGGCAAGGGATTCTGAGAGCTGCCGGGAGGCGGAGGCGATAGCCCCGGAGCCCCTGCGGGCAAGGCCTTCCGGCCACTGCTGCCAGTAAGCATCCTTGTAATGGGTGGTAAGCGATTCAAAAAGAGCATAATCGTTTAACCAGTATGCGTTCCGCCGGCAGAAGGCCTCAAAATCCGGCTCTTTGCGGTGCAGTTCAAACGCCTTTGAAAAAAGTTCCTTTTTTAAATTCCATGCAGCATAATAGTCGATCTTGTCTGAATCCCGGCTTACGCTTGTATCCCCGGGCAGGTCTGTTTTGTCTAAAAACCCCTGTTCTGCCATCTGTTCCGGGCTGATCAGCAGGGGGTTGAACGCAAAAGAAGAAGGGCTGTGATAAGGGGAATGGCCGTGTTCGGCCACGGTGGGGGTTAAGGGCAGGATCTGCCACACTTGCTGGCCAGCCGCGTGCAGGAACCGGACAAACCCGCGGGCTGCTGGGCCCAGATCGCCGATGCCGTATTTTGAGGGCAGACTCTGTATGGGCAGAAGGATGCCGCTTGAACGGATTTTCATTATCATGGTTCCTCCGTGCCCGGTTTTTATAAAGCACTGCTGCAAAGCTGCCCGGCAAAACAATGCCCCCGGGTTTTATCTGCGGGTTTTTCGGGTAGCAAACCTTCAGGTCCCTCCGGACCCCGCAAGCAGAAAAAGGACCACAGAACGGCCTTCCACGCGTACTCCGCCGCGCGGTTCAATAAGGTTTTCATCTTCTACAAATCCGCCGTCAGCCGTATCCAGCACCCGGAGCCAGCCTGGCCCCCATTTTTCGCCGGGCAGGCTCACGTCCAGGGCTTGGTGGTGCGCGTTTAAAATAATATAGAAGCTGTCGTCTGTTACAGGATCTGCCTTGGTATAAGGGTTGGGTATGGACTGGCCGTTTAAGAAAATCCCCAGGGTTCTGGCGGAGTCATCATTCCATTCCTCCTCGGCTTTTTGTTCACCGTCAGTGTTGAACCAGGCAATGTCCTTGACGTCGCTTCCGTGGATGGGAAGCCCCTGGAACCAGCGGCGGCGGCGGAACACCGGATGCTCCCGCCGGTAGGCGATCAATTTGCGGCAGAAGCTCTGCAGTTCTGAATCCGCGTTTTCCCAGTCATACCAGGAAATCTCGTTGTCCTGGCAGTAGGCGTTGTTGTTGCCCTTCTGGGTGCGGCCGATTTCGTCTCCGCCCAAAAGCATTGGCACGCCCTGGGACAGAAACAGGGTTGTAAGGAAATTCCGCTTCTGCCGGGCCCTGAGTTCCAGGACCTCAGGGTCGTCGGTTGGGCCCTCGGCACCGCAGTTCCACGAGCGGTTGTAATCCTCGCCGTCATGGTTGTCCTCGCCGTTTACCTCGTTATGCTTTTCATTGTAGGAGACAAGATCGTTTAAGGTAAATCCGTCATGAGCAGTGATGAAATTTACGCTGGCATAGGGAAGCCTGGAGGTGTTTTCATAAAGATCCGGACTGCCGGTAAAACGCGAGGCCAGTTTTTCCAGCACCTGGTCTTCTCCCCGCCAGTAGTCGCGCATGCAGTCGCGGTACTTGCCGTTCCACTCCGACCAAAGGGGAGGAAACTTGCCTACCTGGTATCCCCCTTCTCCCACGTCCCAGGGCTCGGCAATGAGCTTGACCTGGCTGATCACGGGGTCCTGCTGGATGATATCGAAAAAAGCCGACAGCCTGTCCACGTCGTGCAGCTCACGGGCCAGTGCCGAGGCGAGATCAAAACGGAACCCGTCCACGTGCATCTGCTCTATCCAGTAGCGAAGAGAGTCCATGAGCAGCTGGAGCACGTGGGGATGGCGCATGTTAAGCGTGTTGCCGCAGCCGGTGTAGTCCATGTAATAGCGGGCATCGTCTGTTAGCCGGTAGTAATAGGCGTTGTCAATGCCCTTGAAGCACAGCATCGGTCCTTCGTGGCTGCCTTCCGCGGTGTGGTTGTAGACCACGTCTATGATCACCTCAATGCCTGCCTGGTGAAACGCCTTGACCATCTGCTTGAACTCGGCCACCACGCCTCCGGGACGGCGGTCGGCGGCATGCTGATCGTGCGGGGAAAAGTAGCAGATGGAGTTATATCCCCAGTAGTTGGAAAGCCCCCTGTCCACAAGCTGCTTGTCATGGATGAACTTGTGCACAGGCATAAGCTCCACTGCCGTGATGCCCAGATCGTGGAAATATTCAATTGCTGCCGGATGGGCCAGGCCGGCATAGGTGCCGCGCAGCTCTTCCGGAATTTCCGGGTGCTGCATGGTAAAGCCCTTGACATGGGTTTCGTAGATGATGGTTTCATGCCAGGGAAGATGAAGGCGGCGGTCGCCGGTCCAGTCAAAATACGGCTGGTTAACCACGCACTTTGGGACAAAGGGCGCGCTGTCACTTTCGCTTTTCACATCATGGCCATCTTCAAAGTTATATGGAAAAACGGCCTCGTCCCATTGGACTCGGCCGGAAAGTGCCTTGGCATAGGGGTCGAGCAGGAGTTTTGCCGGGTTGCAGCGGTGACCGTTTTCCGGCTCCCAGGGACCGTGTACCCTGTATCCGTATTCCTGGCCCGGCTCTGCTGCGGGCAGGTACCCGTGCCAGCAGAATCCCGTGACCTCGGGCAGGTCCACCCGGGTTTCAGTGCCGTTTTCGTCAAACAGGCAGAGTTCAACACGATCTGCAATCTCCGAGAAAATTGAAAAATTGGTGCCTGCCCCGTCGTATACTGCACCCAGGGGAAAGGGAGTTCCGGGCCAGATTTTCATGAAAAACCATTCCTTTTGCTATGGCGAATCAGACTGTTTTTACCTAATATGCCCCTGTGACTATAAGATCTGCTTTTCCTTTAATCCGGTCCTGGTGTGTTTTTCCTTTCATTTCCACCTGTATGGATTTTTCTTCCGGACCCTCTGTAACGACAATAACCTTGTTTTTGGTGATTTCAAACTCATAGCTGTTTTTTTGAAACCACACCCCGAAGGTGATTTCCACCCACCGCTCAGGCAGTGAAAAACAAATCAGAAACTTAAATCCGGGCCTTTAGGACAGCAATCAAGCTCTGACCCCCTCCGGTTCTTCCATGAGTTCGAGAAGTTCTTCGCGTGTAAAGGTTTTGAGCAGTCCGGGATCGTCTTCTGCGATTACATCGTTCATGAGCTTTTTTTTCCTATCCACGATGGCTGAGATCTTTTCTTCAAGCGTGCCCTCTGCTACCAGCTTGAACACCTGCACGCCCCGGTTCTGCCCGATGCGGTGGACCCGGTCGGTTGCCTGGTCCTCTTTTGCGGCGTTCCACCACCTGTCGTAGTGAATCACCACCGATCCGGCAGTAAGGTCAATTCCGCTTCCGCCGGCTTTCAGGCTGCCCGCAAATACCCGGCAATCAGGATCATTGTTGAAACGGTCAATTTCTTTTCCCCGGTGGCGGGTGCGACCGGTTATGCTTGCTGCCTGGATGCCCCTGGCTTCAAGGTGTCGCATGATAAGATTCACCATGGAGACAAACTGGGAAAACACCACCACCTTTCGGTCGTTTTCAAGGCAGGTATCAAGCAGTTCGACGAAAAGCTCCCATTTCCCGGAATCCATTTCAGAGGGCAGGGCAGTGTCCCTTGTTTCTTCAGGGTTTTCGGCAATCGTGGCCGGGTGATTGCAGATCTGTTTAAGCAGAGTGAGAAGAGCAAATATATGAATATACGGAATCTCATTGTCGGCTTGCATAATCTGCCGGCGCAGATTTCTGCCCCTGCGGGCCACAGCGTCCCGGTAAAGGCGAACCTGGGCGTCCGTGAGATGACAGTACCTTATGTCTTCTATTTTTTCAGGCAGTTCTTCGAGAACCGCGGACTTTGTCCTCCGCAGTGTAAACGGCCGGACCAGCCGGCGCAGCTCTTTTCTGCTGCGCCTGTCGCCTGGTTCATAGCGGAGCCGGAATTCGTCATCAGATCCCAGGTAGCCCGGAAGGACAAGATCCATTAAAGCTTTCAGGTCACCGATCCGGTTTTCAACAGGGGTCCCGGTTACCGCGATTTTCAGATCCGCCTTTACTGATTCGGCTGCGGCATAGCTCTTGGTGTCAGGGTTTTTGATATAATGGGCCTCATCAAAGGCGGCTGCGCTGAAGCGGTATTTTTTAAGCAGTTCTGAATCCCGGAGCAGGACTCCGTACGATGTGACAAGCACTGTGGCAGGCTCGGGCCGGCCGTCTATTTCCCGGTCAGCTCCGTGGTATACAAGCGGAGTCAGGCCCGGCGCATGCTCACGTATTTTTCGCTCCCAGTGGGAGATAACGGTGGTGGGACACACAACCAGAAAAGGGCCCGGGTTTTCTTCATTGACTGTAAGCCAGCTCATAAGCGCCATTACCTGGTGGGTTTTGCCAAGTCCCATTTCATCGCAGAGCAGGCCTCCGAACCGGTTTTCATGCAGGAATCCCAGCCACCGGGCCCCGTTTTTTTGGTATGTGCGAAGAGAGCTTGACATGCCCGCACCCGGATCCTGAAGGCTGCGGGGTCTCATCTCAAGTATGTCACGCATCTGGTCTGAAAAGTCCTGCTGCCGGCTTTTAACTTTTATTGGCTCGTCAAACGCGGCCTGAAACCTGAGCAGGTCCATGCGGCTCATCCGCAGTATGTTTTTGCCGCCTGCAAGCTGTTCGGATACATCGCTTCCCGGCTGCCGGGTCAGGACCCGGGGATCCGCCGCCCGCGTATCCACGAATCCGTCAGCCACCGGCAGATAACGTTTGCCTGACATGCGGGCCTCATATATATCCGAAAGACTCACTGATACGCTTTCCCCGAAGCCGTAGTAAACCGAAAGCCAGCACCAGTCCCGGTCCAGGGCGGACGGGTCGATTTCCACCCTGGTGCATTCGCGGTGGATTTTCAGCCGGTTTGCGCTGGGATCAATAATGTTGGGCGGGGCAAAAATGTCTCCCAGTTTTTCTATAATATCCGGGATCTTTTCCTGCCTGATCTTTTTCGTGTAACTGCGGCCGAATAAGGGTCCGTATCTGTCCGGGCCTTTGAAAGTGGCAAATACGCTCCTTTCAGGGATATACACGGTGTCTTTGTACCAGTATTTTTTCAGCCTGCTGCGCTCAATTGCCTCTGTGGAGCCGTCCGGCAAATAAAGCAGCAGAAAAAGGGTCAGTCTAAGGTTGTTGGATTCATCAGCGGTTACCTTGACAATGGATTCAATGGCCTCTGGCCATACAGGTGTCTGCAGGGAGTTTTGAATATCAGGTTCAAGTTCTTTCCGAATGCTCATGGCGGCATTTGAAGGCACTGCAATATCAAGCCTGCGCGACATGCCGTCTTCGCACCTGACCATGAAATTTCCCGTAGCCTCGTCGACATACGTGTCAATCGATGCCCCGTTGTTTGCCGTGAGGTTTCTGAAATGATAGAAAAGCCTGTACCAGAAACTTTCTTCCAAAGCCTGCCTGCGGTTTTTCATCCCCCGGGCTTCCATGACGCGCTCGGATTCCGTAAGGGTTATCTTCGCAAGCATTCCAAGAATACGGCCCCGGTGAAACGGATTTCCTTCGGAAGGGCATAACCCGGTTCTTTCCAGCATGAGGTCTGCTTCATTAACCCCCGCCCCGGAATCTGTCCCGGCCGGGCTAAAGCACAGCAGCAGCTTACGGTCAGGCCTCAGTATCCGGATTTCACCGGCTGATGTTAAAGATTCGCCTCCGCCGGATTCCACGACAAGACTCTGGCGATCAACCGGGCAGTCTCTATGAAAAGCGGCAGCCAGCCTGTACCAGGGACTCTTGCGGAACCCGGCGTCTATCCATTGATTGCCTGAAAGCTGTGAGCATTTCCTGACACACTTTGAGAACTGAGCAACATGAGGGCATTTGCGTTTTTTGCCCGAAGCGCCGCAGTTGCATTGAAGCTGCCGGCTTCCGGTTTTAGCATCAATTGTCAAAACCGCTGTGCCGGGATCAGGGTCGTTTTTATCCGGCACCAGCGCGGCCGCGTTTCTGTGACATTCCAGGCGTTCGCGCGGCAGGCAGGAAAACAGGTCTTCTATATCCATTTATTAATAACCCGTGTATCAATTAATGAACCGGCTGATCTCATCCTTCAGCCCCCTCAAGGGGCCGAATCTGACCTGAATGAATTTATTTGTCAATCCGCAATGGAGAAACTGTCCTGAAGCCGAGCTTTTTTCCGAAAACTGAAAAACCGCCAAAAGCTTTTTCCTGCCTGCACGCCCTGCCGCCCCCTGATTATCGGTTCATTTTTTTCTTCATGCCGCCCCGGCTTTTCGACATCCCCTTCTGCATCATTTCGTCATGCTCCTCCATTATGATTTCCAGCTCCTCCTGCTGCTCATCCGTGAGCACCGCCTTCATTTCCTGCTCGGTTTCGTAGGCGGCAGAATGCATATCAATCCTTATATCAGAGCATGCCTTCATCTGTTTTCTGACCTCGTCAGCGGAAACGCCGTCATCTATCATCCCCTGCAGTTTCTTGTTCTGCTTTGTCATGTCAGCCTGGTAATCCACCTGCTGTTTCTTAAAGTCTGAGCGCAGATTGATGAGCTGCTCGAGCTGGTCTTCGGAAAGAGACAGCTGCTCGTCCATTTCAGGCAGCAGATTGACCATTGTCATGGAACTCTGCATCGGCATAGAGCCCTTGATTCCATGCATGGAACCCATGCCTCCTCCGTGCATCATGCCTTGCTTCATCATACCTTGCTGCATCATGCTCTGCTGCTGACCCGACTGCATGTCTTCCTGCTCGCCTGCCTGGGCATTTACCGTAATACATGCAAGAAAGAAAACTCCTGCAGCGATTAATGCAATCTTTTTCATTTTAAAAACCTCCCGCCTTGATCATTTAAATTCATGATTCTTTTTTTTCATGAAAATTAACGGCCCTGCAGGGAAATGCAAGTATTTAAGCTACCCCCTCCAAACAAGATAGACCAGGTAGGCCGCGTAAAGCACGAGCAGAAGGGCGCCCTCCCACCTGTCAAGTGAACGGCGCGTTCCGGTGAACATGGTGACAAAAAGGATAAGGCTGGCAGCAATCAGCATGGCAATGTCGAGGTTGCCGCCGGCATAAAGGGGCAGGGGTTTTATGACTGAACTGACCCCCAGCACGAGGAAGATATTGAATATATTGGAACCCACCACGTTTCCGACAGCGATTTCCACGTTTTTGCGCCAGGCGGCCATGGCTGATGTGGCAAGCTCGGGAAGGGATGTGCCCACTGAAAGTATTGTCAAACCGACCAGTTCCTGGCTCATGCCGAAAGACAGTGCTATCTCCACGCCGCCGTCAACTATTAGCTTGCCGCCGGCAGCAAGCCCGATCAGGCCTGCTCCGGCAAGTGCAAGTGCTGACGGCATCTTTCTGCCGGTCATTGGCAGGCCCCGGGCGTCTGCCGTGAAACTGCGGGCCGTACCTGCGGAGTAATAGAGAAAAATCGCAAAAAACATCAGGAAAATCAGGCCGTCTGAACGCGATATGTCAGAATAAACCCATCCGTCAAACAGGCGGTCGTTGGCTGCAATGCCCAGCACGGCCGCGGCCAGCAGGCTGAAGGGTATTTCCTTCCATACCGTGCCCCTTGATACCGCCAGGGGATAGACAATCGCTGAGATGCCCAGGATAAGAAGAATGTTGGCGATGTTGCTTCCGAGCACGTTTCCTATGGCCATGCCCGTGTTGCCGTTTATGCTGGCTGCTATATTGACAAAAAGTTCCGGGGCGGAGGTGCCGAAGGCAACTATGGTCAGTCCTGCAGCCAGGTCAGAGATCCTCATCCTCCTGGCAATGGAGCCTGCGCCTTCCACCAGTAAGTCGGCGCCCTTTACCAGGAGAACAAAACCTATGAGCAAAAGCAGATAAGGCGCGATGGCGTCCATATTCACCCCGGTTTGACCAGGTTATCAGTTGCGGTTCAGGTCAGATTTTTCCGTGTCCATACTATAACCCGACTGCTGCCTGATATCAAACCGGATTTTCCGGAGAATAATCCTGTCTGGCGGGATTTAAGTCTTTTACAAATGCCGGATATTTCCTGTCCGGTCAAGAACTACAAAAGACTTCCCGGGGCAATGTTTTTAATGGAATGCGGAGTTATCAGCAGATCCTCGGCAGCTGCTCGCCTGTGAGCATATCCACTATCCGCTCTCCTCCGATGGTGGTCTCCATCACAAGCACTCCGGGATTGTCAGAGACTGCCTCTCCTATTATGCAGGCCTCTGAGCCCAGGGGGTTTTTTTTCATTGCAGAAAGCACGGTTTCTGCATGTTCGGGGTCAACTGCGGCTATGAGCTTGCCCTCGTTTGCCACGTAAAGAGGATCAAGGCCAAGCAGTTCGCACAATCCGGACACATCCGGGCGCACAGGGAGATCTTTTTCCCGGATCCTGATGCCGGTATCAGACTGAAGGGCTATTTCGTTCAGTGCCGTTGCAACACCGCCCCTTGTTGGATCCCGCAACACCCTCACACCCGGGCAGGCAGATAGAATCTCCTCTACCATGCGGTTCAGGCAAGCAGTGTCAGACCGTATATCAGCATTAAAAGACAGGCCTTCGCGCTGGTTTAATATGGTTATTCCGTGGTCCGCCATGGTACCGCTGAGAAGGATTCTGTCTCCGGGGCTGACGTTTGCGCCGGAAATATTTATCCCTTCAGGTATAATTCCTATCCCGGAGGTATTTATAAAAAGCTTGTCAGCCGAGCCCCGGGGGACAACCTTGGTATCGCCTGTGACCATTTGGACTCCGGCCAGCCGCGCAGCATCAGCCATGGATCCTATTATTGCCTCAAGATCCTGTATAAGAAGGCCCTCTTCTATTATTAGCCCTGCGCTCAGATAAAGCGGCTTTGCCCCGCTCATGGCTATATCGTTTACGGTGCCGTTTACAGCCAGGTCCCCGATGTTTCCGCCCGGAAAAAAAAGCGGGTCAACCACGTAGGAATCGGTTGAAAAAGCCAGCCTTCCTTCCGCAAAATCCAGCACCGCGCTGTCGTCGAGCCTTGACAGCACTGTGTTGTCAAACGCCGGAAGCATGATATCGGCCACGAGATCCCGGCTGAGAGCACCTCCGCTGCCGTGGTCCAGCAGAACACGCTTATTTTTCATGTATGCAGCATTTTCAATTTTTCAGGGTTTTTACTATATTGTTGTCAGAGTCTTTTATTGTAATCTCAATTGCAACACCGCCGTCCAGGCTGTGTGTGGCACACGACAGTCACGGGTCATAGGCGCGCACCGCCATTTCCACCCTGTTTAATACCCCTTCGTCCACGCGGCCGTCGCGGATAAGCGAGCGGGCGGCCTGGTCCACGCTCATGTTGATGGGCCCCAGGTTGTGGGTGGTGCCCACGATCAGGTTGGCCCGGGTGATCAGGCCGTTTTCATCAGTGGAATAGTCATGGATCAGGGTGCCCCGGGGGGCTTCCACGCACCCCACGCCCCGGCCGGCTTTGGGCTCGGCTTCGGCGCGCACGTTTGTATCTGTTATATCCGGGTCTTCAAGCATCTCGATTGCGTGTTCGCAGGCATAAACCTCCTCAATTAACCTTGCGTAATGATACAGAAGCGTTGCCTGGGCCGGCCTGCCGAAAAGCTCCCTATACTCCTCCAATTCCTCCTGGGCCGCAGGGGTGGCCATGTGATCGGCCACGTTAATCCGGGCCAGGGTATTTGATCTATATACACCCTTTGGATGGTCCAGATCCAGAGAAAATCCTTCATTCCAGAACCGGGCATAGGGAAATTTCCCGTATGACCAGGACGGCACATGCTCTCCGATATAATCCGTGTAATCGCCGGAATCAAAATCCGTATAAGAGCCGTCGGGTTTCATGAGCCTTATTTTCCCGTCATACAGGTTTAAAGCCCCGTGATCATCCACCGTGCCGATAAACCCGGTGTTTATAACTCCCAGGCTGGTGATGGCATCCATGTATTTCGGGAAAATATCCTTTTTTGCAAAATCCATGGTGAAGCGGGCAAAATCATAAATCTCGCGCATTTCAGCCAGCATCCATTTGCGGTCTTCTTCTGTCATGGCTTTGGCAAATCCGCCTGTGACCGCGGCCACGGGATGGATGGCCTTGCCTGCGAATTTCTCGATCATCATCTTGGCCTTGTAGCGCATCTGAACCACTTTTTTGGCCAGATCCGGGTTGGCCTTGGCCACGCCGATGACATTTCGAACCGCGTAATCCGCATCCGGGCCGATCACAAAGTCTGCTGCCGCCAGGAAAAAGAAATGCAGAAGCTTGTCTTCGGCATGGGCGATGGAATGAATCAGCTCCCGCAGTTTCTGGCCGGCAGGCGGAGGAGTGACGCCGAAACACCGGTCCACTGCCTTGTTGGAGGCCAGGTGATGGTGCCAGGGGCAGATCCCGCAGATCCGGTTTACGATCCTGGGCAGCTCTTCTGCGGGCTTTCCTTCCACGAATTTTTCAAAACCCCGGATGGCCTGGAAATGAACTTTTGAGTCAGCCACGTTGCCGGTATCATCAAGGTCGATTGCAATGGCGGCATGCCCCTCGATCCGGGTGATGGGCGAGATCTTGATGGTGCGCGTGTCGGTCATAAAACCTCCTTTTATCTGCGGGCAGGTTTCAGCATTCCGTGCCCGCCGGAAAACCGCAGCATGGAAACCGACTCCGGAAGGGACGCAACAGAGATGCCGTTTGAGGCCAGGGCGTTTAGCATATCCATGCGCTGGTTGCCATTCTGATGCACAGGACCGTAACATCCCCGGCAGGGAACACGGGCGGAAATGCACCTGGGAACCACCCCGTCTCCGCCGCATCCCGCACGGGTAACCGGGCCCATGCACAAAAGCCCCTGCTCCAGTAAACATCGCATCTGATCCAGGGGCTCATCTGCAGACTTGTACTGCGGTGCCCGGAAAAACCGCCGGAGTTCGCCCACCTTTCCCTTGCCCTCCCGGATGGCGGGGCAGGTGTCGCAGACGCTTTTTGTAGGCAGCTCCGGGGTTTTGCCCTCCAGAAAAGCTGTCAGGGCGGCAAAAACCTGGTCCGGATGCGGCGGACAGCCGGGAAGATATATGTCCACGTCAATTTTTTCATCCAGAGCATACACCCGGTCCAGTACCGGGGGCAGCCCTTCGTGGGGAAACCCGTCGCAGGCATCCGTGGTTTCCGTGGAATAATACCGGTCCATAAGCTCCCGGGTGGTCCAGGAATTGGCCAGGGCCGGAATACCGCCGTGAGTGGCACAGGTCCCGATGGCAATTACGGCGCCGCATTTTCTGCGCATCTCCCGGGCCACCTCAAGATGTTCTTCGTTTTTGATACCCCCGCTGATAATGCCCAGATCCGCTTCCGGAAACGTCAGATGCTGGCCGTCGCCCATCTGGCCGTAATACTTGTGGTCCATGAGCGCGGGGATATGAACAAACTCCACGAGATCCAGCACGGTCAGCAGGCGTTCACCCAGATCCACCACCGCGATCTCACATCCCGAACATGAATTTAACCAGTCACTTGCAACTTTTGCTGTCATAAAACTCCCCCCCGCTTTTTGTTGACCGGATCGCGGCTTGTGCCGCCGGCCGGATTTCCCCTGAAATGGCCTGCTGCCGGTATTAACCGGCCGCGTGCTGCCGGGTGTCGGCCATGCAGGGGCCAAGGGCCTTTATTGTTTCCGTGAAACCGGTGACCTTTTCTGCAAAACGCGGGGCCTCGGCTGAAGAAACCCATTCAATGGCAAACCGCTGCGGATCAATGCCGGAATCCTCAAGGACCATTT
>JBKHES010000054.1:0-14040 GCA_046540695.1 Desulfobacterales bacterium
ACGCAAACAGTCCTGTCAACTTATCATTGACAATGCCGGCCTTATCGCTTATGAAGGATCGCAGTTGTTTTATCCGCGCGCCCGTAGCTCAGCTGGATAGAGTGCCGGACTACGAATCCGTAGGTCGCAGGTTCGAATCCTGCCGGGCGCGCCACGAATATCAGGGGCTTAGCCGATTCGGTTAAGCTCTTTTTTTGTTTTTTCCACCCGAAAACCCGGCCAGTTCCACCCTATTCCAGGTGCCTGTAAAGCGTCCTTCTGCTTACCCCCAGGATGGCTGCCGCCCGTCTTTTGTTTCCGTCGGTCTTTTCGATAACCTGCTCGATATATCGTTTTTCCAGTTCCTGCAATGTGGGCAGCATTTCGTTTTCATTCATAATACCGGAAATTATACTGTCACGCGATTCCGAAGGAGCCTGGAATGAAGCGGAGGCAAACTGCCTGATCCTCGTGGGCAGGTGCTCCACGTCCAGGCGGCTGCCGTGGCAGAAGGTAACAGCCCTTTCTATGATGTTTTGAAGCTCCCGAACGTTGCCGGGAAAAGAATACTGATTCAAAAGGTCTTGGGCTTCCGTGGTCAGCCCTTCTATCTCTTTTCCCATCTGGAGGCAGTACCTGTTTAAGAAATGCGCTGCCAGAAGGGGAATGTCGTCTTTTCGTTCCCGAAGAGGGGGCACGGTGATGCTGAAGGTTTCAAGGCGGTAATACAGGTCCTGGCGGAACTGGCCTGATGCCATTTTTCCTTCGAGCTCCTGGTTGGTGGCGCAGATTACCCTTACGTCCACCTGGTGCTCCCTGCTGCCGCCCACGGGCCTGAAAGTGCCGTCCTGTAGCACGCGCAGCAGCTTGGACTGAAGGCTGTAGGGCATTTCACCTATTTCGTCGAGAAGCAAAGAACCCTTGTCGGTGCGCTGGAAAAGCCCCTGTCTTTTTTTCACTGCCCCTGTGAATGCACCTTCCTCATGCCCGAAAAACTCGCTTTCCAGTAGCTCCGCGGGGATGCCGGCGCAGTTTACTGCCAGAAACGGAGCTTTATGCCTCGGGCTCAGGTCGTGGATAGCCTTTGCCACAAGCTCCTTTCCCACCCCGCTTTCACCAAGGATCAAAACTGGACCCTGGGCTTCGGCGATTTCTCTTAGCTGATCGAACATCACGCGCATTTTACGGCTTCTTCCGATCATTCCCTGGAAACCCTCATTTGCCATGAGTTCCCTGAAACGGCGGACTTCCTTCTGCAGCCTTCTGTTGCGCAGTATACGGTCCACGCTGAGGCGGAAGTGCTCCAGATCCAGCGGCTTTGCCAGAAAGTCGTCTGCTCCTGACTTCAGCGCCTCCACTGCCTGCGGTATGCTGCCGAATGCAGTGATAATGAGAAAACCGGGCTGGGCATGCAGCTGGGTGGTGCGCTGCAGAAGGGCCATGCCGTCTTCTCCAGGCAGCCTCAAGTCGCTTACCACCAGGTCCGGCTCCCATGTTTTGAGCAGAGCCACGGCTTCTTCGGCTGAAGAAGCACCTTTTACCAGGTATCCGGCATCCTCGAGTTCTTCGTTTAACAGGCCGGCAAGGCCATGGTCATCTTCAACAACCAGGATCCGTTCTTTTTCATTTTCCTGAGATTGTTGGGATACAAGCCCAGACATTGCTCTCTCCTTAAATAAGTATTAGGTTTTTATTTTAGGATAAAAAAACAATCCGCAGCGTATTAATCCTGTGCAAATTAAATGACAAAATAACACATGTGACATTTTAACACAACAGATCGGACTCAACAGATCGGAAAAACATGTCTGAATTTTGCAATAAATCAAATTATTATGTATCTACATATTTCCGTCCACGCTCTGGCATAAAGAATGCACTGTAAAATAAGTAAAACCGGTCTTAATAGGCTTTACCATTAAACCAAAACCAACTGGAGGTATTAAAATGACAGCAAGAATCATGCAGAAAAAAACAATTTGGAAAGTGATTTCCATGGCGGCTATTTTGTGCTTTATAGCCGCGGCCCCGCTTGCAGCCCAGGAGGGTCAGGAGGGTCAGGAGGGTCAGGAGGAATACGAGTATGAACAGCCTGAAAAGACTGCGGAAGACTTCAGTGATGAAGATCTTGAAAAATTCGCCAGTGCCCAGACAGAAGTCGATGATATCAGGTCCGAGTATTCTGATGAGCTAAGCGGAGTGGAAGACACTGAAAAGGCAAGGGAGCTGCAGGACAAGTATGCAGACCAGATGGTAGAGGCCATAGAGGATGCGGGCCTTGATGTCCAGACCTACAACGAAATAAGCATGGCTCTTCAGAATGATTCTGAGCTTCAGGAAAAAATCGATGAGATGAGCGACTAGGAGCTCAGGTTTCTTAAAAAGCCGCAGAACATAGAAATACATGCGGTTGCTTTTGCCGTAAAATTTTTATCAGGCTAAAGTCTATAAAAAAGAGGGTTCGGTTATGCCGGGCCCTCTTTTTTTTCGCCTTTTTTAAGGTCCTTGTGCACCCTATATGCACCCCGCAAACGCAAAAAAGGCCGTAACTCGTTAGAATTACGACCTTTATCTGTTTAATGGTGCCGAAGGGGAGATTCGAACTCCCACGGAGAAGCCCCCACTAGACCCTGAACCTAGCGCGTCTACCAGTTCCGCCACTTCGGCACAAAAACAATGCATGCAAATACTGCCAAAACAATCATTGATCAAAGACCAAATTTTTTATATAAAGCCATATTACTTTGTTGTCAAGCTTAATCTTTCAACCAGTCAGTGTTTATGAAACCGCGCATGTTGTTGATATGAAGATAATACACGGAATAGAGGAAATAAGCGGCCCGTTTGAAAACGCAGTGGTTGCCATAGGCAATTTTGACGGAGTGCACCTTGGGCATCAGGCTATTTTAAGGCAGGTCATCGAAAAGGCACGACAGATAAACGGAACCGCAGTGGCCATTACCTTTGACCCTCATCCGGTCAAGATCCTTGGAAATAACGGATCTCCGCCGCTTATAACGGTTCTGGAACAGAAAATCGAGCTTATCGAACAAATCGGCATAGACGTGCTCATATGCATTCCGTTTGACCAATCCTTTGCAGCTGTAACCGCCGCGGAATTCCTGGAAAAAATCCTTGTTGAAAAAATCGGGATCAAGGCGGTGGTCATAGGAAGGGACTACACCTTTGGCAGAAACCGGAAGGGAAACGTTGAGTTTCTCCAGGAGCGTGCCGGAAAATACGGATTCGAAGTAATTGTACCGAATTGGGTTCCTGTTTCGCCTGACGGCAGGGAACGGGTAAGCAGCACCAGGATCCGGGAAATCATAGAAGCAGGAAGAGTCTCAGATGCAAGGCCGCTTCTCGGCCGTTATTACCAGCTCAGAGGCGAGGTGACCTCCGGCAGGGACCGCGGCGGGCGAAAGCTCGGGTTTCCCACCGCAAATATTCAGATACAGGACGAACTCTGCCCTAAGACAGGGGTTTATGCAGTTGTCGCGGAAATCGCGGAGAAAAGTTACAAGGCGGTTGCAAATATAGGGTACAGCCCCACATTTGATGATTATATTTTTACAGTTGAAGTCCACATTCTGGATTTCAGCGGAGATCTTTACGGACAGAAGATTCAGGTGAATTTCATCGAACGAATAAGAGATGAAAAAAGATTCAACAGCATAGAGGAACTTTCAGAACAGATCGGAAAAGACATAGATTCCGCGCGAAAGATCCTTTCAGGCATGGATCTGAATCATAACAAATAATAAAGAACAATAATAAAATGAGTATATTGGAAATCCTAACATACCCTGACCCCCTGCTCAAGCAACCGGCAAAACCGGTTGAAAAAATAGACGATGATCTTCAGCAGCTCATAGACGACATGGCAGAAACCATGTATGAGGCCCCTGGAGTAGGACTTGCCGCCACCCAGGCGGGAATCGACAAGTGCGTAATCGTTTTCGACCCCGAGGCAGACCCTGAGAGCCGCAATTTTTATGTCCTTGTAAATCCGAAAATCATTGAGGCTGAAGGAAAAACCATTTCCGAAAACGAGGGCTGCCTCAGCGTCCCGGAGTTCAGATCCGACGTGCAGCGCTACGAGCGCGTTGTTGTGGAAGGCGCCGACAGGCACGGCAAAAATCTGAAATTTGAAGCCACCGGCCTGCTTTCTGTAATATTGCAGCACGAGATAGATCATTTAAACGGAATACTGTTTATTGACCGTATCAGCGCGTTAAAGCGGCAGATGTATAAGAGAAAGAGGCAAAAGGAGCTCAAAGGCGACTGATGACCCAACTCAACGCAATATTCATGGGAACGCCGGATTTCGCTGTACCGGCATTTAAGGCCCTTCATCAAAGCGGTCACAGGATCTCCCTTGTGGTTTCCCAGCCAGACCGGCCCAGGGGCCGTGGCAGGCGGATTGCAAAGCCGCCCGTCAAGCAGGCGGCAGAAGAGCTGGGATATGAGGTTATTCAGCCGGAATCTGTAAAGACCCGGGAGTTCTACGACACCCTGTACGAGCTTCGCCCCGATCTTTTCGTGGTTGTGGCATTCGGCCACATCCTGCCCAGGCGCCTGCTGGAAATGCCTGCCATGGGAGCCGTCAACCTGCATGCCTCGCTTTTGCCCAAGTACCGGGGGCCCGCCCCAATACAGTGGGCCATAATAAACGGGGAAAACCAAACGGGCGTAACCAGCATGCTCATGGACAAGGGCATGGATACCGGCGAAATCCTGCTTTCAAAAACCACGCCTGTTTATGCCGATGATACTGCAGGAAGCCTGCATGACAGGCTTGCCCAAATAGCCGCCGAAGTGCTTGAAGAAACACTTGAGGGCTTCACCCGGGGGAGTATCCGCCCGAAGCCGCAGGATCACGCCGCGGCCTCGTATGCTCCGATTCTGAAAAAATCAGACGGCCGGATAGACTGGACCGGCAGTGCCAAATACGTTGAAAGGTTTATCCGCGGCATGTCTCCCTGGCCCGGGGCCTATACTTATGCAGACGGCAGACGGCTCAACATATACAGGGCAGAGGTCCGCCCCGGCAGTCCGGAATACGAACCCGGAACGGTGATTGATGCATTTGACAACGAGCTTCGGGTGGCTGCCGGAAAAGACGCGGTTTCCATAAAGGAAATCCAGGCTGAATCAGGCAGGCGGATGAATGTAGAGGAATTTCTCAAGGGCTGGCCACTTGCCCCGGCAACCGTATTGAAATGAATTTTACCGATCCCAGGAAGGCCGCGCTTTTTGTTTTAAACGAACTTGCAAGGCGAAATTCCAACCTGGACCGGATCCTGGATGAACAATCTCACAGCCTGTTTTCCCGGATGCCCCGGCGTGACAGGGCTCTTGCTAACGCTCTCGTATACGGGGTGCTGCGCTGGCGCGCAAACCTGGACTGGCATATTGCCTCGTTTGCCAGCAGACCGGTTAAAAGGATAAAGCCTGAAATATTAAACATCCTTCGCATTGGCGTCTTTCAGATGATGTTTATGTCCAGGATTCCGGAGTCCGCTGCAGTAAATACCTCAGTGGAGATGGCAAAGGAGTTTGCCCCGGGCCAGGTTGTCAGGTTTGTAAACGGACTGCTCAGAAGCGCTGCACGCAGCCGGCATAATGTTTCAGGGCCCGACCCTGAAAAAGATCCCGTAAAGGCGCTGGCGGTGGAGCAGTCTTTTCCGCAGTGGCTGGTAAAGCGTTGGAAAAACAGGTTCGGCATCGGGGAAACCAGGGTTTTATGCAGGTATTTAAACCAAATCCCGCCTGTGACAATACGGGCAAACACCCTGAAGACAACAAGGGACCGCCTTGTTGAAAAACTGTATGATTCTGCGGATTCTGCTGAAAAAACAACATATTCCAGGCACGGAATAGCCTTGCACGGAATAGCAAGCCCGGTTGACCACTTGCCCGGGTTTGAAGACGGCCTGTTCCAGGTCCAGGACGAGGCCGCCCAGCTGGCAGGCCTGGTGCTTGCACCTCAGCCGGAAGAATCCGTACTTGACGCATGCGCCGGGCTCGGCGGCAAGACCGGACACCTTGCGCAGTGCATGGAAAATCAGGGCAGGCTGGTGGCCGCGGACTCGGAAGGAGCTAAACTGCGCATCCTTGAGTCTGAAATGAAAAGGCTCGGAATCACCATAGTACAAACCTGCTGCCTGGACATGGAATCACCCGGCGGTGATCCGGACGCGGAGGGTTTTGACAGGATAATGGTGGATGCCCCCTGCTCGGGGCTTGGTGTTATCCGGAGGAATCCTGACATAAAGTGGTCTTCGCATAAACGCGACTTTGAGCGCCACAGCCTCAGGCAGGCACGAATCCTGGCCGGGGCTGCCGGGCACCTGAAGCCCGGAGGCACTCTGGTTTACGCCGTCTGCAGCATGGAGCCGGAAGAAACCGATTCAGTGGCAGACGGGTTCTGCGAAAAATCGAGGGAATTCGGGATAGACCCAATAGGCGGCAGATCCGGGGATCCCGTGGTTGATGCGGATAAAAAAGGATATCTGCGCCTGTTTCCTCACCTGCATGGAACCGACGGATTTTTTATTGCAAGATTTAAAAAAATATAACCCGGCAAACGTGAAACTTTTTTATCAAGCCACGGAGAATTACCAATGAATATTATGATTGCACCTTCGATTCTTTCAGCTGATTTTTCAAAGCTCGGCCAGGAGATCCGCGATGTTGAAAAAGCAGGTGCTGACTGGATCCATGTGGATGTAATGGACGGGCACTTCGTTCCCAACATAACCCTGGGCCCCATGATAGTCGAGGCGGTTAGCCGCTCTGGATCCCTGCCGCTGGACGTGCACCTGATGATTGAAAACCCTGACAAATTCATTCCTGCCTTTGCAGAGGCCGGAGCAGAATTTATTTCGGTCCACACGGAAACATGTCCCCATCTTCACCGGACCGTGGAGCTGATAAGGTCATCGGGTTGCCGTCCCGGCGTTGTTGTAAACCCCGCCACCCCTCTTTCAGTCCTGGACTGGATTCTGGAGGATATAGATTTTGTACTTCTAATGGGCGTAAACCCGGGCTTCGGGGGGCAGTCCTTTATCCGCTCAACCCTTGACAAGGTCCATGCCCTAAAGCAGACCATTGTCAGAAAGGGACTTTCCACCCTGATACAGCTTGACGGCGGTGTAAACAGGGAAACAATACCCGAAATTGCTGCTGCGGGAACGGATGTATTTGTGGCAGGATCCGCGGTTTTCGGCAGCCCTGACTATGCCGAAACCATAGATTCTTTTAAAAAAGCGGTTGAAGGCAATGCGCAGGGCTCGAAGTAAAAATGCGGCAATAAAAACCTGCAGCGAAAGGAGCCGGTGATGGAAATAAAAAAGATTGCCGTAATACACGGTCCCAACCTGAACATGCTCGGAACCAGGGAGCCTGAGACATACGGAGCACAAACCCTTTCAGGCATAAACGAGGAACTCAGGCGCAAGGCTGAAAAAAACAGTCTCGAGGTCCACGTGTTTCAGTCCAACCACGAGGGTGAAATCGTGGAGGCCGTGCAGCGGGCCTCGGGGACATGCAATGCAATGATCATAAATCCGGCAGCCTACACTCACACCAGCGTGGCGCTGCGTGATGCGATCCTTCTGCTCGATATTCCTGTTATAGAAGTCCACATTTCAAACATATACAGCCGCGAGTCCTTCAGGCACAATTCCATGATTGCGGATGTGGTCACCGGCCAGATATCAGGACTCGGCACCCGAGGCTACCGGCTTGCAATGGATGCACTGCTTGAGATGATCGGGGCATGATTCATGAAAAGGCTTGTGTTTCCAGCGGCAGTTTTTGCAGGAGGGCTGGCGCTTTCCCAGGCTCTTTTCACAATACTTGTTTTTGTCTCAAACCTTGAACTTCAGATTGAACTAAGCGTCCTAAAAGCCTCGGGATACCTGGTAATTCCGAACAAACATGTGCTCGATGGCATGGACGGCCTGATGCCTGCCTTTTGCGGCGCCGTGTTTTTCACTGTAACCGCGGGAGCTGCCCTGAGCCTGGCCGGTTTTTTTGCTGCCTGGCTCAAAAAGCGGATATTTGCGGAGAGCCGGTTTTTCAGCGCATTGATTACAGCCGCATGGCTGGCAGGTGCAGCAGCCTGTAACCTGGAAGGGTTGAACCCGGGTTTCACAATTGTTTTCCTTGCAGTGCCTGCTGCGGTATTTGCAGCTTCCGTGAGGTGTATGAATACTGCTCAGCCCGGAGACGGATATGTTCGCACAGCCCACATCATCGCGGTTATCGCCGCGGCAATAGCATGGCTGCCCTGCCTGCAGCAGGATGTGTTTCTGGACATACGAGACAGGGTTCTTTTGTCCAATCCAGCGGGCAGGCAGGTAAATGAATTTTACTACACCTACACCCTGTATCCTGCAGAAATCATAAAACCCCCCGCAGCCAGGCTTTTAAACGCCTGCACCATAGAAAACGAAAGTTCTGAAGTTCTTGCCCGCAATCTTTCAGGAAGGCTGATCGAGTTCGACTTCCTTCCTGTTTCAAACGCAAATGCAGCCAGAATAACCGTCAGGGCCGGGGCTCTGGGTTTTGAATTCGCCAGGGACGGAAAAGTGCTTTTTGAAACAGAAAGGGATGACTTTTTTTCAAGGCCGGGCACCACGCTGGAAACATTTTCAGAGCTTGCAGACAAAAGCCAATTTCTTCGGCTCTTTACACTGGCCGGCCTTGCATCCGGTTTTCCCCTGGGTCTGTATATTTTTGTTCATTGCGGGATGTGCGTGGGGCTCTGGTTTGTGCGATCCATTCCATTGCGCAGCGCAGCGGCTTCGGCTATCTGCCTGGTTCTTGCAGCGGCGTTTCTGGTTCCCTTCTACGCAGAAGAAACAGAGCCAGGTGATATTGAGTCAATCAGGGCCGCAATTGAATCCGATAACTGGTATGAGCAGAGAAGCGGGTTAAAGGCAATTGCAGTGCAGAACCGGGATCCGGTGGATCTGCAAATAACCCGGGAGCTGACAAAAAGCCCGCATGTTGCGGTGCGATACTGGATGGCACGGGCCCTCCGGGAATCAGACAGCCCTGAAGCCTTGAGCATGCTCATTACCATGACACACGATCCCTCCCCCAATGTTGCCTGCATGGCTTATGCCGGCCTGGCAGCAACGGGAGACAGTCGTACTGCGGAATTCATCCGCCGTCGAATCAACGGCATAGAGCACTGGTATGTCCAGCAATACGCATACAAAGCCATGAGACAGCTCGGATGGAAACAGAAACTGCCGTATACGAATTAAAGCCGTTTGCCATTGTCCTGGGAGCGGTTATTGCAATTGAAATCTGTGCTGCTGCACTTTTTGAGGATCCGCTGGCTGCCGCGGCAATTGCAAGGACGCTTGATGCTGCGGTTCTTATGGCAGCGGCATTTGGTCTGAGCAAAAGTGCAGGCCTGCCCGGCATAAGTCCTCCTGCAGTATGGCCGGGAGCTGTGAGGGGGATTTTATGGTCCGCAGGGTTTGGATGCGCTGCTGCAGCGGCTGGCGCAGTTCTTTATTCAACTGGTTTTGAGCCTCTTAAAATGATCAGCGTCGATCTGCCCGGCTCCCCTGCAAGGCTGCTTGTATTTATAGCAGTGGGAGGAATTATCTCGCCTTTTGCAGAGGAGCTTATCTTCAGGGGGGCTGTTTTCGGGGTACTCCGGCGTTACGGTGCACTGGCGGCCGTGGCCGGTTCAAGTATCGTTTTTGCGGCTGCCCACCACGGAACCGGCCTGCCCGTAACTCAGACCGTGGGCGGAGTTGTTTTTGCCCTGTCCTATGAAATAGAAAAAAACCTGCTGGTGCCTGTTGCCATACACATCTCCGGCAACCTGGCGCTGTTTGCACTTGGTGCTTTATAAAGTTATCCGGTGTATTCCAGGGCTATTTTAAGCATACGCCTGATAGGCTCGGCTGCTCCCCAGAGAAGCTGATCTCCTGCCGTGAAAAGGCCCAGATGCTTCGGGCCCATGTTCATCTTCCTTATCCGCCCCACAGGTACGGACAGGCTGCCTGATACAGCTGCAGGGGTGAGCCTCGCAAGGGTTTCTTCTTTGGTGTTGGGCACAACTTCTGCCCAGTCGTTTGAAGAAGCTATTATATCAGCTATTTCATCTTCTCCTGCATCGCGGCTCAGCTTGATGGTCATGGCCTGGCTGTGGCTGCGCATGGCCCCGATACGCACGCAGATGCCGTCTATGGGTATGGGCTCTTTGTTTGCAAGAATCTTGTTGGTTTCCGCGAATCCTTTCCATTCCTCCTTGGTCTGGCCGTTTTCCATGAGGCTGTCAATCCAGGGAAGCAGGCTTCCGGCAAGCGGAAACCCGAAATTTTCCACCGGAAAGTCCTTGCCAGCCATGGCATCCATGACCCTGCGGTCTATATCCAAAATCGCGGATGACGGGTCAGCCACCAGTGATTCAGCAGACCTGCCGATTACGTTCATCTGCGAGACAAGCTCCCGCATATTTTTGGCTCCTGCCCCGGATGCAGCCTGATAGGTCATGGAGGACATCCATTCCACGAGCCCGGCCCGAAACAGCCCGCCCACCGCCATGAGCATCAGGCTTACAGTGCAGTTTCCTCCGATAAAATTTTTTATTCCCCGGTTAATTGAGCTGTCTATTATGTCCCGGTTCACGGGGTCCAGCACAATTATGCTGTCATTTTCCATGCGAAGGGCTGACGAGGCATCAATCCAGAAACCTTTCCATCCCTTCTGCCGGAGTTCCGGATAGACCTTTTTTGTATAATCGCTTCCCTGACAGGTAACTATGATATCAGTATCTGAAAGGGTGTCAGTGTCAAATGCATCAGCCAGAGGAGGGACGTCAAAACCCAGGTCCGGTCCAGCCTGCCCCACCTGTGAAGTGGAGGCAAAGATTGGTTCGAAGCCGCTGAAATCGCCTTCCTGCAGCATCCGCTCCATTAGAACCGAACCAACCATTCCGCGCCATCCTATAAACCCAACTTTAAGCATATTATCTTCCCCTTGTTTTGTGGAAATTGTTTTGGAAAGTTCTTATATATAAGTCACACTGTTTTCTTGTCAACCTGCAATTCCGGCACCGAACCTGCAGCCCTTGTTTCCTGATGTTTCCTGATTGAAATTAATACTGCGTGCTGATATTATAAAAACTCTTTAATTGTTAATAAAAATTAAATACTGCCGGACAACCAGCAATGCCGATTTATCAATACACCGCCCTGAACGTAAAAGGCAAGACAGTCACAGACATAATAGACGCGGAAAGCACCGTTGCCGCAAGGCAAAAATTGCGGGCCTCACGCATATATCCCATATCAATAAAAGAGGTATACGAGACAGGAAAGCAGCACGGCGCTGATATCAGCCGCTGGTTCAAGCCATTTTCCGGCCGCGTAAAGCAGGCTGAACTCGCCATCATGACAAGGCAGCTTGCCACGCTGCTGGCAGCCGGTTTTCCCCTGGTTTCCGCCCTCTACACCATGATCCCCCAGACAGGATCACACAGGCTCAAGCAGGCCCTTGCACACATAAAAGATGCCATAGAAGAAGGCAGCAGCTTTGCCGCGGCATTGGGCAATTATCCTGATATATTCTCTGAAATATACGTAAACATGGTTAGCTCGGGCGAGACATCAGGAACACTGGAACTGGTTTTAAACAGGCTGGCTGATATCACCGAAAGACAGCAGGCAATTTCCAGCAGTGTCCGTTCAGCTGTTGCCTACCCGGTTCTCATGTTTTTCGTGGGCACGCTTATCCTGATTTTCCTTCTCACCTATATAGTTCCCAGCATTACCTCGATCTTTGAGGACATGAACCAGGCCCTTCCCCTGCCCACCATTATACTCATAAGCGTAAGCAGTTTTATGAAAAACGCCTGGTGGGCTCTTTTGCTTGCAGCTGCTGTGGTATTTCTCGTGCTGAGGCGGATAAAAGGCACTCGGCGAGGAGGGTACTTGTTTGACGGGCTGATTTTGAAGCTGCCGCTTGCAGGTGAATTAAAAACCAAACTGGCAACCGCCCGCTTTGCCCGAACCCTGGGCTCTCTTCTTGAAAACGGGGTGTCTTTGATGGCGTCCCTGGACATAGTGAAAAATATAGTTGGAAACCGGATAATTGCGGATGCGGTCCAAAACGCCTCACTAAACGTGGAAAAGGGAGGAGCGCTTGCAAAATCCCTTGAAGCTTCAAACGTATTTCCGCATATATCCATACAGATGATCCAGGTGGGTGAAAACAGCGGGGAACTTGAAGCCATGCTGGCCAAGATTGCAGATATTTACGAAAACGAGGTTGAATCCTCGGTATCTGCGATGACCGCCCTTCTCGAACCTCTGATCATCCTTTTCATGGGCGTGGTTGTGGGGTTTATTGTACTTTCAATATGTTTGCCCATTTTTGAAATGAACCAGATGATCGGTTAAACCAGAATTTTATCTGCCGAGGGCAATATCTCTGTAATGACCGCCGTCATTGGCGAAAACCTCTCCTTCCTCCAAATTGATGCGGCCGTTTTTGTAAAGTCTTGCAAGCTCTATATCAATGGATGTGAAATCCTCAGTGCCCTGCTGCATCTGGCTGCGGATCTGGTGGGTCTTGCCCTCCCTGAGTATGTTTTTGATCCGTTGCGAGTTAATCAGGCGCTCCACTGCAAGTATCCGTCCGGAACCGTCCTTCAGGGGTACCAGCCGCTGGGCAACCGACACGATAAGCGCGTCTGCGAGCATCATCCTTATAAGGTTCTGCTTGTGGGGCTCAAACATCTGTATCGTGTTTTCAAGGGCAACCGTGGAGTTGGCCGCATGCATGGTAGTTATCACCAGGTGCCCTGTATAGGATGCCTGCAGCGCGATTTCAAAGCTTTCCCTGTCGCGCATTTCTCCTATAACAATCACGTCAGGGGCCTGCCGGAGCACGGACTTCAGGCCTGAATAAAAACTGGGGGTATCAGTGCCCACCTGGCGCTGGCTTATGTTGCTCTTTTTGTGCTTGTGCAGGTACTCCACCGGATCTTCCAGGGATATTATATTCTTTCGCTTGTTGTTGTTGATCATGTCCACCATGGCATACAGGGTGGTGGACTTGCCGTGGCCTGCAGGCCCGCTTACAATTATAAGTCCCGTGGGGTTAAGAGCAGAATCCATGAGCCAGTAAGGGATGTTTAGCTCCTCTGCGGAAGGGATGTTTTCTATAATCGGGCGTATGGCCAGGGCAACTGAATTGCGCTGCCTGTAAGCATTTACCCTGAACCTGCTTATCTCCGGGTAAGTAACTGAAAAATCTGCTTCATTTTCCTCTGCGAAAACATTGCGCACATAATCCGACATCATTTCTCTGGCATAGGTTTCGCAATCCGCAGGTGTCAAAGGCGGTGCTGCAAGGCGTCTTATGTAGTTTGCAACCCTGAGGGACGGAGGTGCGCCGGCAGTGAGGATAAGGTCGCTTGCACCGATCCCTACCGCCTTTTTCAACAGGGAGACAAGTTTTGTGCCTGTCCTGCCCCCTTCCCTTCCGAATGTGGATCTTCTCTCCAGTTCCTTGCCGCTGATTTTCCCCGAGGGTTTTTCCATCAGGGTCTCAATTGCGGTTTCCATCATAAACGAAGGCACCAGCACGGGATCTATTTTTTTGCCCAGCCGGAATTCAAGCTCGGTTATGGTGTCAAGATCCTTGGGATTTGTCATGGCCATGGTAAGCCTGTTTCCGTTTATTGAAACCGGAAGTATATTTTTCTCCCTTATTTTTTCAGGCGATATCATTGCAGCCACCTTAGGTTCGATATCCATGTCGAAAAGGTTGACAGCAGGCACTCCGAATTGTGCGGAAAGGAAATCAAGAAGCTCCGCCATGGTAACATGACCCATTTCGAGCAGAATGGATCCTATGTGTTCATCCACCTGGGTCTGGCGCTTTAGGGCTTCTTCGAGCTGGGTATGGTTAATCAGTCCACGGGACAGCATCAATTCTCCGAGCCGGGTCTTGTTAAGCGAAACTGAGGCTTTCTCGGTATTGCTGTAGTGCCGGTTATTTTCCAATTTCCCTTCTCCTTTG